>NZ_JBVJUY010000009.1:149177-245707 GCF_055604165.1 Streptomyces sp. NPDC037242
GACTTCCTCCTGGTTGGTGCGCCAGAGGCCACCCCACCCCCCCCCCCCCCCCCCCCCCCCCCCCCCCCCCCCCCCCCCCCCCCCCCCCCCCGCTTTCGTGTCCCCGCGCCCCGCGGGGGACCCGGACAGAACCCGTATAGGGCACGGATAGCGCGGCTTCGAAGAATCACTGTCATCAGCTCGTGAACCGTTTTTGCCTGGAGGCAGTGATGAGCGTCAACACCACCGAGACCGGCCTCGACGCCGAACGCAAGGCCGAGATCAAGGACATCGTCTGCGACATCCTCGAACTCGAACTGGACGAGGTCACCGAGACCAGCCTCTTCAAGGAGGAGCACGACGCGGACTCCCTGCGGGCCATCGAGATCCTCGCCAGCCTGGAGCGCGTCTTCGGCATCACCCTCGAACAGTCCGAGCTCAGCCGCATGACGAACCTGGAGGGCGTGTACCGCGTCGTGGCGGAGGCCGAGGGCAAGTGAGCCTCCCGTCGACCGAGAACGCCGCCGGGCAGGCCCAGGGCGCCCGGCACCGCGTGGTCATCACCGGCCTGGGCGTGGTGACGAGCATCGGCACGGGAGTCGGCGCCTTCGCCGAGGGCCTGCGCGAGGGGCGCAGCGGCGCCAAACCCATCGAGGCCTTCGACACCGAGGGCTTCGCGCACGCCAACGCCTGTGAGATCACCGACTTCGACGCCGACGCGTACCTGCGCCGGCTGCCCGCCGACGACCTCGGCCGGGCCTCGCAGTTCGCCGTGGCCGCCGGCCGGATGGCCGTGGCCGACGCCGGGCTCACCGAGGACGACGTACGGGCGAGGCGCTCCCTGGTCTCGGTCGGCACGACGGACGGAGAGTCCCGGGACCTCGACCACCTGGTCGGCGTGCAGGTCGCGGCCGGCGAGGACCGCCTCGACCCGGTCGTCGCCCGCCGGGTGTGGCCGGGCCGCCTGTCCGCCGGGATCGTCCGGGAGCTGGGCCTGGAGGACGTGGAGACCGTCACCGTCGCCACGGCCTGCGCGGCCGGCAACTACGCCGTCGGGTACGGCTACGACGCCATCAGCACCGGCGACGTGGAGATGGCCCTGTGCGGCGGCGCGGACGCGCTGTGCTTCAAGACCTTCACCGGCTTCTACCGCCTCGGCACCATAGCCCCGGACGTCTGCCGCCCCTTCGACAGCGACCGGCAGGGCATCCTGACCGGCGAGGGCGCCGGGATCCTGCTCATGGAGTCCCTGGAGTCGGCGCTCGCCCGCGGCGCGCGGATCTACGCCGAGGTCCTCGGGTACGGGCTGTCCTGCGACGCGAGCCACCCCGTGGCCCCGGACGGCGACAGCATCGCCCGCTGCATCAAGGCGGCCCACCGCAACTCCGGGATCACCCCCGAGGACGTGGACTTCATCTCCGCCCACGGCACCGGCACCAAGGCCAACGACGTCACCGAAGTGGGCGCCATCCGACAGGTGTTCGGCGAGGACCTGCCGCGCACCATCTCCATCAAGTCCATGATCGGCCACACCATGGGCGCCGCCAGCGCCCTCGGCGCCGCGGCCTGCGCGCTCGCCCTGCGCGAGGGCTTCGTCCCGCCCACCGTCAACCACCGCGAGACCGACCCCGAGTGCGGTGTCGACTGCGTGCCCAACGAGGCCGTGCCCGCCGACCTGAAGGTCGTCCAGAACAACGGACTGGCCTTCGGCGGCAACAACGCCGTGCTCGTGATGGGCCGTTGGGACGGTCCCGATGCCGCAGCGTCCTGAGAGGAGGGCCACCGTGCCCGAAGTGGAAGCCACCGCACAGACCGCCGCACCAACCCCCGCACAGAACGCCGCACCAACCCCCGCACAGGTCGCCGCACCCGCCGCCTCGCTGGTCGTCTCCGGCTGGGCCGTCTCCTCGCCGTACGGGCTGGGGCGCGAGGAGTTCACCTCCGGCCTGCGGGCCGGGCGCAGCGCCCTGGCCCCGCTGGACGGCGCGCAGTGGCCCGTCCCGTACGAGGAGGCCGGGCTGATCCCCGGCTTCGACGTCCGTGAGGTGCTCGGCAAGAAGGGCACCCGGTCCATGGACCGGGTCACCGGCATCGCCGCCGCGACGGTGGGCATGCTGCTCGCCGACTACGGCGACGGCCTGGAGGCCGACGCCGAGGGCACCGGGCTGGTGCTCGGCACCTCCGGCAGCGTGCAGTCGATCATGGACTTCACGGAGTCGGCGCTGACCGGCGAGAAGCCGTTCCACGTGGACCCGGCGAAGTTCCCCAACACGGTGATGAACTGCCCGGCCGGCCAGAGCGCCATCCGGCACACCCTCAAGGGGCCCAACGTCACCGTGTCCGGCGGCGCCGCCACCGGTCTGCTCGCCCTCAACTACGCCTCCCGGCTGCTGCGCGGCGGCCATGCGAACACCCTGCTGGCCGGCGCCGTCGAGGAGTTCTCCCCGCAGCGCGCCCGGCTGGAGCACGTCGCCGACCACGGCGGCGACGACCCGCAGCCGCTGGGCGAGGGCGCCGCACTGTTCGTCCTGGAGAGCGCGGCGGGCGCACTGGCCGGCGGCCGCACCCCGCTCGCCTCGGTGCTCGGGCTGCGCTTCCGGGCCTTCCCCGACAGCCACCGGGCGCAGTCCGCGCTGGAGCGCTGCGTGGCGGACGTACTCGAAGCCGCGGGCGCCCGGCCCGAGGAGCTGGCCCTGGTCGCCCCCGGACTGCCGCCGGGCGTACTCGGCAAGCAGGAGGAGGCCGCCCTTCAGGCGCTGCCCGGCCCGTACCTGACGCTCACCCCGCGCCGGCTCATCGGCGACACCTCCGCCGCGTCCGGGGCGTTCCAGATCGCCGCGGTCCTCGCCGAGTCGGCCGCCGACCCGGCACTGCACGGGCGTCTCGCGCTCGTCACCGCCGTGGACCGGGACGGCACGGCCGGCGCCGGACTGCTGCGCCTGGGCGCGTAATTCCGACCACCCACCCCTGAGGAAGGCGGACGAGCATGTCCGAGACAAGCGGCCCCGCCGCAGCAGTACGGCCGGTGGCGCTCGTCACCGGAGGATCGCGCGGCATCGGCCGCGCGATCGTGGAGACCCTGGCCCGCGACGGCTACGACGTGGCGCTGTGCTTCCAGTCGAACGAGGAGGCCGCGGCGCTGACCGCCAAGTCGGCCGCGGAGCACGGCGGCCGGGTCCTCGTCCGCAAGGCCGACGTCACCGACCGCGACGCCGTCCGCGCCCTGGTGGCGGAGGTCGAGGAGGAGTTCGGCCCCGTCGAGGTGCTGGTCACGGCGGCCGGCATCGTCCGCGACAGCCACCTGGCGATGATGAAGGACGAGGACTGGGACGACGTACTGCGCACCAACCTGGACGGCACCTTCAACTTCGCCAAGGCCGTGGCCTTCCCGATGATGAAGCGCCGCCGCGGGACCGTCATCACCCTGTCCTCGGTGGCGGCCGCCGGCCATGCCACGCAGACCAACTACTCCGCGTCCAAGGCCGGGATCATCGGTTTCACCCGGGCCCTGGCGAAGGAGGCCGGGCGGGCGGGCCTGCGGGCCAACGCCGTGGCCCCCGGCTTCATCGACACCGACATGGTCGCGGGACTCTCCGAGAAGCACGTCAAGGAGATGACCGCCAAGATCCCCCTCGGCCGCTTCGGCACCGCCGAGGAGGTCGCCGAGCTGGTGTCCTTCCTCGCCTCCGAGCGCGCCGCCTACATCACCGGCCAGGTCTTCCAGGTCGACGGCGGACTCGTCGTCTGAGCCGGGTCCGGACCGGACCAGCCCCCTTCGAAAGGAGTCGGCCCATGGCGCGCGCGCCCAAGCCACCCCGTTTCTACTTCAGCCTGCGCAGCCCGTATTCGTGGTTCGCGCTGCTGGAGCTGCGCGAACACCATCCGGAGCTCGCCGCCCGGCTCCAGTGGCGGCCGTTCTGGGAGCCCGACGCGACCAGCGCCCGGCTGCTCGGCGAGGCCGGCGGGGAGTTCCCGTACACGCCGATGTCCCGCGCGAAGCAGTTCTACATCCTGCGCGACGTCCGCCGGCTGTCGACGGCCCGCGGGCTGTCGGTGACCTGGCCGGTGGACAAGGACCCGTGGTGGGAGCCGGCCCACCTCGCCTGGTTCGTCGCCGAACGGCACGGCAAGGGCATCGAGTGGGTCGAGCGCGTCTCGCGCGCCCGCTGGCAGGAGGGGCGCGACATCTGCTCGCCGGCCACCGTGCGCGACCTCGCCGAGTCGATCGGCCTGGACCCGCAGGAGGCGGCCGGTGCGGTGACCGACCCGGAGATCCGCGCGCAGGGCGTACGGGCCCTCCAGGACATCCAGCGCGACGGGGTCTTCGGCGTGCCGTACTTCGTGAACGGCTCGGAGCCCTACTGGGGCCTGGACCGGCTGGCCGACTTCACGGCGTCGTTCCCGGAGGCCCCGGTGGTCCCGGCGGAGGTCCCCGTGCAGGTCCCGGATTCCGCGGCCGCCCTGGCCGGGGCGTTCGAGGATCGCGAGCTCGCGCTCCTCGGCGGGCGCACCACCGACATGAGCCACGCCGGAGGCTGCGGATGAGCGCCCCGCTCAGTGCCGTCCAGCGGATGATGTGGGCGGCCTACCGGATCTCGCCGGACAGCTCCGTCTACAACATCGTGATGCCCCTGCGCGTCCGCGGCCCGCTCGACGTGGCCGCGCTCGCCGAGGCCGTCGACCGCACCGTCCGCCGCCAGGCGCAGCTGCGTTCGCGCTTCACCGAGGTCGACGGCGTGCCCGTGCGCGAGGAGAGCGCCGAGCCGCTCGCGGTCCTGGAGGTCCGCGACGTACCCGGCATCGACGAGGACGAGCTGCGGCGGCTGGCCCGCGAGGAGGGCGAGCGGCCGTTCGTGCTGGAGGAGACCGGCGCGCTGCGCGTCGTCCTGCTGCGGCGCTCCGACGACGACTTCGCGCTCGTCCCGGCCACGCACCACATCATCGGCGACTTCACCTCCCGCTCGCTGCTGCTCCGCGACCTGCTCGACGCCTACCGGGCCGTCACGACCGGCGAGGAGCCCAAGTGGCGCCCGCTGACGAGCAGTTACGCCGACCGGGTCGCGGAGGAGCAGTCCTACCTGGAGTCCCCCGCCGGGCTGCGCGGAGCCGCGTACTGGCAGGAGCTCACCGACGGCGTCCCGGCCGCCGAACTCCCCCTGGACCGGCCCCGGCCGCCGCGCCCCGGACACCGCGGGGACACCGTGGCCGTCCCGCTCGACCAGGGGCTCACCGACCGGATCGCCGCCCGCGCCAAGGAGATCGGGCAGACTCCCTTCGCCCTCCACCTCGGCGTCTTCCAGTCCTTGGTGGCCCGCTGGACCGGGCAGGACGACTTCCTCGTCGGCGTCCCCGCCAGCAACCGCCTGGGCCGCCACACCCGCGACCTGATCGGCTGCTTCCTCAACACCCTGGTCGTGCGGGGCCGGTTCACCTCGACGACCACCTTCGCCGGGGCCGCCACCGCCGCCGGCGAGGGGATCCTCGGCGGGATGGTCAACGCCCGCTATCCGTGCACCCTGATCGGTCCGCGCCCGGTCGGCTCCCCGTTGTTCCGGATCGGGGCGTTCCTGCTCCAGATGGACCGGATGGATCCGCCCGTCCCGACCGTGCCCCGGGGGCTCGCCGAGGGCCCGGCGCTGGAGTGCGAGGGACTGGGCCTCGCGCTGATCGACGTACCGCAGCAGGAGGGTCAGGTCGACCTGGTGCTGCGCCTGGAGCAGGAGCCGGCCGGCACCACGGCCGTCTTCAGCTACGACACCGACCTGTTCGACGCGGCGACCGCCGACCGGTTCGCCTCCGCCTACCTGCGCTTCCTGGAGGCCGCGCTGGCCGACCCGGCCGCGGTGGTGGCCGACGTACCGCTGGCCGGCGAGGACGAGCTGGCGGCGCTGCTCGCCTTCGGCTCCGGCGAGAGCGAAGAGAGCCTGTGGTGACCCGATGATCCGACACATCGCGCTGTTCAAGCTCAAGCCCGGCTACGACTGGGAGCACCCGCAGGTCGCTGCGGCCGAGGCGCTCGCCGTCCGGATCGGCGACGAGGTCCCGGAGCTCCTGCAGTGGCAGGCCGGTCGCAACGTCACGGACCGGCCGGTCGCCTACGACTACGCCATCGTCGGGCTGGTGCCCGACGAGGCGGCCCTGGGGCGCTACCTCGTCCACCCCTTCCACCAGAGGTCCGCGGACCTGTGGAAGGAGATCAGCACCTGGGTGATCGCGGACCTGGTCGAGTCCGCGGCCTGACGCTCCCCCTCCCGGACCCCGCGCCTCCAACGCCCGCGGGGCCGGATGTTCACGCCACCCCCCGCACGAGAAGAGAGGCTCGCCATGTACACCGTCTACCGGCCGGAACTCGCCGAGATCGCAGGCACGCTGCGCGATCAGCACCGTTCCTTCCTCGCGGGGGAGTGGGACGCCGAGCGCGTCGACGCCCACCAGGCCGCGCTCGCACGCCAGACCGTCCGCTACGTCAAGCAGAACTCGCCCTTCTACCGGGAGCACCTGGCCGCCGTCGACCCGGACCGGATCGTCCGGCTCGACGAGGAGACCCTGGCCGGCATTCCGTTCACGACCAAGGAAGACCTGCGCAGCGCACAGCAGGCCATGCTGTCGCGGCCGTTGTCCGACGCCTGGATCTTCTACGAGACCACCGGCACCACCGGGCGCTCCACCCCCTGCCCGCGCGACGACATCGACTCGATCCACAACAACACCGTGCTCACGCACTACTACGGCACCGTCTTCGAGGAGTTCGGCGAGGGCCAGGTCATCGGCTCCAGCGGCCCCACCGAACTGCACGCCTTCTCCGACACCTTCGGGGACGTCTGCCGCAACCTGAACCTGACCGTCGCCAAGATGTGGCCGCACTCCCCGATGGTCGGCTTCGAGCGGGCCCTCCAGGTCATGCGGGACTTCCCGATCACCGGCCTGTTCTGCACCCCCGGCATGGCGATGACCCTCGCCAAGCACGCCGTGCGCGCCGGGCTCGACCCGCGCCGCGACTTCCGCCTCCAGGTCATCATGACCACCGGCGAACTGGCCTCCCCGAACCTCCTCGCCAACCTCGGCGAGCTCTGGGGCGCCCGCGCGCACAACGCCCTGTACGCCTCGCAGGAAGCCAGCGTCAAGGGCGCCGTCGCCGCCGACGGCAAGCTGTACACCGCCCCGCTCATCTCCTACTCCGAGGTCATCGACCCGGACACCGGGCGCTGGGCGCAGCGCGACCCGGCCGGGGTCCGCGAGGGCGAACTCGTCGTCACCCACCTCTACCAGGGTGCCAAGCCCCTCGTGCGCTACCGCACGGGCGACCTCGTCCGCATGCGCGACGCCCGCCCCGGCCAGACCGTGCCCGCCCCCACGCTGGAGGCGCTCGGCCGGGTCCGCGACCGGATCCCGCTCGGCAGCCACAGCCTGACCGGCTACGACCTGGAGAACCTGGTGCTGCGCCACGTCCGGGGCTGGCTCGACTACCAGGTCGTCATCGACCGGGCCGACGGCGTCGACCGGCTGTCGCTGCGCCTGGAGCACCCGTCCGGCCGCACCGCCGACCTGGAGGCCGTCGCCGCGACGCAGGCCGACGTACTGGCCGAGCTCGGGCTCGAACTCGACGTCAGCGAGTCCACCTTCGGCAGCGTCACCAGCACCGGGGCCATGGTCAGCTGGAAGGCCGCCCGCGTGGTGGACCTGCGCACCGGCATCGACGACGTGCACGACCTGGAGGCGCTGGCCGCCGCCGGCATCGCCGCGGGGAGGTCCTGATGACCGTCCAGAGCCTCCCGGACGCGGCCGCGCCCGTACGCCCCGGGGTCGCCCCCTGGGTCTTCCACGACGGGACCCTCGTCCCCTTCGCCGAGGTCGGGCTGCCCCTGACCACCCAGGGCCTGCAGTACGGCACCGGCGTCTTCGAGGGAATCCGCGCCTACTCCGTCGCCGGCCGGCCCGGCGAGCTGTCGATCTTCCGCGCCCACGACCACTACGAGCGGTTCCTGCGCTCCTGCCGGCTGCTGCGCATCGACGTCAAGCACACCGCCGAGGAACTCGTCGAGCGCACCTTCGACCTGCTGCGCCGCAACGCCGTCGCGCAGGACACCTACCTGCGCCCGATCGCGTACAAACTCGGCCTGCTGCCCGGCACCCCGCCCGGCGTCCGGCTGACCGGACTCAGCGAGAGCGTGTCCATCACCGCCTTCACCCTCGGCGCGTACACCCCTCCCGGCGGGATCCGCTGCGGGATCAGCTCCTGGACCCGCCCGCGCAGCTCCGCCATCCCCGTCCAGGCCAAGGTCACCGGCGGCTACGTCAACAGCGCACTAGCCGTGGAGGAGGCACGGGCCGCCGGACACGACGACGCGATCCTGCTCAACGACCGCGGCCAGGTCGCCGAGGCGAGCACCGCGAACGTCTTCGCCCTGCGCGACGGCCGCCTGATCACCCCGCCGCCCAGCGCCGACCTCCTGCCCGGGATCACCCGCGACACCGTCCGGGTGCTCGCCGAGGCCATGGGCGTCGAGACCTGCGAACGCGACCTCCAGGTCCCCGACCTGCTCACCGCCGACGAGGTCTTCCTCACCGGCACCGGCGTCGGCATCACCCCCGTCGTCGCCCTCGCCGGCCGCCCCGTCGGCGACGGCGCCCCCGGCCCGCTCACCACGCGGATCGTCGGGGCGTACGACAGGACGGTCCGGGGCGAGGGCGACCCCCGCCACGACCACTGGCTCACCATCGTTCCGATCGAGCGAGGCTGACTTCCGATGACGATCACCGCGACCCTGCCCATCCCCATGGCCTCCGCGCTCCCCGCGGCCCTCGCCGCGACGGCCGACTGGGTCACCAGACCCCCGCTGGAGCGCCACCCGCTGACCGCCGTCGCCACCCTCGGGCCGCCCGGGACCAGCAGCGAGCAGGCCGCCGGCCAGCTGTGGCAGCGGCTGCCCGACGGCCGCCGCCGCACCCCCGCCCTGCGCCTGTTCGACACGTACGAGGAGGCGGGCGAGGCCCTGTTCGACGGGCGGGCCAGCCACCTCGTCGTCGCCAACGCCTACGCCGGGGTCAACCAGTTCTACATGGACCCGCGCCTGGAGCTGGCCGGCGCCTTCTTCATGGAGACCCCGCCCTACGGCATCGTCGCCCTGCCCAGCGGCACCAACATGAACCGGCCCATCGTGGCCAGCCACCCCGCCCCGGTGCCGATCATCGGCCAGCTCCTCGACGACTCCTTCGGGGAGCCGCACGTCTCCCTGGTCAGCTCCACCAGCGCCGCCGCCCGCGCGGTCCGCGAGGGCGAGGCCGACCTGGCCCTCACCACGCTGCCGGCCGCCCGCCGCCACAACCTGGTGCTGATCTCCTCCACCCGCACCATCCAGATGGTGTGGTCCGTCTTCGTCATGGAGAACTGACGTGCTGCTCCTCGACCGGGACACCGTCCAGCGGGTCTACCCCGTCCGCGCCGCCATTCCCGTGATGGCCGAGGCCATGCGCCGCTACAGCGGCGGCCGGGCCGCGCAGCCGCTGCGCACCATCGTCCGGCCCGCCGGGGAGAGCGGACTGCTCGGCTCCATGCCCGGCCACGTATCGGGGGAGCGGCACGCGGGCTTCGGCGTCAAGGTGATGGCCCTCAAGCCGGAGAACCCGGCCCGCGGGCTCGACCTGCACATCGGCATGGTCATCGTCTTCGACCCGGACACCGCGCAGCCGGTCGGCCTGCTCGACGCCGGGGCCGTCACGGCCGTACGCACCGCCGCGGTCTCCGCCGTGGCCACCGACACCCTCGCCCGCCCCGGAGCCGGTGACCTCGCGATCCTCGGATCGGGGGTGCAGGCCCGCAGCCACCTGCGCGCCATGCAGGAGGTACGGACCCTGCGGCGCGTGCGGGTGTGGAGCCGCAGCGGCGAGAACGCGGGCGCCTACCGCGACTGGGCCGCCGCCGAACTCGGCATCGACGTCGAGGTCGTGGCCGGCCCCCGGGAGGCCGTCACCGGCGCCGACCTGGTGTGCACCACCACCTCCTCGACGACCCCGCTGCTGGACGCCATCGACCTCGCCCCGGGCGCCCACGTCAACGCCGTGGGCAGCTCCTTCCCCGACCAGCGCGAACTGACCGCCGAGGCGGTCGCCCGCGCCGAACTCTTCGTCGACAGCCGCGAGTCGGCGCTCGCGGAGTCCGGCGACATCCGGGCCGCCCTGGAACAGGGCCTGGCCGGCCCGGACCACCTGCGGGCCGAGCTCGGCGAGGTGCTGCTCGGCCGCCACCCGGGCCGCGGCGGACCCGACGCGGTGACCGTCTACAAGTCTCTCGGCCTCGGCGTGCAGGACATCATGTCCGGCTTCGCCGCGGTCGAGGCAGCGCGCGCCCAGGGCCTGGGAACCACCTTCGACCTGGGCTGAGCGCACCGGCACCCGGCGCCGCAACGGGCGGCGCCGGCCTGCAGAGAGAGGCACCTCTTGAAGTTCCGAATACGGGAGGCCCGCAGGCTCGCGGTCGGCGCGGCCGCCGGTCTGCTGGGCTTCGCCGCCGCGCTGCTGCCCGCACAGGGAGCACAGGCGGCGGGCAGCTGGCAGTTCGTCCAACAGCCGCTGCCGTACGGCGTCGCGGCGGCCGGGGCCTCGGTCGTGCCCTTCTCCGCCACGTCGGCCGTCATCACCGAGCACGAGGGGCCGTGCGGGATCGGCGGCTGCTGGCTGCCCGAGTACGTGTGGGCCTGGAACGGCTCCGCCATGACCGCGCAGCGGGCGAGCCACGGCTACGACTACCCGACGGGCCGGACGACGGGCACCGCGTCCGACGACCTGTGGTCCTTCGGCTACCCCGGCGGCATCGCCAACGGGGGCGTCGAGCACTGGGACGGCAGCACCTGGACCACGTACGGCTTCCCCGGCACCTTCAGCGGCGGCAGCGATGCCATCGCCGTGACCCGGGGCGAGGTCCTGACCATCGGCATCGACTCCTCGACCTCCACCAGCCGCCCCGCGGTGGGGCGCTGGTCGGGCGGCGCCTGGTCCGTGACGGTCCTTCCCACGCCCGTGGGCAGGACGGTCAGCCTCGACGCCATCCACCAGGCCGGCCCGAACGACATCTGGGTCACCGGCGAGACGAAGCTGGCCAAGGGGGTGACGGAGATGTACGTCGCCCGGTTCAACGGCACGACGTGGACCCAGGTCGCCGTACCCGCCCTCAACGCCCCGTACGACCTGGTGCGCCAGCAGATCGCCGGCACCTCCACCGAGCTGTGGATCACCGGCAAGAAGACTGCGGACGGCTGCTTCACCTCCCTGCGCTTCAACGGGGCGTCCTGGACGACCCTGCCCACCTGTGACGGGACCGAGATCAGCTCGGTCGTGAAGTACGGCACGACCTGGATCGCCAACGGCGGCTCCACGGGCCTGCGCAAGTGGACCGGCACGGCCTGGTCCCCGCTCCCGTCCCCGCGCACCACCGGCACGACGGTCACCCGCTTCACGGCGGAGCCCGGCGGAGCCGGCTTCTGGACCGTCGGCCAGGACACGACCGGACTCTTCGTCTCACGATTCAGTGGAGCACTGTGATGAACCTGCGCACCCGTGCCCTCGGCCGCCTCGCCGTCGCCGCGTCCGCCGCCCTCCTCACCGTGGCCGGAGCCACCTCGGCCCAGGCCGCGACGGGCACGTGGGAGAACGTGACCCAGCCCGTCCCGGGCTACGGATCGGGACCGGGCGCCGGGCGCAGCGGGGTGGTGGCCTTCGGCCCGGACTCCGCGGTCGTGGTGGAGGCCTCGTACGACCCGTTCTGCGACGCCTTCCCGGCCTGCACCTTCCCGCTGACCATGGCGTACTGGAACGGCTCCACCTGGACCCAGAAGCCCGCCCCGCCCGCGGCCACCGGATCGGCCGACGCCGTCACCGGCACCTCGCCCGACGACGTGTGGGCCCTCGGCGTCCCCACCCTCGGCGCCGCCTCCGCCCACCACTGGGACGGGCAGGCCTGGACCGAGCGGCGCTTCCCCAACGGGTTCTCCTTCGGGGGCGCCGTGTCCACGGCCCCGGGCGAGGTCCTCGTGGCGGGCACCGACTGGTCGCAGTGGCAGACCCAGCCGTCCGTTCCGGTCGTCCTGCGCTGGGACGGCAGCGCCTGGGCGCGTACCGCCCTGCCGCAGGTCGCCGGGCGTTCGGTCCGGTTGGAGCAGATCCATCAGGCCGGTCCGGGCGACGTCTGGGTGACCGGGACCATCGAGTCGGTGGACCGCAAGACCTCCGAGTTCTACGTGGCCCGCTCCAACGGGACCACCTGGACCCGGATGGCCGCGCCCACCCTGCCCGGCGGCCTCTACGCCACCGGCGGCGAGATCGCCGGCACCTCGACGGACCTGTGGCTCGGCGCCCGCGAGACGGGCGCCGGATGCAGCACCGCCGTGCACTGGAACGGCTCCGCGTTCCAGACGCCGAAGATCTGCGGGACCGACAAGGTCACCGCACCGATCGTCAGCACCTACACCAAGTACGGCAACGAGTGGCTGGTCGGGCTGTACGCCGAGCGCGGCACCGACACGCTGCGCCGCTGGAACGGCACGTCCTGGGTCAAGACCGCCGCACCGCTGAGCGCCACGCACGTCGAGCGGCTGCGCACCGACCCCGCCGGCACCACCCTGTGGGCCACCGGCTACGCCGCCCCCTATGCCTTCGTAGCCCGGCTCAGGGGCACCCTGCCCCAGTAGGGGCGGTGGCCGGACCCGCCGGCCCCTCGTGGACGCCCGTGACACGTCCCCCGTGTCGCGGGCGTCACCGCGCGACGAGCTCGCTCGACCAGAAGCTGCGGTAGATGAGCTTGCGCGAGACGTCCATCAAATGCGCGATGGCCCGGATCTCGACCTCCGTCAGCTCCGGGTGCCAGATGTCGAACAGCAGGACGCCGCGGCCGAACCCGCTGTCGTTCCACACCTCGTGCTCGAAGGAGTCGTCGAAGACGAAGGCCTTGCCCCGCTCCCACTGGCGCGTTTCGTCGCCCACCCGGATCCGGGGGCCCTTCGGGGTCACGAGGCCCAGGTGGCAGCGCAGGTGGGCGTTGGTGTAGCCGGTGTGCGCCGCGATGTGGGTGCCCGGGTCCATGACGGAGAAGTACGTCATCCCGCAGCCCAGCGCCCCCGGGATGGGTTCGAGCGCCTTCACGGTCTTCGGGCAGGCCTTGATGTTCCTCGGGTACGCCTTGGCGGTGTAGTACAGGTACAGCGCCGACCAGCGGCCCTCGTCGGCGAGTTCGGTCGGCTTGGGCAGGGTCCGGCTGCCGGCCAGGCCGCCCAGGTTCTCGAACTCGGCGGTGATGTCGGCCGTCGCGGCCTCCAGGTCCGCGATCCACGGGAAGCGCTCGTTGTCCCACCAGGCGATCTCGGACAGGCCCGGTACGAAGACGTTCGGCTGCTGGCCGCCCGAGGTGTGGTCCACGATCTCGTCGCGGGCCGAGATCTCCAGCCCCTCCAGCACCCGGGACACCGACGACCGCTCGACTCCCTGCTCGGCGATCCACCGCTCCAGGTGTTCGTGACGCTGCTCGATCAACGACTGCATGACTGCTCTCCAGGTTTCAGGTGTGGTGCGGGCGGCTCAACCGGCCAGGATGGCCTCGAACTTCTCGCGGGCGCTCTCCCGGGCGGCCTCCCGCTCCGGGCTGTGCGAGACGAAGCCGGTGAGCGTGCAGCGCAGGGTGTCCCCGGCGGTGCGGTCGACCCGGCTGATGGTGTGGACGGTGTCGGACTTCACGAGCACGAGCCGGTTCGGCTTCGGCATGATGGCCACCGGGGCGGTCGTGCTCCGGCCGATCAGCTTCTCCATCCGGCGCACCAGGTCGCCCTCGGCGGGCTCGTCCGCGACCGCGGGCTGCGGGTCCTCGTCGATCAGCAGCAGGTCGCCGCCCCAGGACGGCCGCCACTCGTCGTGCAGGAAGAGGATGAACTCGCCCCTGCGGCCCTGTCCCGCGTCGTTGTGCCAGCCGAGGCGGCTGCCGGCCGGGTACTTCCAGAAGGCGAAGGCGAGCCTGTTCCAGTCCGTGCCCGCCTCGCCGTAGAAGTCGCCGCGCGAACGCACCGTACGGGCGAGCTCCTCGTACACCTTCGGGCGGCCGCCGGCCTCGGCGGAGCCGAGCACGTCCCCGTACCGCACCCCCTTGGAGCGGAAGGCCGGGCCGTCGTCGGAGGGCGAGATGACGCTCTCGCGCTCGGTGAACGCCGCCCGTCCCAGCAGCTCCCGGGCCGCGGCGAGGTCCTGCTCGCCGAGGAAGTCGTCGATGATGACGAACCGCTTGCCGCGCTGGATTTCCTTCATTTCTCCACCTCTCACAGTTGATCGACGGGCGCGCTCCGCGCCCTGTACAGGGCCTCGGCCCAGCCCGCCACGCAGCGGTGCCCCGGCCGCACCAGCACCTCGTCGGGAAGTTCCGTACCGGTCGCGTTCTCCAGCCGGGTGGCCAGGGCGATCCAGTCCAGCGAGCTCAGGCCGAACAGCGCGAGGTCCAGTGCGCGCAGCTCGGGGTCCGCGACCAGGTCCCCGGCCTCCGGGGGGCGGATGCCGCGCTCGGTCAGCGCCCGCACCACGTGCCGGGCGACCAGCAGTTCGCACGCGGTGCGCTCGTCGGGCTCATCGGGAGCGGGCATGTGCGGTCTCCTTCGGCATCGGCCGGGCCAGTTCGGTCAGTGCGCCCCGGTCCGGCTTGCCGACCGGGGTCCTGGGCAGCTCCCGCAGGACCAGCACCCGCGGTACGGGCGTCCCCTCCGGGCACCTGGCCAGGGCCGCGAGGAGGTCCTGGCGGGCGGCGCCGCCCTCCACGACGGCGTGGAAGTCCTCGGTCTCGGCGCTGTCGCTCCGGGGCAGGACCAGCAGGTAGACGTCTCTCACACCCGGTACGGAGCGCAGGGCCCGCTCGACGAGGTCCGCCCTGACGAACCGGCCGTTCAGGCGGAGCGGACCGCGCACGCGCTCGACGAAGTGCACGCAGCCGTCGGCTCCGTGGCGTACGACGTCGCCCGTGTGCCACTCCCGGCGGGGCTCCTGCCCGTCGCCGAGGTGGCCCTCGACCGGCGCGGCCAGCCGCAGCACCAGCTCCCCGGCCTTCCCGGGCGGCGGGGCGAGGACCTCGACGCCGGGTACCGGCCTGCCGATCCCGCGGTCGCCGAGGAACGTGCCACCCGTCTCCGAGGAGCCGTAGCCGCGCAGCAGCGGCACCCCGAAGCGCTCGGCGAACGCCTCGTTCAGCTCGTCGGGGACGGGCCCCGCGCCGGCCATCGCGGCGCGCGGCGCGGCGTCGCCACCGCGGCGGGTCCCGACCAGCAGCCGGGCCAGGGGAGCGGTGAGCGCGAGTACCGAGACGGCCCCGGTGTCGGCCTTGCGGGCGAGCGCCCCGGCCCGGACGAAGGGGGTCGCGTCGAGGTCGCAGCCGCCGAGGAGCGCGGCCATGGCGACGCCCCAGCCGAAGGAGTGCACCAGCGGTACGGGGACGGCGACGACCTCGCCGGGCACCAGGCCCAGCCCCGTGCGGTAGCCCTCGGCGTCGAGCAGCACGCTGTCCACGCCGCGCCGTACCAGCTTCGGCCGGTCCGTGCTCCCGGAACTCAGGTGCAGCACCGCGGTGGTGCCGAGGCCCGCGGGCGGCTGCTCACCCGAGCCCGCCGCCACGGACAGGCCGGGCCCGACCCGGCAGGCCCGGCGGAGGAGATCCGCATCGAGCGCGGCCACGTCGGAGACGGGCAGCGGGACCGCGTCCAGCAGCCACACCGCCAGGTTGGCCACCACCAGCTCCCGGCCCTGGAGCCCGGCGAGCACGACCACGTCTCCGGGCCGTACCCCTGCCTGCGTCAGGCGGCACCGCAGGGCCTCGAACGGTTCGCCGCCCGGGCCGTCGGCGGGACCGTCGACGGGGGCCGCGTCGATGCGGCCGCGCAGCGCCAGGATGCGTGCGGCGAGTTCCGGACGTCCGGTGGGCGCCGTCATCGCAGGGCCTCCACCGGCGCCGGCCGGGCGGCGCCCGCCGCCGTGACCTTGTCGACGGTGAGGATCGGCAGCACCGTCGCCACGCCGCCGACCACACCGATCCACAGGGTGGGGACCACGCCGAGGGACTGGCCCAGCCAGCCGGCGGCGAGCGCCGCGATCGGCATGCTGCCCCAGACGACGAACCTGATGGACGCGTTCATCCGCCCGAGCAGGTTCTTCGGGCACAGCGTCTGGCGCAGGCTGACCTGGGTCACGTTGTAGAGCAGCGCTCCGACGGTCAGGCCGAACTCGCCGACCAGCAGGACCGCCCCCGCCAGCACCTTGCTGTGCGGGGCGGCCAGGGCCGCCAGCGGGCTCGCCGCGGTGAAGGAGGCGGCCGTGATCAGGCCGCCGGCCATCACGGTGCCGGCGCTGAACCGCCGCCGGGCCCGCGGGGCGAGCGTCGCGCCCAGCACTCCGCCGACGGCGCCGCAGGTCATGATCAGCCCGAGCACGAACGCGTCGAAGCCGATGGTGCGCATGACCAGGACGGGGACCAGGGTGGCCACCATCGTGGCGAAGAAGTTGGACACGGCCATGGACAGCGCGAGCCGCCTGATGACCGGCTGGTCGCGGACGAAGCGCAGGCCCTCGGCGATGTCCGCCCGGAGCCGGCCCCTGACCGCGGGAGCGGGCTCGGGCCGCGGCTCGTTGTCCTTGGTCAACGCGAGGCACACGAAGCTCGCGAGGTAGGAGACGGCGTCCACGAGCAGCACGACCGGCGCGCTCACGGCCCGCATCAGCAGCCCGGCCAGGGCCGGTCCGCCGAGAGTGGAGACCTGGGACGTCGCTTCGAGGCGGGCGTTGGCGGGGCCGATGTCCTCGTCGGCCACGAGGACCGGCACGTACGACTGGTAGGCGACGTCGAAGAACACCGTGACGAGCCCGACCACGACCGCGACCGCGTACAGCGCCTCCATCCGCAGGTCGCCCGTGAGCCAGAGCACCGGGACCACGAGGACGGCCAGCGCGCGGACCAGGGCCGCCCACATCATCGTCCTGCGCTTCTGCATCCGGTCGACCCAGGCGCCCGCGGGCAGTCCGATCAGGAGGTAGCAGACGGTGGACGCGGCGGTGAGGACGCCCACTTCGCGGCTGCCGGCGTGCAGCAGGTCGACGGCGGTGACCGACAGGCCCAGCGCCCCGATGCGCGTGCCGAACTGCGACAGCGTCTGCCCGAACCAGAACCGTCTGAAGTTCGCGGACCTCACGGAGTGCGTGTCCACGGAGTGCGTGCTCACGCGCGCCCCAGGGCGCCGGCCCCGACGGGCACGCCCGCGCCCACTCCCGCGGGAACGTCCGGGTCCAGGAAGACCGAGCCCCGGGTCCGCAGGCCGGAGGCAGCGACGAGGTTCTCCACGTACTGCTTCTTGACCACGAAACGGTCCTTTCCGTAGATCAGGTAGCGCTGGAGGTCGGCATCACCGGTGAAGTTGATGGTCATCACGTTGGCGCCCGCCTCCAGACCCCGCGACTGGCCGCCCGAGGAGGTCTTCTCCAGGGCGCTCACCGACGGGATCAGCAGACCGGGGCGGTGCAGCCGCAGCGCGGCGAGCGCGTTGAGGGCGAGCTCGTTGGAGCCGATCGGCGAGAGCTGGAGCGGGGTGTTCGGGGCCGGCACGAAGGGGCTCACGCTGCACATGTGGACGCCGAAGGACTGCGCCAGCTCGATGTCGTCGACGATGCTGTCGAGCGACTGGCCGGGCAGGCTGGAGATGAGCCCCGTGCCCACCTTGAAGCCGAGGTCCAGCAGGTCCTGCATGCACCGCAGCCGGTCCTCCAGGGACTCGTGCCGCATCGCCTCGAACAGGCGGGGGTCGCTCGTCTCGTGCTTGAGGATGTAGCTCGTCGCACCGAGGTCGCGCAGCCGCTCGTACTGGCCGCGGCGCATGTTCCCCAGGTTGAGCAGGACCTCGACGCGGCCGTCGTAGAGCTCGCGGATCCGCGGGATGGCCTCCTCGATCGCCGCGAGGTTGCGCGGGGTCTCGCCGCCCTGGAGGAGGATGATGTCGATGCCCGCCTCGCGGATCTCCCGGGCCCGCTCCAGGATGCCGTCGGCGCTCATGAAGTACCGCTCGTTCTCCCGGGTGTTGTCCCGGCGCATCGGGCAGTAGTCGCAGTTCACCCGGCACACGTTGGTGACCTCGATGACGCCCCGCAGCACGACCGTCCGCCCGAAGTGCTCCTCCCGGAGCCGGCGGGCCTCGGCGAAGAGCTCCTGCTGCGCCGGCCCCCTGGCCGTCAGGTGGCTTCGTATTTCAGATCGAGTGAGCATGGCCCCATCCGCTTCGTTCGGTCGGCTGATTGTCGGAGTGCTGCGGGACAGCACGGTGGATCACCTGTTCGGCGACGAGCCGTGGATCCGCCGTCTCGCGGAAGGACTCGACGACCGTCGCCGGATCAGGCTCGAACCGCACCGTGGAGACGGAGCCGTTGACCGACACCTCGACGGTGGACCCGGGTGCGAGGCGCTCGCCGCTCAGATGGAGCGTGATACGGCTCGCGCCCTCGGCCTCGACCTCGAACCGGTCGGGGGCCGGGCGGCGGGCATGCACCCGGGCGACCTGCCCGGGCGTGATGCCGCCGACGCCCACCCAGTGGGCCCGGCCGTGCAGTTCGTCCCCGGCCCGGTGGTGGATCTCGACGGGCGGATCCGCCGGGCGGGTACGGTCCAGCGCGGCTGCGAGGCGGTCGAAGAGGGCGGTGCCCTCCGCCAGCCCGAGCGTGGCCAGCGCGTGGCCGCCGTCCGGGACCTCCACGTACGCGAGGTCGGGGTGCCCGGCCTCCCGCAGCGTGGCCACGGACTCGCGGTCGAAGCGCGCCGGGATCTTCTCGTCCCGGCCCCCGTGCACGACGAACAGCGGGAGCGGCAGGGTGTTGGGCAGCAGGGCCCGGGTCCTGCCGTCCGTACCGAACTGCTCCCAGACGGAGAGGGCGCCGTTGAGCGGGGCGGCCGCGGCGAAGGAGTGCCAGAACCGCATGCCGAGGTTCCAGGTCGCCAGCCCGCCCATCGAGATGCCCGACAGGGCGCACCGGTCCGGGTCGACGTCCAGCTCGGTGCGCGCCCAGCGGAGCGCGGCCAGCGGGAAGTCCCGGCCGGCCAGGTCCCAGCGCGGCATGGCGAAGCGGCTGCCGAAGATCCCGGCGAGGTCGAGGTTGTTCGTCCTCTCGGCCGGGAACTGCGCCGTCGGGCACAGGACCGCCATCGAGAGCCGGTCCCCGAGGGCGGCGAAGTGCGGCAGCACCTGCTCCCCGCTGCCCCCGGCCCCGTGCAGCACGATCAGCGCGCCGAGGCGCCGGTGCGGGGTGTACGGGGGCACGTGGACCGCCATCTCCGTGGCGCGGCCGTACCCGTCGGACAGTTCCACCCTCCCGGACCGGGCCCGCCAACCGCCCGCGTCCGCGTCCGGCCGGCCCAGCAGCTCGCGCAGCTCCGCCGCGCCGAGGCCCGCGGTGCGCAGCCGGGCGAGCGCCGAGGCGGTGTCGGCCCGCAGGCACAGTTCGCGCGCCTCACGCGGCCGCATGGCAGGCCCGCCCGTCCGGGGTGGGGGCGGTGGGGGCCGCCCCGAAGTCCAGCCGCCCCAGGCGTACGGGGGTGCGGCTCAGGCGCCGGGCCTTGAGCGCGGCCAGGGACAGCGCGGCCGAGAGGTCCGCCGCCGGTACGGGGAACTCGATGAAGGAGGCCCCCTTCGCCCGGGCCGTCGGACCCGCGGCCCGGGTCAGCGCGCCGAGGTCCGCGACGGAGCGCGGCGGGAAGCCGCTGAGCACCAGGCGGTGCCGGTCGAGCACCCAGCGCACGGTCGGGCCCACGGGCTCCGTACCGCCGTCCGGGAGGTCACCCAGGAGGTCGCCCACGAGCGGGGCCGCGGCCGCGCCCGGCAGGTCCACGGCGAGGACACCGTTACCGGCTTCGGTGGCGGCCTCGGAGCCGGCGGCCGGCTGCGAAGCGTCCGGGACGGCCACCTCGAACCGGTGGACCAGCGGCCCCGTCCCGCGCAGGCGCAGCATGCGCGCCAGCCCGGCCTCCGGCTTGTGCGGCTCGACCCAGGCGGCGATGCCCGCGTACCCGGCGGCCCGGGCGGTGGCCCGCAGTGCGAAGGCCAGCTCCAGGGCCGCGCCGCTGCCGCGGGCGCCCTCGTCGACGAACACGCCCTTGAGGAGGAGGTGGTCACCCCAGCGCATGCTGCGGTGCACGGCGGCCAGGGGGCCTGCGGGGGAGGATTCGAGCCCCATCCAGAGGCAGTCGTCCCCGGCGGCCAGCTCGCGGGCCAGCCTCGCGGCGTCGAGACCTTCGAGTTCGACGATCCGCAGGATCTCGTCGGCGTCGGCCGCCGTCAGTCGGCGTGTTCGACCGGTACTCATGAGCGTTCACCTGCACTGGTTCTGGTCACACGAGCGGCAGCAGTTGGCGGCTCAGTGCGAGGTAGGGCTGTTCCGTGGGCGCCGAGTCCTGGAGTTCCGCGGGGATGGGCACCTTGGTCATCCGCTTGCTCGCGCTTCGGCCGGCCATGAAGTTGATCAGTACGTTCGCCGGCATGAACCGGCTGTCGAGGTCCTGGATGATCCACGTGAAGAGATCGGGGTCGAACGGGTAGAACGTCGGGCTGACCAGTTCCGAATCGGGAATGGAGAGCTGTCGGGCCAGGCCCGTCTCCGGCAGCACCCGGTAGCCCACGTGCATCACCAACTCGCCGTCGAGGAGCTTGGAGTTGATGTAGCGGGCGCTGTTGCGCACGCTCTCCCGGTTCTCGCCGGGCCCGCCGAACACCACGCTCACGCGTACCGGAACGCCGTGCGCCCGGCACCGTTCGATGCACCGGTCGACGTGCCGGGTGTCGAAGGTCTTGCCCAGCAGCTTCATGCAGCGGTCGTCGAGGCTGTCGGGGGAGATGACCACGAACTCCACGTTGCTCTTGGCGAGCAGTTCGGCGAACTCGTCGTCGAAGGGCTTGGGCGTGAAGTAGGCCGACCAGGTCATTCCCGGCAGGTCCTGCTCGATGATCATCTGCACGACCTCCTTGGCGTACCGGAGTTCGCTGTTGAAGATGCCGTCGGTGAAGAACACCCGCCGGATCCCCGAGGCGTAGATGGCGTGCAGTTCCGCCGCGATGAGTTCCGTGGGTTTGAGGTCGCCGCCGTTGTCACCGCTGATGTAGGCGTACGGGCAGTACACGCACCCCTGGTAGCAGGTCTTGCGGCGGGTCTCCACGCCGATCATGGCCTCGTCGAACTTGACGTAGCTCTCCATGAGCGACTTCGGGTGGTCCAGCACGTTCGTCATGAAGCCGTCGTACCGGCGGCCCGTGAGGTTGGTGCCCGAGCCGCGGTAGCGCTCCGGGTCCCCGATGATGTCGAGCATGGCCTGCTCGCCGGGGCCGACGACGCCCACGTCGAACCTCAGGCGGGCCAGCAACTGGTCGCCGAACAGGCTGTATCCGGGCCCTCCGCCGACCAGCAGCGGGTTCTTGCCGGCGCGGGCCAGGGCCTCGCGCACCCGGTCGACGAAGGCCTCGTAGTGCTCGACGTGGCCGTCGCACGAGAGGTCGATGGGGTCGATGTTGCGGATGGTGAATCCGATGACGTCCCAGGGCCCGGTGACCCAGGAGAGGTCCTCGACGGCGCCGGGGTTCTCGACGAAGTCGAAGAGGAGGGTCTCGTGGCCCGCGCGGTCCAGGGCGTCCTGGACGCAGCGCAGTCCGATCGGGAAGATCGGCTCGTTGCCCGGCATGGGGAGACTGGCCAGATTGACGAGTGCGACGCGGGCCATCTTCGGTCCTCCGGAAGGGTTCTGCACGACGGGGGGAGTTGAACAGCGGGGACAGGCCGCGCGGCACGCGGCCCATCCCCGTCAAGGGGCCTATTCACCCCGCACGTCGGGAAATGATTCGACGCGATGCGGCTTTCTGCGACCGGTTCGGGTCAGGCGCAGGAAGGCACGACCATCTGGTGCAGGAAGTCGGAGTCGACGAGGTCGAAAAGCGCCTCGCAGAGCTTGTCGAAACGCTCCGGCTGGGTCGCCATGAGAACCTCGACGGCCTCCTTCTCCATGAGCATGCCGGAGCCGCCGAGGGCCTCGCGGGGGTTGTTCGCCAGGTGCGAGGCGAAGTTCTCGTCGTAGCTCAGGCGACCGATCATGGCCTCCATGGCAATGGCCGCCTTGTTGGCTTCGGCGATCTGCGCGGCGGTGTACTCGACAACCTGCTGGGACATTTGTTTCTCCTTTTGTTTCCCCGTGCATTCGGGGATGCCGCTTTCGGCGAGGAGAAAGTTCGCACGGGCCCTGACGGCCGGTCAACGGACAGCCGCATCCGGCAGTCGGACATCGTCCAACTGTCGCCAAAGGGCAGTTGGGCAAGAGGAGCAGGCACGAAAGAGGGCCCGGAGCGATCTCTCGCTCCGGGCCCCGTGGTCCGGTACTTCAGGCGGCGTCGCCCGGCAGGTACCCCTGCTGCACGGCGTGCACGCCGGCCTGGAAGCGGCTGCGGGCGCCGAGGTCCGCGAGCAGGTTCGCCGTGGTCCTGCGGACCGTACGGGCCGAGATCCCCAGGTTGTGGGCGATGGCCTCGTCCGTCCACCCGTCGGCCATCATGCGCAGCACCTGGGCCTGCTGCTTGGTGAGCCCGTTCGGCTCCCGCTCCGGTCGCGTGCCCAGCGGCTGGGCGGAGTGCCACACGGTCTCGAAGAGCGCGCACAGGAGGGTGATCGTGCCCGGGTTCTCGACGACCACCGCGCCGGTGCCGGTGTTGTGGCTGTCGGCGGCGATCAGGGCCACACGCCGGTCGATGATGATGAGGCGGTTGGGCAGCATGGGCACTGTACGGATCTGCGCGCCCTGCTCGGCCAGCCATTCGGCGTGTTCAACGGTGGGCGGGTCGCGCCGAATACTGTCGATGTATACGGTGCGCATCCGTACCCCCCGATTGAGCAGCCGGAGGTTGAGAGGGCGTGATGCGGCCATGTTGGCCGGGGTCTGGGGACCACCGGGCGCGAAGGTCAGGAACTCTTCCTGGACGCGGCCGTTGAGGATTTCGAGCTGTTCCCGGATGGCGTCCACGCCGGCCAGGTACTGGAAGCTCGGCCCGGCGCCGGGCGCGTACTGGTGCGCGTACTGGGCGATGACGTCGGCGATGGCCGCGCGGCTCGCCTCGACGTGCTGCTGGTGCGCGGCCAGCTCCGCCTGCTGCTGCGCGAGCAGGGCTTCCAGGCCGAGGAGGGGGTTCACCGCGCGAACCTCGGCCTCGTCCGCCGCCGAGTGCCGCACCAGTGCGAGTCCGCTCAGCCGGTCCAGCGCCTCGCGCACTTCGTTTTCCGGCAGGCCGAGGTCGGCGGCCCAGTCGGAGATGCCTCCTTCGGGGCGGGACAGCATGCTCCTATACACGGCCTCGGTGACCGAATCAATACCCAATCCGGAAAGCAACGGGATCTCTCCCCCCTGAACGTCTTGTCCTTTGAGCGCAATCTGAGATCTTGGTGACGATTATATGGAGGCCGGAGTACGGGTCTGCTGTGGCCTGTCCCACTGTTCGGCCATTCCGGGACCTCTCTTTGCGTGATGATCTGCTCACCCCCCTCTCCCCCTCTCGCTTGGTCATCTCCTTTTGTTTACGTGATGGGCGATATGCTGTATCTGATCCATATTCACCTCGCGCCGCATCCGGCGGGCATTGCGCTGCCCTTGCACGCGGCCTCCGTCATCGCCGGCGCGGTGCCGCGTGACAGTGGGATCCTGCACGTCGCCGTGCACCCGTCGGGCGGGGCGACCCCCGTCGTCGGCGTCTATCTGGAGTCCTCGGCGCTGGACCTCGCCGAGGCGGCCGCGCGCCGCGCGTGGCAGGCGGTCGTACGCGCCCTGCCGTGGTTCGGCGGCTGGTCCTTCCTCCACGCGCAGGCCCCGCTGATCCCGGACACCGAGTGGTGGCCCCGCACCGACGGGTGACCTGTCCTGTGGCGGACATGGCCGCTCTGCCCCTCCCACCGGCGCTTCTTTCCCGCCCAGTCCCGGGTGAGACTCGTTCCAGGGCCGATCGATGGCCCGGGGAACTGCGAAAAAACGGGAGAAACAGATGACGATGCGTCGAGTCGCGCTCATCGGGGCAGCGCTTGCGGCCGTGGCCGCCATGGCCGGGGGTCCGACCACCACCGGGCCTTCGACCTCGAACCCGGCATCCGTCCAGGCATCGGACTCCGGCTGGCAGTTCCGTACCGTCGCCGCCGCGGCCCCCTCCGGTCCGCAGACCACCTCGCCCTCCCGCATGCCGGGCGACTCGGGCTGGCAGTAGGGCCACCGCCCACTGGTGCCCGGATCCTTTGAGAGGCTGTGATGGCGGTGTTGTCCGAGATGCACGATTCTGAGTACTTGCTCAAGCTTCGAGATGATCTGCTCAAGATCCCGGTGGAGGACGTCGCACCGGGCGCGCTGAGAGTGGACGGCTCCCCGCGCAGCAGCGTGGAGGACCCGGAGCACACGCGCACGCTCGCCGAGCTCGGCGACCGGCTGCCGCCGGTGCTGGTGCACCGGGCGTCGATGACCGTCCTCGACGGGATCCACCGGCTGCGCGCGGCCGAGCTGAGGGGCCGCACCAGCATCCCCGTCCGCTTCTTCGCCGGCAGCATCGAGGACGGCCGCCTCCTGTCGGTGGCCCTCAACGTCGCCCACGGACTCCCGCTGTCCATGGCGGAGCGCGCCGCGGCCGTCGAACGCATCCTCGGCGCGCACCCCGACTGGTCGGACCGCGCGGTGGCGTCCGTGGCGGGCGTCTCCCCGGTCACGGCGGCGGACATCCGCCGCAGCCTCTTCGGCGAGGCGCCCCCCGACGCCAAGCGGGTGGGCCGCGACGGCCGGGCCCGGCCCGTCGATCCGGCCCGCGGTCGCCGCCTGGCCGCCGAGCTCATGCGGCAGAAGCCGGACGCGTCGCTGCGCCAGATCGCACGCGAGGCGGGCATCTCGCCCGCCACCGTCTCCGACGTACGCGACCGGATGGCGCGCGGCGAGGACGTGGCCGAACCCAGGCAGCCCGCACGCAGGGCGGCCGCAGGCCCGCTCCGCCCGGGCGCGCCCCTCGCCGTGGCGCCCGCCCCCGTACGCCGCCACACCGGCGCGGGACGGCCGGGCGACGCGGCGGAGATCTTCAACCTGCTGCGCCGGGACCCCTCGCTGCGCCACAACGAGAACGGACGCTCCGTACTGCGCCTGCTGGACGCGGGCGCGGCGGTGGCCCGCAACCGCGAGGGCCTCGCCGCGAGCCTGCCCTCGCACTGCAAGGCGGCCGTGGCCGAACTGGCCGAGGTCTATGCCCAGAGCTGGCAGCTCTTCGCGGCCGAGCTCCAGTCCAGGGGGTCCCGGACGAAGGACACCCTCCTCTTCGAACAGGCCGGCTGACCGGCCCCCCGGCCGGCCCCCCGGCCCCACCTCGCGGACGCCCGCGGCACTCCTCCCGTGCCGCGGGCGTCCGCGCGTCCGCCTCCGGCCCCCGGCTCCGCTTTCAGCCCCGCACATTGGCCGGAAATGGATTCGATAACGCGGTAAAACCCCGGCTCCCTAGCGTCGTGCTCGCCGACCAAACGAACCGACCGCCGAGCCGATCCGAAGGAGCCGGGGTGGACTTCAGTCTGTTCTACTTCGCCAACGACAGCACCGATTCCGGCGACGCCGGGCGCTACGAACTCCTCATCGAGGGAGCCAAGTTCGCCGACCGCAACGGCTTCACGGCGGTGTGGACGCCCGAGCGGCACTTCCACCCCTTCGGCGGCCTCTACCCCAACCCCGCCGTCACCGGCGCCGCCCTCGCCGCGCTCACCGAGCGCATCGGCATCCGCGCCGGCAGCGTCGTCGCCCCGCTCGGCCACCCGCTGCGCATCGCCGAGGACTGGTCGGTCGTCGACAACCTCTCCGGCGGCCGGGCCGGGGTGTCCTTCGCCTCCGGCTGGCACCCCACCGACTTCGTCCTGCGCCCCGACGCCCACGCGCGC
This sequence comes from Streptomyces sp. NPDC037242, assembly GCF_055604165.1. Lineage (NCBI taxonomy): Bacteria > Bacillati > Actinomycetota > Actinomycetes > Kitasatosporales > Streptomycetaceae > Streptomyces > Streptomyces sp. NPDC037242. The sequence goes on from NZ_JBVJUY010000009.1 coordinate 175,113, forward strand.
CGCAAGGAACTGCTCACCGAGACGGTGGAGTCCGTACGCGACCTGTGGCAGGGCGGGAGCATCACCCTCCCCGACGGCAAGGGCAAGGACGCGGACGTACGGATCTACCCGCCGGCCGTCCAGAGCGAACTGCCCGTCTGGATCACCAGCGCGGGCAGCGCCGACACCTTCCGCACGGCGGGCGAACTCGGCGCCGGGGTGCTGACCCACCTGCTCGGGCAGGACCTCGACGAACTCGCCGGGAAGCTGGCCGTCTACCGGGCCGCCCTGCGCGAGCACCACGGGGACAAGCCCGGCCACGTCGTACTGATGCTGCACACCTTCCTCGGCACCGACACCGAGGAGGTCCGCGAGCTGGTGCGGCCCTCGCTCTCCGAGTACCTGAAGACCTCCTTCGGCCTGCTGTCGGGCACGGTCGACTCCGACCGCGGCTCCTTCGACCCGAAGAGCGTCCAGGAGTCCGACGTGGACTACCTCGTGGAGCGGGCCTTCCAGCGGTTCTACGACCGCCAGGGCATGTTCGGCACGGTCGAGCGCGGCCTCGCCGTCGTCGAGCGGCTGGAGGCGCTGGGCATCGACGAAGTGGGCTGCCTCATCGACTTCGGAGTCGATGTGCAGACCACCCTCAAGAGCCTCGAACACCTCAATGACCTGCGGGTTCGTGCCGCTGGACCCCGTATGGGGTCGATATAGCGACTCCTCGCAGAGTCGTACGCAACTCCGCCCGACCAACCGTTTTGGAGACCGACATGAGTGACGTCCAGACCGACGAGCGCACCTACCGCGTGGTCCGCAACGACGAGGAGCAGTACTCGGTGTGGTGGGCCGACCGCGACCTGCCGGCCGGCTGGCACGCGGAGGGCTTCGAGGGCTCCAAGGAGGCCTGCCTGGACCGGATCGGCGAGGTGTGGACCGACATGCGTCCGCTCAGCCTGCGCCGCCGGATGGAGCAGGCGGCCGCCGGCGAGTCCCTCGCCAACGCCTCCTGACCCAGCCTCCCCGGCCCCCACCCCTCACCCCCACCCCGCTCGTCCCGGAACCACCGCACCACCGAACCACCCCACCCCCCACCGCGCAGACCGCGCCGGCCCGGCCGCCCCCGCCCGGGCCGGCGCAGCACTTTCACCAGGCAGTCACACCCGCACGCATCCGGCCACATCCGATTCGAGCCGGCCCGTCAACTCATCAAGAGGACCCGAGAGATGACTCCGCAGACCCGTCAGAATGACGCCGGCTCGACCCTCGCCGAGCTGGTCGCCCAGCAGGCGCAGCAGACCCCCGACGCCCCCGCCGTCCTCGCCGACGGCCTGGCCCCGCTCACCTACGCCGAGCTCAACGCCTCCGCGAACCGCCTCGCGCACCGCCTGACCCGGCTCGGCGTCGGCCCCGACACCCTGGTCGGCGTCCACCTGGAGCGCTCCGCCTCGCTGGTCGTCTCGCTGCTCGCCGTCTGGAAGACCGGCGCCGCCTACCTGCCGCTCGACCCGGCGCACCCGGCCGAGCGGCTGCGCTCCCTCGTCGCCGAGGCCCGCCCCGCGGTGGTCCTGACCGCCGGCCGGTCCGCCGGCACCGAACTCGGCGCCCCCCAGGTGGACCTGGACGCCGAGTGGGAGCTGATCTCCTCCCTGCCGGACACCGCCCCCGAGGCCGCGGTCCAGAGCGGCCACCTCGCGTACGTCATCCACACCTCGGGCTCCACCGGCCGCCCCAAGGGCGTGCAGGTCACCCAGGCGGGCATCGCCAACCGCGTGCTGTGGACGGTCCGCACGCACGGCCTCGGCGCCGGCGACCGGGTCCTGCACAAGACGGCCATCGGCTTCGACGCCCACTGCTGGGAGGTCTTCGGCCCCCTGGTCAGCGGCGGTGCCGTCGCCCTCGCCCCGGTCGGCGCCGAGCGCGACCCCCAGGCACTCGTGGCCGCGGCCGCCCGGCTCGGGGCCACCGTGCTCCAGGTGGTGCCCTCCGTACTGCGGCTGCTCGTCGCCGAGCCGGGCTGGCGCCGACTGACCGCGCTGCGCCTGCTGTTCTCCGCCGGCGAGCCCCTCCACGCCGAGCTGTGCCGGCGCGCCTTGGACGGCCACGGCGAGCGCCTGGAGGTCTGGAACACCTACGGCCCCACCGAGTGCTCCATCGACGTCACCGCCCAGCCCTACGACCCCGCGCAGGCGAGCGGCCCCGTCCCGATCGGCCGCCCGCTGCCCGGCACCCGCCTGCTGGTCCTCGACGAGCAGGGCCGCCCGGTCCCCGTCGGCGTCCCCGGCGAGCTCCACATCGGCGGCACCAGCCTGGCCCGCGGCTACCTCGGCCGCCCCGACCTGACCGCCGAGCGCTTCGTGCCCGACCCCTACGGCTCCGCGGGCGGCCGGCTCTACCGCACCGGGGACCTGGTCCGCTGGCGCGCCGACCGCACCCTGGAGTACCGCGGCCGCGCCGACCACCAGGTCAAGGTCAACGGCGTACGCATCGAGCCCGGCGAGGTCGAGGCCGCCCTGCTGGCCCACCCCGTGGTCACCGGCGCCGTGGTCACCGCCCCCGAGGGCGCCGACGGAGCCAAGCGGCTGACCGCCCACCTCACCACCGCCGACGCCGCACTCCCCGCCGACCTGCGCACCTTCCTGCGCGGGCTGCTGCCCGAGGCGCTGGTGCCGACCGTCCTGATCCCCCTCGCCGCCTTCCCGCTCACCAGCAACGGCAAGCTCGACCGGGCCGCCCTGCCCAGCCCCGTCCAGGACGACGCCGACCGGCCGTACACCGCCCCGCACACCGAGGCCCAGCGGATCGTCGCCGAGGTCTGGCAGGGGCTGCTGCCCGTCGAACGCGTCGGCGTCCACGACGACTTCTTCCGCCTCGGCGGCGACTCCCTGCTCATCACCCGGCTCGCCGCCCGGCTGCGCGAGGCCACCGGCAAGGACGTCACCCCGGCCGAGCTGTTCACCTCCGCCACCGTCGAGGCGCAGGCCGCCCTGCTGACCGCCGCCGGGGTCCGGCCCGCCCTGGTCCCCGTCGACCGGACCGGTGTCCTGCCGCTCTCCTTCGGCCAGCGCCGGCTGCACTTCCAGGACCGGATGAACCCCGGCGGTGCCGAGTGGGTCTCCCCGCTCATCATCGGCCTGCCCGAGGGCGCGGACACCGCGCTCGTCCAGCGCGCCCTGGACGCGCTCGAAGTGCGGCACGAGGCGCTGCGCACCCGCTACCCGGCGGACGCCGACGAGAGCGGCCAGCGCATCACCGCTCCCGGCCCGGTCGAGCTCGCCGAGACCACCGCCACCCGCGAGGGCCTCGGCGCCCTGGTCGCCGGGCACTTCGGCCGCGGCTTCGACCTCCAGGACGGGCCGCTGTGGCGGGCCCTGCTGGTCCGCGCCGAGGGCCGCAGCCCGGTACTGGTGCTCGCCCTGCACCACATCACCTGCGACGGCTGGTCCTCCGCCCTGCTGGAGCGGGAGTTCGGCGAGCTGTACGCGGCCTTCGCCGCCGGGCGCGCCCCCGAGCTGCCCGAACTCGCCCTCGGCTACGCCGACTACGCCGCCTGGGAGCGCACCGCGCTCACCGAGGAGACCCTGGCCGCCGACCTCGCGTACTGGCGCGAAGCGCTCGACGGGCACTCCCCGCTGGCCCTGGCCACCGACCACCCGCGCCCCGCCGAACGCGACCACCGCGGTGCCGTCGTTCCCGTGGTGATCCCCGCCGAGACCGCCGACGCGCTGGCCGAACTGGGCCGCCGCCACGGAGCGACCCCCTTCATGACCCTGCTCACCGGGTACGCGACCCTGCTCGCCCGGCACGGCGGCGAATGGGACGTCACCATCGGCACCCCGGTCGCCGGCCGCGGCCGCCCGGAGACGGCGAACCTGGTCGGCTTCTTCCTCAACTCCCTCGCCCTGCGCGCCGGCCTCACCCCCGACCTGGGCTTCGGCGAGGCCCTCGACCGGGTCCGCGAGGTCACCCTGGCCGGCTTCGGCCACCAGGAGGTGCCCTTCGAGCGGGTGGTCGAGGAGGTGCAGGGCGACCGCGACCTCTCCCGCACGCCCGTCTACCAGGCCGCCTTCGACCTGCACGACGAGACGCTGACCACCGGCGGCGCCGACCTGGACGACCTGGAGACCTTCCGGCAGGCCTGGCAGATCGCCAAGACCGACCTGACCCTGTTCCTGCGCCGCCGCCCCGACGGCACGCTCGCCGGCGTCCTGGAGTACGCGACCTCGCTGTTCGAGGACGTCACCGTGCAGCGCCTCGTCGACCACTTCGTCCGCCTCCTCGCCGCGGCCGTCGCCGACCCGGCCACCCCCCTGGGCGCACTGGAGCTCGCCGGAGCCGACGAGCGCCACCGCCAGCTCGTCGAGTGGAACACCGGCGCCCACACCACGGTCGCCGAGCCCGCCGAGGCCACCGTCCTCGACCTGTTCGAGGCACGGGCCGCGGAGCGCCCCGAGGCCACCGCCCTGCGGTACGAGGGCCACAGCACCACCTTCGCCGAGCTCGACGCCCGGGCCAACCGCCTCGCCTGGCGGCTGCGCCAGTCCGCCGCCACCACCGAGCACCTCGTCGGCGTACTGCTGGACCGCGGCCCCGACCTGCTGGCCGCCTTCCTCGGCAGCTGGAAGACCGGCGCCGGCTACGTGCCCCTGGACCCCGCGCACCCGGCCGAGCGCCTCGCGGGGATGCTCGCCGACGCGGGCGCCCGGGTCCTGGTCACCACCGCCGACCACGCCGTGCGCATGGCGCCCGTCTTCCCCGGCGAACTCGTCGTCGTCGACCGCGACCGGGCCGTGCTCGACGCACTGCCGAGCACCCGGCCCCCGCGCCGGCAGGACCCGCTCGCCATCGCCTACACGATCTTCACCTCGGGCTCCACCGGCCGCCCCAAGGGCGTCGCCGTCGAACAGCGGGGCCTCGCCAACCACGTCGCCTGGGCCGCCCGCGACCTCGCCGGCAGCCACGGCGGGGGCGCCGCCCTCTTCTCCTCCACCGCCTTCGACCTGGTCGTACCCAACCTGTACGCACCGCTCGTCGCCGGCCAGCCGCTGCACGTCCTGCCCGCCGCACTCGACCTCGCCGACCTCGGCAGCACCCTCGCGCAGGGCGCCCCGTACAGCTTCGTCAAGCTCACCCCCGGCCACCTCGACATCCTGTCCCAGCAGCTCACCGACGAGCAGGCCGAAAGCCTGGCGCGGACCGTGCTCGTCGCCGGCGAGGCCTTCCCCGGCGCCGCCGCCAACCGCTGGCTCGAACTCCTCGGCCCCGGCCGTCTGATCAACGAGTACGGGCCCACCGAATGCTCCGTCGGCACCTGCATCCACCCCGTGGACGCCCCCGAGGCCGGGGTCGTCCCCATCGGCCGCCCGCTGCCCGGCCTGTCGATGTACGTACTCGACCCGGAGCTGCGCCCCGTACCGCTGGGCGCGATCGGCGAACTCCACGTCGGCGGCACCGGCGTCGCCCGCGGCTACACCGGCCGCCCGGGCCTGACCGCCGAGAAGTTCCTGCCCGACCCGTACGGCCCGGCCGGCTCCCGCCTCTACCGGACCGGGGACCTGGCCCGGCAGCTGCCCGACGGCACCGTCGCCTTCCTCGGCCGTATCGACCACCAGATCAAGGTCCGCGGCTTCCGCGTCGAGGCCGGGGAGATCCAGGCCGTCCTCACCGCCCACCCCGGGGTCCGCGACGCGGCCATCACCGCCGACCGGGGCCTGACCGCCTACGTGGTCCCCGCCGACGGGGAACTGCCCGACACCGCCGAGCTCACCGCGCACTGCGCCCGGCTGCTGCCCGACTACATGCTGCCCAGCGCCTACGTCGCCCTCGACGCCATCCCGCTGACCGCGAACGGCAAGCTCGACCGCGGCCGGCTGCCCGACCCCGCCGAGACGCAGGCCGACGGCGACACCGGCCGCACCGGCCCCCGCGACATCGTCGAGGAGCACATCGCCTCGATCTGGCAGGAACTGCTCGGCGTCGAGCCCGACGTGCACGACGACTTCTTCCAGAGCGGCGGCAACTCGATCCTCGGCATCCGCCTGATCTCCCGGATCCAGGCCGAGTTCCTCGTCTCCCTGCCGCTCCGCGCCATCTTCGAGGGCCCCAGCGTCGCCGGACTCGCCCGCGCCGTCGAGGCGCTGGTCCAGGCCGAACTCGCCGCCGCCGAGCCGCTCTCCGCCGAGCCGCTCGCCGAAGTGGCCGCCCCCACCCACGACTTCTCCGCCTCCACGCAGCTGAAGGAGCACCAGGCATGACCACCAGCGCCGAGCGTACCCAGACTCCCGACCAGCTCCGCGCTGAGCTGCTCCGCAGGCTCACCGCAGGACGCGCCGGCGCCGCCGGCCGCCAGGAGATCCCCCGCGTGGACCGCGGCCTCCCACTGCCGCTGTCCGCCGGACAGCAGCAGATGTGGTTCCTCAACCGCCTGGAGCCGGAGAGCCCCGAATACCTCGTCCCGCTCGCCATCAGACTCACCGGACACCTCGACGAGAGCGCCCTGCGCACCGCCGTCGACCGGGTCGTCGCCCGCCACGAGGTGCTGCGCACCCGCTACGACCTGTTCGGCGACGAGCCGGCCCAGCTCGTCGACGAGCCCGGCCCGGTCCCGTTCCTCGTCGAGGACCTCGCCGCGCTGCCCGCCGCCGACCGGGAGAGCGTCGCCCGCCAGCTCACGGCCGAGTACGCCCAGCAGGCCTTCGACCTCGCCGGCGAATGGCCGCTGCGGGTCCGCCTCATCCGGCTCTCCGCCACCGAGCACGTCCTCGTGCTCGTCTTCCACCACATCGCCTGCGACGCCTGGTCCACGCAGATCTTCGCCCAGGACCTCAGCGCCTACTACCGCGGCTCCGCTCCCGCCGCCGAACTGAGCGTCCAGTACGCCGACTTCGCGGCCTGGCAGCAGAAGAACACCGAAGGCCCGGCGCTCGACCAGCACCTCGCCTACTGGCGCGACCGGCTCGACGGCGTCGCCCCCCTCGACCTGCCCGCCGACCGCCCCCGCCCCGCCGTCCGCAGCTCCGCCGGCGCGGCCGTCGCCCTCGACCTGCCCGCGCAGCTCGCCGCTTCCCTGCGCGGACTGGCCACGGAGCACCGCACCACCCTCTTCACGGTGCTGCTCACCGCCTACCAGACGCTCCTGGCCAAGTACACGGGCGCCAGCGACATCGCCGTCGGCACCGTGGTCTCCGGCCGCACCCGGCCCGAACTCCAGCAGCTCATCGGCTACGGCATCAACAGCCTGGTCCTGCGCGGCAGCTGGGAGGGAGACCCGCGCTTCAGCCGCCTGCTGGAGCAGAGCCGCGTCGACGTCCTGGACGCCTTCGACCACCAGGACATGCCCTTCGCCCGCCTCGTCGACGCCATCCAGCCCGAGCGCGACCTGTCCCGCACCCCCCTCTTCCAGGCCGCCTTCACCCTCCACGAGTCCCGTACGGCCGCCTACGACCTGCCCGGCATCACCGTCGAACCGTTCGAGACCCCCGCCGACACCGCCCGCTTCGACCTCCAGCTCCTGGTCGAGGAGGTCCCGGACGGCACCCTGCGCGGCCGCTTCGAGTACGCCACCGCCCTCTTCGACGCCGCCACCGCGCAGCGCCTCGCCGACCACTTCGGCCGCCTGCTGCACTCCATCGCCGCCGACCCGGCCGCCCGGCTGTCCGCCCTCGACGTCCTCGCCCCCGCCGAGCGGGCCCTGGTCATCCAGCCCGCGCCCGAGGAGACCCCCGACCCGCGCTTCGTCCACGAGGTGTTCGAGGCCCAGGTCGCAGCCACCCCCGACGCGGTCGCCGTCAGCGCCGACGGGCAGGAGCTCACGTACGCCGAGCTCAACGCCCGCGCCAACCGCATCGCCCACCACCTGCGCACCCTCGGCGCCGGCCCCGACACCCTCGTCGGCATCTGCCTGGAGCGCGGCCCCGAGCTGATGCCCGCACTCCTCGGCGTACTGAAGTCCGGCGCCGGCTACCTCCCGCTCGACCCGGCCAACCCGGCCGACCGTCTCGCGTACGTCCTGAAGGACGCCGGCGCCCTCGCCGTGCTCACCGAGACGCGCCACGCCCCGATGATCGAGGAGATCCATGAGGGCCCGCTCGTCGTACTCGACCGAGAGACCGGCTCGCAGCACTGGCAGAGCCTTCCGGCTGCGAATCCGGCGCTGGCTGGCCACCCGGATCAGCTGATCTACGTCATCTACACCTCGGGCTCCACCGGCAAGCCCAAGGGCGTGTGCCTCAGCCACCGCAACATCCTGCGCCTGCTCACCACCGCCTACCGGCACTACGGGTTCTCCACCGAAGACGTCTGGCCGCTCTTCCACAGCTACGCCTTCGACGTCTCCGTCTGGGAGATGTGGGGCGCCCTGCTGCACGGCGGCAAGCTCGTCGTCGTCCCCGCCGCCGTCACCCGCTCGCCCGACGAGTTCCTCGACCTGCTCGTCGACCAGCAGGTCACCGTCCTCAACCAGACCCCGTCCGCCTTCCGCTCCCTGGTCGTCGCCGCGGCCGAGGGCGACCCGCGCATCGACCGGCTCGCCCTGCGCGCCGTCGTCTTCGCCGGCGAGAAGCTGACCGTGCCGGACCTCAAGCCGTGGACCGACCGGCGCGGCCTCGCCGCCCCGGCCCTGCTCAACATGTACGGAATCACCGAGACCACCGTCCACACCACCTTCTACGAGGTGACCGAGGCCGACCTCGCCCCCGACGCGAGCAACCCCATCGGCGTCCCCCTCGACGACCTGCGCGTCCACCTCCTCGACGCCTGGGGCGAGCCCGTCCCCGTCGGCGTCTTCGGCGAGATCCACGTCGCCGGACCCGGCGTCGCCCGCGGCTACCTCGGCCGCCCCGCCCTGACCGCCGAGCGCTTCGTGCCCGACCCGTGGGGCCCGGCCGGCTCCCGCCTCTACAAGAGCGGCGACATCGCCCGCCGCCGCCCCGACGGCAGCCTCGAATTCCTCGGCCGCGCCGACGGCCAGATCAAGATCCGCGGCTACCGCGTCGAACTCGGCGAGATCCAGGCCGCCCTGGCCGCCCTGCCCGGCATCCACGACGCCGTCGTCGTCCTGCGCGAGGACACCCCCGGCGCCAAGGAGATCGTCGCCTACCTGATCACCGCCGGCGGCGCCGCCCACGACCCCGCCGAACTGCGCGAGGCCCTCGCCCGCGACCTCGCCCCGTACATGATCCCGGCCGCCTTCGTCACCCTGGAGCGGCTGCCGCTCACCACCAACGGCAAGCTCGACAAGCGCGCCCTGCCCGCCCCCGGCAGCGATGCCCGACGCGCCACCGGCACCCGCACGGCCCCCCGTACGCCCGCCGAGCAGCGCATCGCCGACGTCTGGGAAGAGGTCCTCGGCCTCGACGCCCTCGGCGTCGACGACAGCTTCTTCGAGCTCGGCGGCGATTCCATCCGCGCCGTCGCCCTCGTCGGCTCCCTGCGCGCCGCCGGCTTCGATGTCACCGTCCGCGACGTCTTCGACCGCCGTACGGTGGCCCGCCTCGCCGAACTCGTCACCGGCCGCACCGCGCCCGCCGAACTCCCCGAGCCGGTCCGCCCGTTCCAGCTGATCCGGCCGGGCGACCGCGACCGGCTCCCGGCCGGCCTCACCGACGCCTACCCGCTCTCCCAGGTGCAGACCGGCATGGTGCTGGAGATGGCCCTGCCCGGCAGCGCGAACAACTACCACAACGTCACCAGCTTCCGGATCCGCGACGAGCGCCCCTTCCACCACGCCTCCCTCGTCGGGGCCGCCCGTATCGTCACCGCCCGCCACGAGGTGCTGCGCACCTCCATCGACCTCGACGGCTACTCCGTACCGATGCAGCTCGTGCACGCCGAGGCCGAGATGGCCGTCGGCAGCCAGAGCCTGCGCGGCCTCGACGAGGACGAGATCCGCTCCGCGATCCTCGACTACACCGCCCGCGAGCGCGCCGACGTCTTCGACCTCGCCGTCCCGGCCCTGATGCGCCTGTACGCGCACGACACCGGCACCGGCGGCTGGTGGCTCTCGGTCACCGAATGCCACCCCGTCCTGGAGGGCTGGAGCCACCACTCCCTCCTGATGGAGATCCTCGACCTGTACGCCGCCCTGCGCGACGGCCGCCCGGTCCGGGAGCCCGAGCCCACCGCGATCCGCTTCGCCGACTTCATCGCCGAGGAGGCCCGGGCGCTGGAGGACGAGACCCACCACGCCTACTGGTCCCGGATCACCGACGAGTACGCCCCGATCGCCGCCCCCGCGGGCTGGGGCGAGGCCCCCGGCTCACCGCGCGCCATCCACGTCATCGAGGTCCCCGTCGAGGACCTGTACGACCGGCTGCGCACCCTCGCCACCCGCAGCCGCGCCTCGTTCAAGAGCGTCATGCTCGCCGCCCACCTCAAGGTGATGAGCCAGCTCACCGAGCAGACCCGCTTCACCGCGGGCCTGGTCTGCGACTCCCGCCCCGAACTGCTCGACGCGGACCGGGTCTACGGCATGTACCTCAACACCCTGCCCTTCGCGCACGACGCCGGCGCCGCCGCCACCTGGAGCGAGCTCGTCGCCCAGGTCTTCGCCGCCGAGGTCGAACTGTGGCCGCACCGCCGCTTCCCGCTGCCCGCCGTGCAGCGCCTGGCCGGTGGCCGCCAGCTCATCGAGGTCTACTTCAACTACCAGGACTTCCACCAGGTCGACCTGGACCGGGTCGACTACCTCGCCAGCATCGACGACAGCCCGACCGAGTTCCCGCTGACGGTCTCCAGCCGCGCAGGGCACATCATCGTCACCGCCAACGGGCGGGCCCTGTCCCGGGACAACGCGGAGCGGGTCGCCGCGATGTACCGCCGGGTGCTCGTGGCCATGGCCGCGGACCCCGAGGGCGACGCGCGGGCCGTGCTGCTGCCCGCCGACGAGCGGGCCCGGGTGTTGGAGGAGTGGAACGACTCCTCCACGGCCGCCTCCGCGGGGACGGTGCCGGAGCTGTTCGCGGCGCGGGTCGCGGCTGCTGCGGACGCGGTGGCCGTCACCAGCGGTGGCGTGTCGCTCTCGTACGCCGAGCTGGACGCCCGGTCCGAGGCGCTGGCGCACCGGCTGGTCGCCGAGGGCGTGCGTCCGGGTGATGTGGTGGGTGTGCTGCTGGAGCGCGGTGTGGAGCTGCTGGTCGCGCTGCTGGCCGTGCAGAAGTCCGGTGGCGCGTACCTGCCGATGGACGCCTCGCACCCGGCCTCCCGCCTCGCCGGGATCGTCGCGGACGCCGCGCCGGTGGCGCTGATCGCGCAGCCCTCGCTGGCGGCCACCGCCGACGAGATCCACCCGGGCGGCTGGCTGCCCGTGGACGGCGCCCCGGTGGCTGCGGGCGGCGCATTGCCGGCCGTGGACGCGGCTGCGGTGGCGTACGTGCTCTACACCTCGGGTTCGACGGGCAAGCCGAAGGGCGTGCAGGTCACGCACGGTGCGCTGGGCAACCTCCTCGTCGGTATCCGGCGAGTGCTGGGCGCCGAGGATGCGGGGGAGTCCTGGCTGGCTTCGACCTCGGTGTCCTTCGACATCTCGGGGCTGGAGCTCTACCTGCCGCTGATCGGCGGCCACCGCGTGGTCATCGCCGGTGCCGGGGACGACCTGGTGGAACTGGTCGCCGCCGAGCGCGTGACCCACGTCCAGGCCACCCCGTCCGGCTGGAAGCTGCTGCTCGCGGCGGGCTTCACCGGAGGTGTGACCGCTCTGGTGGGCGGTGAGGCGCTGCCGGTGGAGCTGGCGCGCGAACTGCGTGGCCATGTGGCCCGGTTGGTGAACGTCTACGGTCCGACGGAGACGACGATCTGGTCGTCGGCGTGGGAGGTGCCGGAGGGCGCGGAGGCGGTTTCGATCGGCTCTCCGATCGACAACACGCAGTTCTATGTGGTTGATGCGTTGATGCAGCCGGTGCCGCTGGGTGTGGTGGGTGAGCTGTGCATCGCGGGTGATGGTGTGGCTCAGGGTTACCTGGGTCGTCCGGATCTGACGGCGGAACGTTTCGTCCCGGACCCGTTCGGTGCTGCGGGTACTCGTCTGTACAGGACGGGTGACCTGGCGCGGCGTCTGTTCGACGGGTCGCTGGAGTTCCTGGGCCGGACCGACCACCAGGTGAAGATCCGCGGTTACCGGATCGAGCTGGGTGAGATCGAGTCCCGGCTGCTGGCGCACCCGCAGGTGCGTGACGCGGCGGTGATCGCCCGTACGGAGGAGTCGGGGGACACCTGGCTCGTCGGGTATGTGATCCCGGCCGCCGGGGAGTTGGACCAGGCGGCCGTGCGCGGGTTCCTGCGCGAGGAGCTGCCCGACTACATGGTCCCGGGCGCTTTCGTGGAGCTGGACGCCTGGCCGCTGAACACCGCGGGCAAGCTGGACCGCAAGGCGCTCCCGGCGCCGACCGAGTTCGCGGCGGCCGCGGAGTACGTGGCTCCGCGTACCGAGACCGAGGCCCGTCTCGCCGAGGCCTGGGCCGCGGCCCTGGGCCACGAGCAGGTCAGCGTCGAGGACAGCTTCTTCGACCTCGGCGGCGACTCCATCCGCGCCATCGGGCTGGCCTCCGAGGTCCGCGCCGCGGGCTTCCAGGTCTCCGTGCCCGACATCTTCACCCACAACAGCGTGGCCGCTCTCGCCCGCCACCTCGACGGCCGCGAGGCCCCGGCCGTCACGGCCGCGGAGTACGTGAAGCCGTACGCGCTGCTCTCCGACGCCGACCGGGCCGCGCTGCCCGCCGGGGTCACCGACGCCTACCCGGTCTCCCAGGTGCAGCTCGGCATGCTCGTCGAGATGGACCTGGACGAGGAGCAGGCGGCGTACCACAACGTCGACGGCTTCGAGGTCCAGGACGACCGGCCCTTCGACGCCGCCGCCCTCCAGCGGGCCGCCGAGGAGGTCATCGCCCGCCACGAAGTGCTGCGCACCGGCTTCGACCTGACCTCGTACAGCACCCCGCTCCAGCTGGTCCGCGCGAGCGCGCCCACCGCGGTCGCGGTCGCCGACCTGTCGCTGCTGGACCCGCGGGCCCGCGAGCGGGCCGTCATCGCGCACGAACAGGCCGAACGGCAGGCGGTGTTCGCCGTCGCCGAGCCGCCGCTCGTCCGGTTCTCCGCGCAGGTCCTGACCGCCGGCTCCTGGCACCTGACCCTCGCCTACGCGCACCCCGTGCTGGAGGGCTGGAGCTACCACGCCCTCCTCGGCGAACTGCTCACCGTCTACCGGGAGATCCGCGACACGGGCGCCGCCACGGCCCCCGCGGCCACCCCCGCCCGCTACGCCGACTTCATCGCGGGCGAGCTGGACTCCCTCGCCGACGAGGCCGACCGCGCCTACTGGCAGTCCGTCGTCGACGGCAACGCGGCCCTGGAACTGCCCGCGGGCTGGGGCGGGGAGCCGGGTGTGCGCCGCGCCCCGGTCGCCTTCGGCGACCTGGAGCCGCGGCTGCGCGAGCTCGCGGCCGCGACGGGCACCTCGTTCAAGAGCGTGCTGCTCGCCGCGCACCTGTCGGTGATGAGCAGGCTCACCCCCGAGCGGTCCTTCCACAGCGGCCTGGTGGCCGACGCCCGTCCCGAACTCCCGGGCTCGGAGCGGGTGCTGGGCATGCACCTCAACACCCTGCCGTTCGCCCACGACCGCAGCGCCGCCACCTGGAGCGAACTCGTCGCCGAGGTCTTCGCCGCCGAGATCGGGGCCTGGTCCCACCGGCGCCACCCGCTGCCGGCCATCCAGCGCCTCGCGGGCGGCCGCCAGCTGCTGAACGTCTACTTCAACTACCAGGACTACGGCCGGGTCACCGACGGCAGCCTGGAGCACGCGGGCGCCTCGGCGCAGCTCGCCGACCCCCAGGAAGGCCCGACGGAGTTCCCGCTGACCGTCGCCACCCGCAAGGGGCACCTGGTGCTCACCGCGCACGGAGCGGTGCTCTCGCAGGAGAACACCGATCGCATCGCGGCCATGTACCGCCTGGCCCTGGAGGCGATGGCCGCCGACCCCGAGGGCGACGCCCAGGCACCGCTGCTGCCCGAGGGCGAGCGCGCCCGGGTCCTGGCGGAGGGCAACGACACCGCCGCCGCCACGGCCGGGACCGTGACCGCGCTGTTCGCGGCCCGGGTCCTGGACACCCCGGAGGCGCGGGCCGTCACCTCCGCCGGCCGTTCCCTCTCGTACGGGGAGCTGGACGCCCGCTCCAACCGGTTCGCCCGCCACCTGCTCGCCATGGGCGTGCGTCCGGGTGATGTGGTGGGTGTGCTGCTGGAGCGAGGTGTGGAGCTGCTGGTCGCGCTGCTGGCCGTACAGAAGGCGGGCGCGGCGTACCTGCCGCTCGACGCCTCGCACCCGGCCTCCCGGCTCGCCGGGATCGTCGCCGATGCCCGCCCCTCCGTCCTGGTCACCCAGGACGCGCTCGGGCCGGTGGCCGACGAGATCCACTCCGGGGAGTGGCTGCTGGTCGACGGCACGGACGCGGCCGTCACCGCCGAACTGGACTCCGACCCGCTGGACATCGCGGTCGACCCGGCTGCGGTGGCGTACGTGCTCTACACCTCGGGTTCGACGGGCAAGCCGAAGGGCGTGCAGGTCACGCACGGTGCGCTGGGGAACCTCCTCGTCGGTATCCGGCGGGTGCTCGGCGCCGGCTGGGGGGAGTCCTGGCTGGCCTCCACCTCCGTCTCCTTCGACATCTCGGGGCTGGAGCTCTACCTGCCGCTGGTCGGCGGCCACCGCGTGGTCATCGCCGAGACCGGGGACGACCTGGCCGAGCTCGTCCGCGAGCAGGAGGTCACGCACGTCCAGGCCACCCCGTCGGGCTGGAAGCTGCTGCTGGAGTCGGGCTTCTCCGACGAAGGCGTGACGGCCCTGGTGGGCGGTGAGGCGCTGCCGGTGGAGCTGGCGCGCGAACTGCGCTCGCGGGTCGGTCGGTTGGTGAACGTCTACGGTCCGACGGAGACGACGATCTGGTCGTCGGCGTGGGAGGTGCCGGAGGGCGCGGAGGCGGTTTCGATCGGCTCTCCGATCGACAACACGCAGTTCTATGTGGTCGATGCGTTGATGGAGCCGGTGCCGCTGGGTGTGGTGGGTGAGCTGTGCATCGCGGGTGATGGTGTGGCTCAGGGTTACCTGGGTCGTCCGGATCTGACGGCGGAACGTTTCGTCCCGGACCCGTTCGGTCCTGCGGGTACTCGTCTGTACAGGACGGGTGACCTGGCGCGGCGTCTGTTCGACGGGTCGCTGGAGTTCCTGGGCCGGACCGACCACCAGGTGAAGATCCGCGGTTACCGGATCGAGCTGGGTGAGATCGAGTCCCGGCTGCTGGCGCACCCGCAGGTGCGTGACGCGGCGGTGATCGCCCGTACGGAGGAGTCGGGGGACACCTGGCTCGTCGGGTATGTGATCCCGGCCGCCGGGGAGTTGGACCAGGCGGCCGTGCGCGGGTTCCTGCGCGAGGAACTGCCCGACTACATGGTCCCGGGCGCCTTCGTGGAGCTCGATGCCTGGCCGCTGAACACGGCCGGGAAGCTCGACCGCAAGGCGCTGCCCGCCCCCACCCGCGGCGCCGAGAGCACTTATATAGCTCCCCGCACAGACGCCGAGGCGAGCATCGCTCATGCCTGGGAATCAGCTCTCGGGCTCGAACGGGTGAGCGTCGAGGACAGCTTCTTCGACCTCGGCGGCGACTCCATCCGGGCGGTCTCCGTCGTCGGCGCGCTGAAGGCTCTCGGCCACCGACTCTCCGTTCGAACGATCTTCACGTACCAGACCGTCGCCGAGCTGGCGGACCATCTCGCGGCGCAGGCACAGCAGGAGGACACCGTGTCACCGACGAACATCTCCACCCGGACGGCAGGGGCGGCCGACGCGGCAGAGGCGCTTGCCGGTGCGCTCGCGGCGGCCGGCATCGACCTCGCCGCCGACGGCCTCTCCGACCAGACCTCGGTCGCCGACCTCCTCGCCCTGCTCCGCACCCAGGCAGCGCCGGCGGCCGCCGCCGAGCCGCAGCCCGCGCCGGGGGAGGGAGGCCTCGCCCCTTTCGCCCTGCTCGCCGATGAGGACAGGGAACGGATACCCGAGGGCCTCGCCGACGCCTACCCGCTCTCGCAGGTGCAGACCGGCATGGCCGTCGAGACCCTGGTCGAGGACGGCGGGGACGACTACCACCGCGTGACCTCCTTCCGGGTCCGCGACGGGCACGCCTTCTCCCGTACCGCGCTGGAGGCGGCGGCCCGTACCGTCGCCGCCCGGCACGAGGTCCTGCGCACGTCGATCGATCTCACCGGCTACTCCGTGCCGATGCAGCTCGTCCACGCCACCGCCGAGATCCCCCTCCACGTCGAGGACCTGACGGGCATCCGCGACGAGGAGTCGCTGACCCGCGCCGTCCAGGCCCACGTGGCGGTCGAGGAGTCCCGCCCCTTCGCCCTCGGCGACCACTCCCTGCTGCGCATCGCCGCCCTGGTCGAGAGCGACCGGGCCTGGTGGCTCTCCCTGACCCACAGCCACATCATCCTGGAGGGCTGGAGCCACCACTCCCTCCTGATGGAGATCCTCGACGTCTACCGCACGGTCCGCGAGGGCGGCGACCCCGACGCCGGCCGCGAGCCGGTACCCGCCCGCTACGCCGACTTCATCGCCGGCGAGCTGGAGTCCCTCGCGGACGAGGGCGACCGGGAGTACTGGGCGCACACCGTCGACGCCTACCCCGCCCTCTCCCTCCCGGCCGGCTGGGGCGAGCCCACCGCCGAGGACGGCCGCGGCTACCGCCTGCCGGTGGCCTACTCCGACCTGGAGCCCGGGCTGAAGAAGCTGGCCGAGCGGGCCCGCGTCTCCGCCAAGAGCGTGCTGATCGCCGCCCACCTGAAGGTGATGAGCCAGCTCACCGAGGAGTCCCGCTTCTCGGCCGGCCTGGTCACCGACGCCCGCCCCGAGCTGCTGGGTGCCGAGCGGGTCTGCGGCATGCACCTCAACACCGTGCCGTTCGCCCACGAGGCCGGGCTCGCGACCACCTGGGCCGGGCTCGTACGCCAGGTCTTCGACCGCGAGATGGAGCTCTTCGACCACCGCCGCTACCCGCTGCCGGCGATCCAGCGGCTGGCCGAGCCGGGCCAGTCCGTCGTCGAGGTGCTCTTCACCTACCAGAACTACCACCAGGTCGACACCGAGCTGATCGACGTCGAGGCCAACCTCGGCGATGCCACCTCGCAGTTCCCGCTCGCCGTCACCACCCTCGCCGGACACCTGGTCCTGACCGCCAACGAGCGGGACCTCGCCAGGCCGCAGGCCCAGCGGGTCGCGGACATGTACCGCCTCGTCCTGGAGGCCATGGCCGCGGACCCCGAGGGCGACGCGCGGGCCGTGCTGCTGCCCGCCGACGAGGAGGCCCTCGTCGTCACCGGCTGGAACGACACCGCCACCGAGACCCCGGCCCCGACGGTGCCGGAGCTGTTCGCGGCGCGGGTCGCGGCTGCTGCGGACGCGGTGGCCGTCACCAGCGGGGGCGTGTCCCTCTCGTACGCCGAGCTGGACGCCCGGTCCGAGGCGCTGGCGCACCGGCTGGTCGCCGAGGGCGTGCGTCCGGGTGATGTGGTGGGTGTGCTGCTGGAGCGCGGTGTGGAGCTGCTGGTCGCGCTGCTGGCCGTGCAGAAGTCCGGTGGCGCGTACCTGCCGATGGACGCCGCGCACCCCGCTGCCCGCCTCGCCGGGATCGTCGCCGACGCGGCGCCCGCCGTCCTCGTCACCCAGGACTCGCTGGCCGCCACCGCCGCCGAGATCCACTCCGGGACGCGGATCTCCGTGTCCGACACGGCCGACGCCCCCGGGCGCCTCCCGCTGATCGACCGGGACGCGGTCGCGTACGTGCTCTACACCTCGGGTTCGACGGGCAAGCCGAAGGGCGTGCAGGTCACGCACGGTGCGCTGGGCAACCTCCTCGTCGGCATCCGCCGCGTGCTGGGCGAAGCCCGGGCGGAGGAGTCCTGGCTGGCCTCGACCTCGGTGTCCTTCGACATCTCGGGGCTGGAGCTCTACCTGCCGCTGATCGGCGGCCACCGGGTGGTCATCGCCGGTGCCGGGGACGACCTGGTGGAACTGGTCGCAGCCGAGCGCGTGACCCACGTCCAGGCCACCCCGTCCGGCTGGAAGCTGCTGCTGGAGTCGGGCTTCTCCGACCGCGCCGTGACCGCGCTGGTCGGCGGCGAGGCCCTGCCGGTGGAGCTGGCCCGCGAACTGCGCGGCCACGTGGCCCGGTTGGTGAACGTCTACGGTCCGACCGAGACGACCATCTGGTCCGCCACCTGGGAGGTGCCGGCCGAGGCCGCCGCGATCTCCATCGGCTCCCCGATCGACAACACCCAGCTGTACGTGGTCGATGCGTTGATGCAGCCGGTGCCGCTGGGCGTGGTGGGTGAGCTGTGCATCGCCGGTGACGGTGTGGCTCAGGGCTACCTGGGTCGTCCGGATCTGACGGCGGAACGTTTCGTCCCGGACCCGTTCGGTGCTGCGGGTACTCGTCTGTACAGGACGGGTGACCTGGCGCGGCGTCTGTTCGACGGGTCGCTGGAGTTCCTGGGCCGGACCGACCACCAGGTGAAGATCCGCGGTTACCGGATCGAGCTGGGTGAGATCGAGTCCCGGCTGCTGGCGCACCCGCAGGTGCGTGACGCGGCGGTGATCGCCCGTACGGAGGAGTCGGGGGACACCTGGCTCGTCGGGTATGTGATCCCGGCCGCCGGGGAGTTGGACCAGGCGGCC
Source organism: Streptomyces sp. NPDC037242 (assembly GCF_055604165.1). Lineage (NCBI taxonomy): Bacteria > Bacillati > Actinomycetota > Actinomycetes > Kitasatosporales > Streptomycetaceae > Streptomyces > Streptomyces sp. NPDC037242. The sequence goes on from NZ_JBVJUY010000009.1 coordinate 193,807, forward strand.
GTGCGCGGGTTCCTGCGCGAGGAGCTGCCCGACTACATGGTCCCGGGCGCCTTCGTGGAGCTGGACGCCTGGCCGCTGAACACCGCGGGCAAGCTGGACCGCAAGGCGCTCCCGGCGCCGACCGAGTTCGCGGCGGCCGCGGAGTACGTGGCTCCGCGTACCGAGACCGAGGCCCGTCTCGCCGAGGCCTGGGCCACGGCCCTGGGCCACGAGCAGGTCAGCGTCGAGGACAGCTTCTTCGACCTCGGCGGCGACTCCATCCGCGCCATCGTCCTCGTCGGCGCCATCCGCTCGGCCGGCTTCCAGGTCGCCGTGCAGGACGTCTTCGAGCACCGCACCATCGCCGCCCTGGCCCGCCACCTCGGCGGCCCGGCGGACTCCGGCGAGGCCCCCGTCCCCGTGGAGGAGGTGTACGTCCAGCCCTACGCGCTGCTCTCCGACGCCGACCGGGCCGCCCTGCCCGCCGGGGTCACCGACGCCTACCCGGTCTCCCAGGTCCAGCTCGGCATGCTCGTCGAGATGACCCTGGACGACGACGGCGCCGCCTACCACAACGTCGACGCCTTCCGGGTCCGCGACGGCCGCCCCTTCGACGCCGCCGCCCTCCAGCGGGCCGCCGAGGAACTGGTCCTGCGCCACGAGGTGCTGCGCACCGGCTTCGACCTCACCGGCTACGGCACCCCCCTCCAACTCGTCCACGCCGACGTGCCCGTCGAGGTCCCCGTCACCGACCTCAGCGCGCTCTCCGCCGAGGCCTTCGGCCCGGCCCTGCGCGCCGTCAACGCCGAGGAGAGCGCCCGCCCCTTCGACACGGCCCGCCCGCCGCTGCTGCGGGTGCGCGCCGTCCTGGAGGACGACGCCTCCTGGTGGCTCGTCCTCACCCACGCCCACCCCATCCTGGAGGGCTGGAGCTACCACTCCCTGATGAGCGAACTGCTCGTCTGCTACCGGGAGTTCGCCGAACAGGGGTTCTTCACCCCCACCGACCGCCCGGCAAGCCGCTACGCCGACTTCATCGCCGCCGAACTGGCCTCGCTGGCCGACCCGGCCGAAGAGGAGTACTGGCGTACGGCCGTCGCCGAGCACGCCGTCCTCGAACTCCCCGCTGCCTGGGGCGACCCCCAGGGCGCGGAGGGAGAGGCGGCACAGGACCGGCCGTACGACACGGTCCAGGTCAACGTGCCCACGTACGACCTGATGCCCCGCCTGCGCGAGCTGGCCACCACCTCCGGCACCTCCCTCAAGAGCGTCTTCCTCGCCGCCCACCTCAAGGTGCTCAGCCAGGTCACCGAGGAAGCCTCCTTCCACACCGGTCTCGCCATCGACGCCCGGCCGGAGACCGCCGGCGCCGACCGGGTCGCGGGCATGCACCTCAACACCGTGCCCTTCGCCCACCTGCGCACCGCCGGCACCTGGCGCGAGCTGGTCCGCCAGGTCTTCGACCGCGAACTCGCGCTGTGGCCGCACCGCCGCCACCCGCTGCCCGCCATCCAGCGGGCCGCGGGCGGCCGCCGCCTCCTCAACAGCGTCTTCAACTACCTGGACTTCCACCAGGTCGACGCGGAACTCGTCGACGAAGAGGCCAGCACCGGCATCGGCTCGACCGAGTTCCCGCTCGCCGTGATCTCCCGCGGCGGCTGGCTCGGCCTGCGCTCCGACACCCGCCACCTCACCCCCGCCCAGGCGGAGGGCCTCGGCGAGATGTACCGCCAGGTCCTCCAGGCCATGGCCGCCGACGCCGAGGGCGACGCCCGCGCCACCTTCCTCCCCGCGGCCGACCGGGCACTGGTCCTGCGCGCCCCGGCCGCGACCGCCACCGCCCCCGTCACCACCACCCTGCACTCCCTCTTCGAGGAGCAGGCGGCCGAACGCCCCGGCGCCGGCGCCGTCACCGCCGCCGGCACGACCCTCTCGTACGGGGAGCTCAACGCCCGCGCCAACCGCATCGCGCACCGGCTGCGCGACCTCGGCATCGGCGCCGAGGACGTCGTCGGCCTGTGCGTGGCCCGCGGCCCCGAGCTCGTGCCCGCGCTGCTCGGCATCCTCAAGGCGGGCGCCGCCTACCTGCCGATGGACCCGGCCCAGCCCGCCGCCCGCCTCGCCTTCATGGCCGAGGACCAGGGCCTCAAGGTGGTCCTCACCGAGTCCGCCCACGAGCAGGCCGCCGTCGCCGCCCACTCCGGCGCGGTGCTCGTCCTCGACGCCGCCGACACCGCCGCCGACCTGGCGGCGCAGCCCGACACCGACCCGGCGCCCGTCGCCGAGTCCGGCAACCTCGCCTACGTCATCTACACCTCCGGCTCCACCGGAGTCCCCAAGGGCGTCGGCGTCACCCACGCCAACGCCGTGCGCCTGATGCTCGCCACCGAGGAGCGCTTCCCGCTCGACGACCGGCACGTGTGGCCGCTGATCCACAGCCACGCCTTCGACGTCTCCGTCTTCGAACTGTGGGCCGCCCTGCTCTACGGCTCCCGCCTGGTCGTCGTCGACGCCGACACCGCCCGCAACCCCGACGAACTGCTCGACCTGCTCGTCGCCGAGAAGATGACGGTCCTGCTCAACAGCCCGTCCGCCTTCCGCGGCCTCGCCGCCGCCGTCCAGCAGGGCGACCCGCGGACCGACCAGCTGAACCTGCGCGCCATGTTCTTCGGCGGGGAGAAGCACGACGGGGCCGCCCTGGCCCCCTGGACCGACCGCTTCGGCCTGGACGCCCCGCAGCTCGTCGAGTTGTACGGGCCCACCGAGGCCACCGTCCAGGTCACCCACCACCGCATCACCGAGGCCGACCTGGCGAGCGAGCACGGCATCCCGCTCGGCCGCCCGCTGGCCGACACGCGGATCCTCGTACTCGACGAGGACGCCCGGCCCGTCCCGGTCGGCGTCCCCGGCGAACTGGCCATCGGCGGCCCGGCGCTCAGCCGCGGCTACCTCGGCCGCCCGGCCCTGACCGCCGACCGCTTCGTGCCCGACCCGTACGGGGAGCCGGGCGGCCGGCTCTACCGCACCGGCGACCTGGCGCGGCTGCGCCCGGACGGCGGTCTGGAGTTCCTCGGCCGCACCGACAACCAGATCAAGATCCGCGGCTACCGCGTGGAGCTCGGCGAGATCCAGTCCGTGCTCGTCGCCCACCCCGCCGTCCACCAGGCCGCCGTCGTCACCGACGAGAGCGCCCCGGGCGACCCGCGGATCGCGGCCTACGCCGTGCCCGCCGACCCGGAGGCGGGCCTGCCCTCCCCGGCCGAGCTGGCCGAGTACTGCCGCGAGCGGCTGCCGGAGTACATGGTCCCGGGCGCGTTCACGGCCCTGGCCGCGATCCCGCTGATCTCCAACACCAAGGTCGACCGCAAGGCGCTGCCGGCGCCCGACTGGGCGGCGCTCGCCGCCGACCAGCCGTACGTCGCCCCGCGCACCGGCGACGAGGAGCGCATCGCGGCCGTCTGGGCCGAGGTGCTGGGCCTGCCCCGGGTCGGCGCCGAGGACGCCTTCTTCGACATCGGCGGCGACTCCATCCGCGCCGTCTCCCTCGTCGGCGCCCTGCGCGCCGCCGGGTACGCCCTGTCCGTACGCGACGTCTTCGACGCCCGTACGGTCGCCGGCCTCGCGGCCCTCGCGGCCGCCGGCACCGGCCGGGACACCGACGGGCACCGCGCGGTCGAGCCCTTCGCCCTGGTCCCGGCCGCCGACCTGGCGGCTCTGCCGGCCGGCCTCACCGACGCCTACCCGGTCTCCCAGGGCCAGCTCGGCATCCTCGTCGAGATGCTCGCCGAGCCGGCCGGGCACAAGTACCTCAACGTCAACGCCTTCCGGATCCGCGACGACCGGCCCTTCGACGCCGCCGCCCTCGGAAAGGCCGTGGCGATCCTCGCCGGGCGCCACGAGGTCCTGCGCACCGGCTTCGACCTCACCGGGCACAGCGTTCCGCTCCAGCTCGTGCACACCGACGTGACCCTGCCGGTCGCCGTGCGCAGCCTGGCCGGACTGGACGCCGAGGGCGTGGACGCGGCCGTCGGCCGCTACCTCGCCGAGCAGCGGGCCACCCCCTTCGACCTGGCCGTGCCCTCGCTGCTGCGGGTGTCCGCGCTGGTCGAGGACGCGTCCGAGGACGGGCAGGTGTGGTGGCTCGGCCTCGCGGAGTGCCACGCCATCACCGAGGGCTGGAGCCACCACTCCATGCTCATGGAACTCCTCGGCCTCTACCGCCAGTTGCGCGACGGCAGCGAGCCCGAGGCCTGGACCGCCCCCGAGGTGCGCTACGCCGACTTCGTGGCCGGCGAGCTGGAGTCCCTGGCCTCCGCCGAGGACGAGGCGTACTGGCGCGGGATCACCGCCCGCTACGAGCCGTTCGCCCTCCCCGATGGCTGGGGCGACGCGGACTCGGCCCCCGAACCCTTCCTCGTGCGGGTGCCGTTCGCCGACGTCGAGCCGGGCCTGCGCGAGCTGGCCCGCCGCTCCCGCGCCTCGATGAAGTCCGTCCTGCACGCCGTCCACCTGGCCGTGCTGGCCCGCCTCACCGACCAGCAGGAGTTCTCGGCGGGACTCGCCACCGACGCCCGCCCCGAGGCACTCGGCGCCGAGCGGGTCCTGGGCATGCACCTCAACACGGTGCCCTTCGCCCACGACTCCTCCGCCCGCACCTGGCGCGAGCTGGTGGCCCGGGTGTACGAGCGGGAGGCCGCCATCTGGCCGCACCGCCGCCACCCGCTCCCCGCCATCCAGCGGCTCGCGGGCGGCCGCCGCCTCGTCGACGTCGCCTTCAACTACCAGGACTACAAGCAGCTCGACACCGACCTGATCGACATCGGCTCCAGCGCCGGCGCCGCCGCCACCGAGTTCTCGCTGATCGTCACCACCCTCAACGGACACCTCAGCCTCGCCACCCACACCGGCGTGCTGCGCCGCGAGGAGGCCGAGCGCATCGCCTCCATGTACCGCGGTGTCGTCCTGGCCATGGCCGCCGACCCCGAGGGCGAGGCCCTGGCGCCGCTCCCGGACGGCGAGCGCGAACTGCTCGCCGCCTGGGGCACCAAGGACGTACGGGACTGCGCGTCCACGGTGACCTCGCTGTTCGCCGCCCGCGTCGCCGAGGCCCCGGACTCCGTGGCCGTGTCCGCCGGCGGCCTGGCGCTCAGCTACCGCGAGCTCGACGCCCGCGCCGCCCGCCTCGCCGCCCGCCTGCGCTCCGCGGGAGTCGGCCGGGGCTCGGTCGTCGCCGTAGGCCTCGACCGCAGCGCCGAACTGCCCGTCGCCCTGCTCGGCGTGCTCAAGGCCGGCGCGGCCTACCTGCCTCTCGACCCGGCCTACCCGGCCGACCGGCTCGCCTTCATGCTGGCCGACTCCGGAGCGGCCGCCCTGCTCACCGCCGAGCGCCTGGCGGGCTCACTGCCCGACTGGGACGGCCCGGCCCTGCTGGTCGACGCCGCGGCGGACGAGGACGGCCCGCTCGCCCCCGCGCTGGAGCAGCACCCGGACGAACTCGCCTACGTGATGTACACCTCCGGCTCCACGGGCACCCCCAAGGCCACCGAGGTCACCCACCGCGGGGTCGTCCGCACCGCCACCGACGACGCGCTGACCCGCGTCGGCCCCGAGGACGTCGTCTCGCACGTCGCCAGCGTCTCCTTCGACGGCGCGACCTGGGAGTTGTGGAGCGCCCTGCTCGGCGGCGCCCGCCTGGAGGTCCTCGACCGGGACACCGTCCTGGACACCCAGGCGCTGGCCGCCGCCGTCGAGAGCCGCGGGATCACCGCGATGATCCTCACCACCTCGCTGTTCAACCACGTAGCCCGCACCATCCCGGGCACCCTCGCCGGGGTCCGCACGGTGATCTTCGGCGGCGAGACCGCCGACGCCTCCACCGTCCGCGACCTGGTCCGCTCCGGCGGCCCGCGCCACCTGGTGCACGGATACGGCCCGACCGAGAACACCACCTTCTCCACCGTCCACGAGGTCACCGACGTCCCCGACGGCCGGTCCTCCGTCCCGATCGGCGGCCCGGTCGCGGGCTCCCGCCTCCACGTCCTGGACGCCGAGCAGCGGCCCGTGCCGCGCGGGGTCACCGGAGAGCTCTACGTCGGCGGCCCGGGCCTGGCCCGCGGCTACCGCGGACAGCCCGCACTGACCGCCGCCCGGTTCGTGCCCGACCCGTACGCCGGGCCCGGCGCCCTGATGTACCGCACCGGCGACCTGGTGCGCTGGCAGGCCGACGGCACGATCGACTTCGTCGGCCGCGCCGACCACCAGATCAAGCTGCGCGGCTACCGCATCGAGCCGGGCGAGATCGAGTCCGCGCTCCAGACCCACCCCGCCCTCGACCACGCGGCCGTCGTGCTGCGCGAGGACAACCCGGGCGAGAAGCGCCTCGTCGCCTACGTCGTCCCCGTACCCGGCGCCGAGGAGGTGCCGCTCCCCGCGGACCTGCAGGCCCACCTCGCCGACACCCTGCCCGACTACATGGTCCCCGCGGCCTTCGTGGTCCTGGACCGGATGCCGCTCACCGCCAACGGCAAGCTCGACACCCGCGCCCTGCCCGTCCCCGGTACGGACGCCCTCGCCGCCGCCCGCGGCGGGGCCGCCCCCGCCACCGAGGACGAGATCCGCATCGCCGCCGTCTGGACCGAGGTCCTCGGCGTCGACGGGATCTCCGTCACCGACAGCTTCTTCGACCTCGGCGGCGACTCCATCCGCGCCGTCACCCTCGTCGGAGCCCTCAAGACGGCCGGCTACAGCGTCACCGTCAGCGAGGTCTTCGAGCACCGCACGGTCGGCAAGCTGGCCGTCGCGGTCGCCGGCCGCGAGGTGCGCGAGACGCGCTACGTCGAACCGTTCGAGCTGATCGGCGGGGCGGACCGGGCCCTGGTGCCCGCGGGCGTCACCGACGTCTACCCGCTCTCCCAGCTCCAGACCGGCATGCTCGTCGAGCTGCTGGCCTACGACGGCCCGGCGGCGAACAACTACCACAACACCACCTCCTTCGACATCCGCGACGGCATCCCCTTCGACGCCGACGCGATGCGCGAGGCGGCCCGCCGGGTCACCGCACGCCACGAGGCCCTGCGCACCTGCATCGACCTGGACACGTACTCCGTGCCCATGCAGCTCGTGCACGCCGAGGCCGAGATGCCCGTGACCGTCCACGACCTGACCGGCCTGGACGACGACGGCTGGCGCACCCGGGTCCTGGAGATCAGCAACGGCGAGCAGGAGCGCCTGTTCGACATGGCGAAGCCCCCGTTCGTGCGGCTCAACTTCGCCGTCGGCGACACCGGCTGGCGCATGTTCCTCAGCCTCAACCACACCATCCTCGAAGGCTGGGGCCACTACAGCCTGTGGATGGAGCTGCTCACCACCTACGCCGCCCTGCGCGACGGCGAGGAGCCCACGCCCGCGGCCCTGCCGCCGCTGCGCTTCGCCGACTTCATCGCCGGCGAGCACGAGTCCCTGGCCTCGGCCGAGGAGCGCGCGTACTGGCGCGGGATCGTCACCGACCACGCCCAGTTCACCCTCCCGGCGGCCTGGCGCCAGCCCGAGGAGAACGGCAGGGCCTTCTCCGTCACCGTCTCCCTGCGCGACATCCAGCCGCGCATCAAGGCGGTGGCCAGCGCGGCCGACGTCCCGGTCAAGAGCGTGCTGCTGGCCGCCCACCTGAAGGTGATGGGCCAGCTGACCGAGGAGCGGGACTTCTACACCGGTCTCGTCTGCGACACCCGGCCCGAACTCCCCGGCGCCGACCTCGTGTACGGCATGTACCTGAACACCCTGCCCATCCACCACAAGGGCGGCGCGGCCACCTGGCGCGAGCTGCTCACGCAGGTCTTCGCCCAGGAGACCGAGCTGTGGCCCAACCGCCGCTTCCCGCTGCCGGAGGTGCAGCGCGAGGCGGGCGGCCGCCGGATCATCGACGTGTTCTTCAACTACCTCGACTTCCGGCAGATCGACACCGACCTGATGGACCTCGGCTCCAGCCTGCGCGAGGGCGGCACCGAGTTCGACCTGGCCGTCACCACCATGGCCGGCGAGCTCGGACTGCTCACCGACACCCGGGTGATGAGCCGCGAGCAGGCCCGTCGGCTCGGCCGGATGTACCGCCTCGTACTGGAGGCGATCATCGCCGACCTCGACGGCGACGCCACCGCCGTCCTGCTGCCCGAGGAGGAGCGCGAGCTGCTCCTCGGCGAGTGGGCCGGACCGGCCGCCGCCGCGTACGACACCACCCCGGTGCACCGGCGCTTCGCCGCCCAGGCCGCCGAGAACCCCGCGGCCACCGCCGTGGTCACGGCCGGTACGGCGCTGAGCTACGGCGAACTCGACGCCCGCGCCAACCGGTTCGCCCACCACCTCGTGGAACTGGGCGTCAGCCGCGGCGACTTCGTCGCGATCCTGCTGGAGCGCGGCCCCGACATGCTGGTCGCCGTGCTCGGCGCGCTCAAGGCCGGCGCCGCCTACCTGCCGCTCGACCCGGAGACCCCGGCCGAGCGCCTGGCGTACCAGCTCGCCGACAGCAAGGCGCCCGTCCTGGTCACCCAGGAGTCCCTGCTGGCCGTGGTCCCCGCGGACAGCTCGGCCCGCCCCGTGGTCCTGGAGCGGGAGGCCGGCCCGATCGCCGCCCGCCCGCAGCACGACCCGGCGGTGGCCGTCGACGGCGACGACCTCGTCTACACCATCTACACCTCCGGCTCCACGGGCCGCCCCAAGGGCGTGCTCATCACCCACGGCGGCCTCGCCAACTACCTCGGCTGGGCGCTGGAGTACTACGGCATGGACGGGGCGAACGGGGCGCCGATGTTCGGCTCCATCGCCTTCGACCTGGCCGTGCCCAGCTTCCTGCTCCCGCTGATCTCCGGGCGCGACGTCACCATGGTCCCCGGGGACCGCGGCCAGGAGGCCCTGCCCGACCTGCTGCGCGCGGGCGGCGACTACAGCATCCTCAAGATCACCCCGGCCCACCTGGACCTGGTCACCGCCGCCCTCGGAGAGGACACCGTCCTGGACTCCGTACGCACCTTCGTGGTCGGCGGCGAGGAGATGAAGCCGGAGATGGTCGCCGGCTGGCGACGCACCGCCCCCGGTGCCCGGATCATCAACGAGTACGGCCCGACCGAGACCGTCGTCGGCTGCGTCGTCCACACGGTGACATCCGACGAGGGCACGGCGACGGACACGGCCGCCGACGGCGTACCGGTGCCGATCGGCCGGCCCATCACCAACACCGAGGTGTACGTGCTGGACGCCGGGATGCGCCCGGTGCCCGCGGGAGTCGTCGGCGAGCTCTACCTCGGCGGCGCGGGCGTGGCCCGCGGCTACGGCGGGCGACCCTCGCTCACCGCCGAGAAGTTCGTCCCGCACCCCTTCACCGACCGCCCCGGCACCCGCCTCTACCGCACCGGCGACCTCGCCCGGTTCCGCCGTGACGGCAGCCTGGACTTCCTGGGCCGAGGCGACGACCAGGTCAAGATCCGCGGCTACCGCGTCGAACTCGGCGAGATCGAGGCCACCCTGCTGCTCGCCCCCGGCGTCAAGGACGCCGTGGTGCTCGCCCGTCAGGACCGCCCCGGCGAACGCCGCCTCGTCGCCTACGTCGTACCTGCCGACGGCGCCTCGCCCACCCCGGCCGAACTGGCCGCGGAGCTGCGCCGCACCCTGCCGGCCTACATGGTCCCGGCGGTGTTCGTCGCCCTCGACGCACTCCCGCTGGCCGTCTCCGGCAAGGTGGACAGGAAGGCCCTTCCGGCTCCCGGCCAGGACCGGATGCCCGACACCGGACGGCCCCCGTACGTCGCCCCGGGCACCGCCACCGAAGAACTGCTCGCCCGTATCTGGGGCGAGGCCCTCGGCATCGACAAGGTCGGCGCCCACGACAGCTTCTTCGACCTCGGCGGCGACTCGATCATGGTGCTCCCGCTGATCTCCGCCGCCCGCAAGGCCGGCCTCGCGATCTCGCTGCGCACCCTGTACGAGAGCGAGACCCTCGCCGAGCTGGCCGCGGCGGTCGCGCCCCGAGCGGCGGCCCCCCGTACCGTCCGGGGCATCCCCGCCCCGGCCGAGGCGATGATCGAGCACCAGGTGCCGGGCGTCAGCGTCGCCGTCATCCGCGACGGCGAACTCGCCGAGGTCCGCGGCTTCGGCGTCACCTCGGCGGGCGGCGGTGCCCGGGTCACCCCGGACACGCTCTTCCCGGCCGCGTCCATGAGCAAGTTCGTCTCCGCGCTCGGCGTCCTGCGCCTGGCCAAGGACGGGCTCATCGACCTCGACGGGGACGTCAGCCGTCACCTGACGAGCTGGCAGATACCCGGCGGGGCCGTGGTCACCGCCGACCAGCTGCTCCGCTTCACCGCGGGCATCACCCACCCCGAGACCGCCCTGGACAACCACTTCTACGGGCGCGGCGAGCCCCGGCCCACCGCGGCCGAGATCCTCCACGGACGGGGCCCGGCCAAGACCCCGCCGGTGGTGCTGGAAGGCGTACCGGGCCGGGTGTTCATGAAGAACAACGTCAGCTACACCGTCCTGCAGCAGCTCGTCGAGGACGTCACCGGCACCCCCTTCCCGCAGTACATGCGGGAGAAGGTGTTCGCCCCGCTGGGCATGACCGCCAGCTTCTACGAGCCCGAACTCCCGCCGGCCGCGGCCGCGGTCGCCGTCGGCCACGGAGAGGACGGCGCCTCGCTCGCCGAAGGGTCCATGGCCCACCCCGACACCGCGGCCGCCGGACTGTGGACCACCGCGGCCGACCTGGCCCAAGTGCTCCTGGAGATCCGCCGCGCCCACCGCGGCGAAGCCTCCGAGGTGCTCGATGCGGCCCTCGCCGGCCGGATGCTCACCGTGGTCGAACCCGGCCGCTTCTACGGCACCGGCTCCATCGTCGACACCACCGGCGGCGACCTCGAGTACGGCCACACCGGCCGCACCTCCGGCTTCCACGCCCTGGCGCTCAGCCGCCTCGGCTCCGGCACCGGTGTCGTGGTCCTCACCAACGCCGACTCCGGGCGGGCCGTGCTCAAGCAGGTGCTGGCCTCCGTACGCGACGAGGACGAGGCGTGGGCCGGCCAGGGCGAGATGACCCGGCTGTGGGAGCAGGGCCGGATCAACCCCGACGCACAGGACTGACCGGCAGCGCCGGACGGGGCGGGCGCCCCGCACCAGTGCCGTGCCCCGGCAAACCTTTCCGGCCACGGCACTGCCGGCCGCGCCCGCCCCACCCCCACCCACCACGAACAGGAAGGAGCACCCGATGACCACGCCCACCCGGCAGCTGCTCTCCATCGACGACCTGACCGACGAGGACCTCCACTCGATCGTCGCCCGCGGCGCCCACTTCGCCTCCGGCGCCGGCCGCGCCGAACAGCCCCTGGAGGGCTGGATCGCCGGCATCTACTTCAAGAAGACCTCCACCCGCACCCGTACGGCCTTCTCCGCGGGCGCGCTGCGGCTCGGCGCCCGCATCCTCACCTACGGCCCCGCCGACCTCCAGCTCAACACCGGCGAGACCGTCGAGGACACCGGCCAGGTCATGGCCCGCATGCTCGACGTCCTCGTAGCCCGCACCGCCGGCACCGACGAGGAGCTGCGCGGCCTGTCCGGCGGCGGCCGGCTGCCCGTGGTCAACGCCATGAGCGCCGCCGAGCACCCCACCCAGGGCCTCACCGACCTCACCACGCTCCAGCTGAGGTTCGGCCGCATCGAAGGCCTGAGCATCCTGTACGTCGGCGAGGGCAACAACACCGCCTCCGCCCTCGCCCTCGCGCTCAGCCGCTACCCCGGCACCACCCTGGAGCTGCGCACCCCGCCCGGCTACGGGGTCGACCCCGCGATCCTCGCCCGCGCCGCCGCCCAGGCCGCCCGTAACGGCTCCACCGTCACCGAGCACCACCACATGGACGGCCTGCCCGAGCAGCCCGACGCCATCTACACCACCCGCTGGCAGACCACCGGCACCACCAAGCCCGACGCGAACTGGCGGGAGATCTTCGCCCCGTTCCAGGTCACCGAGCGGCTCTGGCACGCCGCCCCCAAGGCCGTCTTCCTGCACGACCTGCCCGCCCACCGCGGCGAGGAGGTCACCGCCGAGGTCCTCGACGGCCCGGCGAGCATCGCCTTCGACCAGGCCGAGAACAAGATGCACAGCGCCATGGCCGTCCTGGAGTGGATCAGGCACGGCGCCGTCAGCGGACCCGCCCCGGAAGGACGCCTGTCATGACCGCGCTCCACCCCGCCCCCGAAGAGACCACCGAGGCGGCGGTCGCCGACGCCGAAGCGCCCCGACCGCCCTCGCTGCGCCGCAACCGGGACTTCGTCCTGCTGTGGGTCGGCGCCGGGGCCACCGCGCTCGGTGCCCGCGTCAGCTCCATCGCGTACCCGCTGCTGGTCATCTGGGCCACCGGCTCGGCGAGCGCCGCCGGCCTCGTCGGCTTCGCCGCCGCCCTGCCCAACCTGGTCGTCCAGCTCCACGCCGGAGCCCTCGTCGACCGCTGGGACCGCCGCCGCCTGATGATCCTGTGCGACCTCGGCTGCCTGCTCTCCGCCGCCGCCGTCGGCGTCTCCGTGTTCTCCGGCCACGTGTGGATCCCGCTGCTGATGGCCGCCGCCTTCGTCCAGGGCAGCCTGGCGATCTTCTACCGGCTCGCCGAACGGGCCGCCGTACGCCACGTCGTGCCCGGAGAGCAGCTGCCCGCCGCCATGGCCGGCAACGAGGCCCGCGGCCAGGCGGCCGGACTGCTCGGCCTGCCCGCCGGCAGCGTCCTGTACACCGTCGCCCGCTCCGCGCCGTTCCTCTTCTCCGCCGTCGCGCACACCGTCTCGCTGATCTCGCTCCTGCTCATCCGCAAGAACTTCCAGGACGAGCGGACCCAGGCCCCCGGCAACCTCCGCGCCGAACTGGCCGAAGGCCTCGGCTGGACCTGGAAGCAGCGGTTCCTGCGCTGGGGCATGCTCCTGATCTCCGGCTCCAACCTGCTCTTCCAGGCCCTCTCCCTCGCCCTCATCGTCGTCGTCAACGAAGCGGGCGGCTCGGCAGCCGCCATCGGCGTCATCACCGCCGTCAGCGGCATGGGCGGCATGTTCGGCGCCCTCACCGGAACCTTCTGGATGCGCCGGATCAGCCTGCGCGGCCTGCTCATCGGCGGCGCCATCGGCTGGGCCCTGCTCATGCCGCTCGTCGCCCTCACCGGCAACCCGGTGCTCCTCGGCCTGATCTTCCTGGCCGCCGCCATGATCGGCAGCATCACCAACGTCGCCGGCGGCGTCTACCAGGTCGGCATCACCCCCGACCGGCTCCAGGGCCGCGTCGGCGGGGCGATGGGCCTGATCGGCTCCGGCGCCGCCTCCCTCGGCATGCTCGGCGGCGGCTTCGCCCTGGAGGCCTTCGGAGCCACCCACACCGTCTACGGCATCGCCGCGGCCATGGGCGCCCTCGCCCTGCTCTCGCTGCTGCTGCCGCACGCCGACTACCCCGAATCCCTGCGCCGCCCGGGTCCCGCCGCCGCACCGGCCGACCAGGACGCACCCGTCACCACCCCGGAAGCGAAGTGACCCCATGACCACCGCCACCACGACCTGGACCCCGTACGAGATCCACCCCGCCGACCTCGGCATCGACGCGACCGCCGAGGCGCTCACCGCCCACCTCGCCGACACCGCCGCCGTCGACCGGCTGCTCACCGAGCAGAAGGCCCTCGTCTTCCGGGGCTTCGGCATCACCCCCGACACCCTCGGCGCGGTCCTCGACCTCCTGCTGCGCAATCGCCTCGCCTACGTGAACGGCAACTCCCCGCGCACCAAGGTCGGCGACAACGTCTACACCTCCACCGAATACCCGGCGCAGTTCACCATCTCCATGCACAACGAGCTCTCCTACGCCGAGAGCTGGCCCACCCGCCTCGCCTTCTTCTGCCAGCAGGCCCCCGAGACCGGCGGCGCCACGCCCATCGTCGACGGCGTGCGCTGGCTGGAGTCCCTCGACCCCGAGCTGCGCGCGGCCTTCGCCCCGGGCGTGCGCTACACCCAGAACCTCCACGACGGCCTGGGCCTGGGCAAGAGCTGGCAGGACACCTTCGAGACCCGGGACCGCGCCGAGGTCGAGGCGTACCTCAACGGCACCGGCGCCGACTGGCACTGGCGCGCCGACGGCGGACTGCACATCAGCCACCTGCGCCCCGCCACCGTCATCCACCCGCAGAGCGGCCGGGAGGTCTGGTTCAACCAGGCCGACCAGTTCCACCCGGCATCGCTCGGCGACGAGACCGCCGCCGCCCTCGCCCAGTTGCTGCCGCCCGAGGAGCTCCCGCAGTACGTCACCCTCGCCGACGGCTCGCCGATCCCCGACGAGTACGTCCTGCAGGTCCGCGACCGCGGCCTGGAGAACGCGGTGGACGTGGACTGGCGGACCGGCGACCTCATGGTCATCGACAACCTCGCGGTGGGCCACGGCCGCCGGCCCTTCACGGGCCCGCGCCGCGTCCTCGTCGCGATGACCGACTGATGCCCGCCGCGACAGGCGTCCTGGCGGCACCGGCACCGGTACCCGCACCCGCCGGGGCGTACGACAGCCAGGACGGCGCCCGCTGGTTCCGCCGCCACAGCCGCGCCGCGACCCCCCGCATCAGGCTGGTCTGCTTCCCGCACGCGGGCGGCGCCGCCAGCCTCTACCGGGACTGGCCGGACCGGCTGCCCGCCGGGATCGAGGTGCTCGCCGCCCGCTACCCGGGCCGCCAGGACCGCTTCCACGAGCCCTGCGTCGAGACCATGGCGGAGCTGGCCGACCGCATCACCGCGGCCCTGCGCCCCTACCTCGCCGCACCGCTGGCCTTCTTCGGGCACAGCCTCGGCTCGGACGTCGCCTACGAGGTGGCCCGCCGGCTGGAGGCACGGCACGGCATCAGCCCGGAACGGATCTTCGTGTCGGGGGCGGCGGCCGCGCACGTCTCCGACCCCGTCGACCTCGGCGCCTACACCGACGCCCAACTGATCTCGGAGATGGACCGCCTCGCCTCGCCCGGCGCCGACATCATGGCCGACCCGGAACTCGCGGCCCTGCTGCTGCCGTCGCTGCGCGCCGACTACCGGCTCAGCGCCGGATACCGGCCGTCGCTGGAGGAACTGGGCACCGTACGGGCCCCGCTGACCGCCTTCATCGGCGACAGCGACCCGCTGCTGCCGCCGCAGGACGCACTGAGCTGGGCAGAGCTGACCACCGGGGGATTCACCCACCGGGTCCTGCCCGGCGGGCACTTCTACCTGGAGCAGGCGGAGCAGCGCGCGACGCTGCTGCGGCTGATCACGGCCGCCCTGCTGCCGGCCGCCTGAACAGCCCGTCGTATCCCCCGTATAGAGCGCTGCAAGCCCGGGGCATGCGGCGCGTGGGCTCAATGGAAACCGAATCAAACAGTACGAAGGGAGATGCCATGCCCGTACCCCACGACCTGCCCGGCAGCCTGACCCTGGAATCCGGTCTGACCGCCCGCGCCGCCGTGGCCGTACGCAGACTGCGGACCTCGGGCGAGGTGCACGTGTGGTGCTGGGAACTGCCCGCCCGCACCGACCCCGACGACCTGGCCCTGCTCAGCACCCAGGAGTACGAGCGGGTGCTCTCCTTCCACCAGGAGCGCGACGCGGCCGCCTTCGTCCGCAGCCACGCCGCGGCCCGCCGGGCCGTCGGCGAGCTGCTCGGCGTACCGGCCGCGGAGGTCGCCTTCGGCCGCCGGGACTGCCCCGGCTGCGGGGACACCGGCCACGGCCCGCCGAGCGTGACCCGGCCCGCGGTACCGCTCGCCATCAGCCTCTCGCGGACCGCGGGGCGCGGGGTCCTCGCGGTGCGGGCCGGCACCCGGGTCGGCGTCGACATCGAGGCGCTGCGCGGGATCCACTCGCAGAACGTCGTCGACATGGTCACCACCGAGGCCGAGCGCGCCGTCCTGCAGGCACTGACCCCGGGCGACGAGCGGGACCGGGCCTTCCACCGGGTGTGGACCCGCAAGGAGGCCGTGGTCAAGGCCGTCGGCGTCGGCCTGATCGGCACCGAGCTGAACGAGCTGGACGTACGGGCCGACCGGATCGGCCGGGTCGAGGTCCAGCACACCTTCCAGGGCCGCCACACCCTGTGGGCCGTCGAGGACCTGGCCGTCGGACCCGACTGGACGGCCTGCGTGGCCCGGCCGGCCGACACGGCGACCGGACCGGTCCGCCTGCACCCCGTTCAACTGCCCGTTTCTTGACACCGAACAGACCGCCCATTTCATTGCACGCATGCCGTGCAAGAGACGCAAGAGCAACAGGGAGACAACGATGACGCTCGAAGCCACCGAGAAGACCTTCCCGCAGCTCACCGAGGCCGACGAGGAGCTGTGGGACGGCTACCACGCGCTGCTGGAGACCGTGGTGCAGCAGTCCGATCCGGGACCCGGCGAGCACGGCTGGGAGGCCCGGGAGCGGATGCGCGTCTCCGCCTGGGTGCGGCACGTGTACCAGCACCCGCTCTCGCCGGCCGTCTTCGCCGCCCCGGTCTGCGCCTCCCGCGCCGCCGCGGAGCGCGTCGAGGCCGCCGAGCTGGCCTTCCGGATGGACGTCGGACGCGGCGCCGCCCGCCCGGCCCGTCCCTCCGCGGACGTCCGCGCCGTCGCGGCCGTCGCCGCGATGCGGGCGATCACCGCCACGGCCCTCGCGCAGACCCCGCCGGCCCCGCGCGAGCGCGTGGTCTCGGACGTCTGGGCCGTGGTCCGCGAGACCATCGCCCCGCTCGTCGAGCGCGGCGTACCGGTGTTCCAGCGGGCGCGCAACTCCTGGTGACGGTGCGGCTGTCCGCCGCCTCCGGTCCCGAGAGCGGGGGACCCGACCGCAGCACGACGGCGGTCCGGGTCCCCCTTTCCCGTGGCGGTCCCGCAGGTCACGAGCTGACCGACACCGTTCCGCCCAGGGTGCGGAGCTTGAGGTTGTGGCCCGAGGCGGGGTCGGTGCGCACGGTCACCTTCTCGCCGCCGCCGACACCCTTCGCGTCGACGGCGTAGGCGGCCGACCCCGGGACCTTCACCTTGACGTCACCGCCGCTGGTCCCCGCGTCGACCTTCTCCGGCGGCGCCGTGAAACTGGCCTCCACGTCCCCGCCGTTGGCCTTCGCGAGCAGGCTCTTGGCGCTGAGCTCCTTGCCGTGCACCGAGCCGCCGGTGGTCCGTACGTCGATGGCGCCCGACACGTTCCTGACGGTGATGTCCCCGCCGAAGGCCACCAGCTTCACCGACAGCCCGCCCGGCACCTCCACCTTGTAACTGATCTTGCAGTCCGAGTCGCTGCCGCAGTCGGGCCCGCCGCCCAGCGTCAGCTCGCCGCCCGACACCGTCTGGTCCGTCTTCGGGTTCGTACCGCTGTAGGTGACGGTCTCGGTCACCTTCACGCTGTCGCCGGAGCCCCCGACGACCTCGATGTCCCCGTCCGGCGACTGCACCGACAGGGCGGTCACCTTCTCCGACACCGTGTAGTTGCGTACGTCCGTCTCGCTGCCCAGCATCGAGCAGCCGGTCAGCGTCCCCCCGGCCAGCGCGGTCACCAGGACGGGCATGGCCAGGACATGGGCCCGGGTACGGGTCCGGTTCTTCGTCGGGAGTGTGGCGATCGGCACGGTGGTCATGTTCTCTCCAGGGGTCACCACGCCGCGGTGGCGTGGGTTCGGGGGGCGGACTGCCCGGCGAGCAGCCGGACGAGTTCATGGCAGCGGTAGAGCGGCCGCCCCTGCGGGTCGACCCCGCTGAGGTCCAGCAGCGCCGCGTCGACCAGGCTCTCCAGCCCCGCCTCGGCCACCGCCTCGGAGATCTCCAGAGCGCGCGCGATCCGCCCCGCGCCGAACGGCTCCGCGCCCGCGCCCGCCAGCGCCGGCAGCACCGTACGGGCCCGCGCGTCGAGCCGGGCACCCGGCGGCAGCAGCGCGCCCTGCACGTTCAGTTCGGCGAAGCTCAGCTCGCCCAGCCGCGTCCGCGGATCGGCCAGCCGCTCGGCCAGGCGGGCCGCCGGCCAGTGCGGCCGCGAGGCCAGCCGGGTCCCGGCGATCCGCAGCGCGAGCGGCAGCCCCGCGCAGTACGCCACCAGGTCGTCCGAGGCGTCCGGGTCGGCGGTGATCCGGGCCCGCCCCGCCGCGGAGGCGAGCAGCTCCAGCGCCGTGTCGTCGTCCAGCGGGGACAGCGCCACCGAGTACGCCCCCGCCACCCGGGCGAGCTGGGTACGGCAGGTCACCAGCACGGTGGTCTCCGTGGAGCCGGGCAGCAGGGGCCCGACCTGGAGGTCGCCGGCCGCGTTGTCCAGCAGGAGCAGCATCCGCTTGCCCGCGGTGCGGGTCCGGTAGAGGCGTACCAGCTCCTCCAGGTCGCCCGCCGCGTCCGGGCCGTCCAGCCCGGCCTCGCCGAGCGCGCGCAGCAGCCGCACCAGCACCTCGCCGGGGTCGCGGGGGGAGCCGTCCGCCTCGCGCAGGTCGGCGTACAGCTGCCCGTCCGGGTAGCGGGCGGCGCTGGCGTGCGCCACCCGCACCGCGAGGGCCGTCTTGCCGATGCCCGCCATGCCGGTGATCAGGAACCGGCGCGGACGCCAGGCGCCGGTCTCGGGCCCGGCCGGGGCCAGCATCGCGCCGAGCGCGGCCAGTTCCTCCTCGCGCCCGGTGAAGTCGTCGATGTCCGGCGGCAGCATCGCCGGGACGTCGGCCCTGCGGGCGGACGGCCCGATCGGGGCGGGGGACTCCAGCCCCAGCTCGCCGCCGAGCACCGCCTTGTAGGTGTCCCCGAGCGCGACACCCGGGTCCACGCCCAGCTGCTCGGCGAGCACCCGGCGGCCCTCGTGGTAGGTGTTCAGCGCGTCCGCCTGGCGGCCGCACCGGTACAGGGCGGTCATCAGCTGCGCCCGCAGCCGCTCCCGGGTCGGGAACCGCGCGACGAGACCGCTCAGTTCACCCGTCACCCGCTCGTGCCGGCCCAGGGCGAGATCCGCCTCGATCCGCTGCTCCAGCGCCTGGGTGCGGGCCTCCTCCAGCGGCTGCAGCTCCTCCGTCTGCATGTGCTCGGTGACGTTCGCCAGCGCCGGGCCGCGCCACAGCTCCAGCGCCCGCGTCAGCAGCTCGCCGGCCTCCTCGTACGCCCCCGCGCGCAGCGCCTGGCGGCCGTCGCGCTCCAGCTTCTCGAAGTCGACGAGGTCGACGGCGCTGTCACCGGTGTGCAGCAGGTAGCCCGGCTGCTGCCGCACGATCTCCACGCCGTCGCCCAGGTGCTTGCGCAGCCTCGACATGTACGTGTAGATCTGCGCCCCGGCCGTGGCGGGTGGGTCCCAGCCCCACAGCAGCGTGTTGAGCCGAGCGTCCGACACCACCCGCCCCCGGGCGAGCAGCAGGGCCGCCAGGACCGTGTGCACCTTCGACCCCGACAGTGCGATCCGGGTACCGCCTCGCCTCGCTTCGACCGGTCCGAGAATCCGGAAGTCCATGCCTCGTCACCCCGTTGCTCTGATGAATGTGTCTCGAGCTCAGTCACCGAAGCTAGAGACCGGGGCTGTCGGGCCGATTTCACTTCGATTTCGGCCACCGGGCGGCCCAATCCCGGCCAACGGACCGCTGGGTTCCGGCCGGAACCCCCGCAGTCGCCCCCATTAGGGGCAGTCGCATAGAAGGAAAAGAGGAAGACAGTGCACTGTGGTGGGGCTGGTTCCGTCCGACGGGCGGCCGGCGCACCACGCCCCGACAGCGAGAGGACCCCGGCGTCCATGAGGCCCACCACGATGAGCGCGCCGCCCCGCGGCGGCGACCAGACGACGGAGTACGCGCTGCGGCTGGACGCGGTGACCAAGGTGTACGGCAAGGGCGGCAGCCAGGTCCGCGCCCTCGACGGGGTGACGGTGGGGGTGCCGCGCGGATCGTTCACCGCCGTGATGGGCCCCTCCGGGTCCGGCAAGTCGACCTTCCTGCACTGCGCGGCCGGCCTGGACATGCCGTCCACGGGCTCCGCGTACATCGGCGAGACCGAGTTGAACGGTCTGAACGAGACCGAACTGACCAAACTGCGGCGCAAGCGGATCGGCTTCGTCTTCCAGGCCTTCAACCTCGTGGCCTCGCTGACCGTCCGCCAGAACATCGAACTGCCGCTGCGCCTGGCGAAGGAGAAGCTGGACGCGGCCTGGCTGGAGGAGGTCCTGGGCCGGGTCGGACTGACCGGACGCGCCTCGCACCGCCCCGGCGAACTCTCCGGCGGCCAGCAGCAGCGCGTGGCCATCGCCCGCGCCCTGATCACCCGCCCCGACGTGCTGTTCGGCGACGAGCCCACCGGCGCGCTGGACACGGTGACGGCCAAGGAGATCCTGGCGCTGCTGCGCAGCAGCGTCGACGAGACCGGCCAGACGGTCGTCATGGTCACCCATGACCCGGTCGCCGCCTCGTACGCCGACACCGTGCTGTTCCTCGCCGACGGACGCCTCGCCGACCGCATGGACCAGCCGACCCCCGACCGCGTCGCCGAGCGCATGACCAGCCTCGGAGCCTGGGGAACCTGAGCGATTTCGTTTCCCGCAGCCGCTCGAAATCGAAGCGATATCGAGCCAACAGAGCCTCTCCTTAGCGTTCATCTCGTCGCACCGCACCGGCGGCGAAGCAAGGTCAAAACGACTGAGGAGAATTCCGATGCGCAGCACCCGCACCCGCACCGCTTTCGTCGCCACCCTGGGTACCGTGACGGCCGTCTGCGCCCTCTCCCTGGGCTCGGCCACCACGGCGGCTGCGAGCGAGGTTCCGGGCACCGAGCTGGTCCAGCAGATCGTCTGCCCCGTGGTCGGCCCGGTCGTCGACCCGCTCGTCGGCCCGGTGACCGGTCCGGTCTGCGACATCAACGAGGAGAACCCGTGGAGCTGATCCACACCTGCTGAGCATCGGAGCGCGACAGGGGCCCGGGCCCGCCGAGACGGCGGACCCGGGCCCCTGTGTTCGTATACGTTCCGCGGTACACGGGCCGGCGGCCCGTGCGGCCGGTCAGCCCTCCAGCAGCGCGGCCAGCGCCTGCGGGTTCAGCCCCCCGGGCTCCCCGGCGGCAACGGCCCGCGCGACCTCCTCGGCCCGCCGCTGCCACTCGGCGGCGCCGAGCTCGGTGAACGCCTCCACCGCCCGGCCGAGCGGCTCGCGCGCCTGCGGCTCCCCGCGCAGGACCAGCGCGCAGGCCAGGTCGAGCGATATCCGCGCCTGGAGGAACCGGTCCTGCACCTCCCGCGCGGCCACCAGCGCCTCCGTCAGCACTGTCTCGGCGTCCGCCGACCGGCCCTGGCGCCAGCGCGCCTCGCCGATTCCGCGCAGCGCGTAGGCCTCGCCGAGCCGGTCGCCGCCCTCACGGGTGAGCCGCAGCACCGTCATGCAGGTCTGCTCGGCCTCCGTCAGGTCACCGAGCCGCAGCAGCGCCTCGGCCAGCCGGTACGTGTTCTGGTTCTCGCCCCGTCCGCTGCCGGCCTCCCGGCTCTTGGCGATGGCCTCGGTGCACAGGGCGATGCCGACGGCGAGGTTGCCCCGCTCCATCTCCACCTGGGCCAGCAGGCCCATCACATGGGACTCGCCGGCCACGTCGCCCGCCTCGCGGAAGCACTCCAGCGACTCCCGGGCGTCGCGCGCGGCGCCCTCCAGGTCACCGAAGAACCGTGCGCACAGCGCCAGACTGCGCAGCGCCAGGGCCTTGCCGTGGACCTCGCCGAGCTGGTCCCACAGGGGCGCCGCCCGGGTGAGCCAGCCCCAGGCCTCGCGGTAGTCGCGGCGGTAGATCGCCAGCGTGCCCAGCGAGCGGAGCATCGTGGCCTCGCCGAGCAGGTCGCCGGCCAGTTCCGCGGCGCGCAGCGAGTGCTCGGCGCAGGAGCGCCAGTCCTCCCAGTAGTTGCGCACCTCGAACAGCGGCGTGCTGTTCTGGGTCAGCGCCCACGCGTAGGCGGACCGCTCAGTACCGGAGGCCTGCTCGATCACATCGGTCAGGGCGCTGCGCTCGGACTCGAACCACTCCATCGGGTCCGCGAGCAGCTCTTCCATCAGCTCGGGTTCTAAGGCCATCCGCTCCACCTTGCCGTAGCTGATGGGGCGTTCCCCGCCGTACGTCAGCAGCCGGGCGGCGTCGGCCAGCGCCAGCCAGCCGCCGTACGCCCGCTCCAGCGCGGCCCCGCGGTCCTCCTCGGTCTCCTCGGCCTGGGCCATCTCCCAGGCGAAGAGCCGCAGCAGGTCCTGGAAGCGGTAGCGGGTGACCGGCCCCGAGGCGGTGGCCACCTCCAGCAGCTGGGCGTCGACCAGCTGCTCCAGGAGGTTCTCCGCGTCCATCTGGTCGGCGTCGATGAGCGCGGCGCCCACCCACGCGGCGAAGTCGGGCACGTTCAGCAGGCCGACCCGCCGGTAGAGCTGGCGCGCGGCGGCCGACAGGTCGCGGTAGCTGAGCCGGAAGCCGGCCCGTACGCCGCCCTCGCCCGGGCTCAGCTCGTCGAGCCTGCGCCGCTGGTTCTCCAGCCGGCCCACGAGGCTGCGCACCGACCAGTGCGGCTTGGCGGCGAGCCGGGCGCCCGCGATGCGCAGCGCGAGCGGCAGCCGGTCGCACAGTTCGCCCAGCCGGGCGGTGGCGACCGGGTCGGCGCCGATCCGGTGGTCGCCGGCCACCTCCCCGAGCAGCGCGGAGGCCTCGTCGGGGTCCATGGACTGGAGCCCGACCTGCAGGACGGCGTAGTCGCCGATCATCTCGCCCATGACGTCGCGGCCGGTGATCAGCACGCAACAGCGGCCGTTGCCGGGCAGCAGCGGGCGGATCTGCTGGAAGGAGCGGGCGTTGTCGAGGACGATCAGGACCCGCTTGCCGCCGAGCACGCTGCGGTAGAGCGCGGCGCGGTCACCGGGGTCCGCCGGGATCTGCTGGGCGGGCACCCCGAGGGCGCGCAGGAAGCGGTCGAGCGTGGTGGCGGGCTGGACGGGCTCGTCCTTCTCGTCGTACCCGCGCAGGTCGGTGAAGAGCTGGCCGTCGGGGAAGCGGGCGGCGACGTTGTTCGCCCAGCGCACGGCGAGGGCGGTCTTGCCGACGCCGCCTATGCCGCTGATCGCGGCGATGGTCAGCGGCGACTGGCCCAGGCGCTCGTCCAGCATCCGGTCCATGGCGCTGAGTTCCTTGGTCCGGCCGGTGAAGGAGGCCGAGTCCACGGGCAGCTGGGCCGGTACGTTCGCGGCCATCGGCTGGGCGAGCTGGGTGGCGGGCTGCGAGAGCTCCGGCGAGTCCTGGAGGACCAGGTCGTGCAGACCCTGCAGGACCGGTCCGGGCTCGATACCCAGCTCGTCCACCAGCAGGCGCCGGCCCTCGCGGAACACGTTCAGGGCATCGGCGCGGCGGCCCGCGCGGTAGTTCGCCAGGATCAGGTGGGCACGGGCCTGCTCGCGCAGCGGGTGCTCCGAGACCAGCGAGGTGAGCGCCGGGATGAGCGTGTGGTGACGGCCGAGCTGGAGCTGTAGTCCGGCGTACTCCTCGTGGACGTCCAGGCGCAGCTCCTCCAGCCGGACGGCCTCCTGCTCGATGTGGTTTCCGGTGACCCCGTCCATGGCCCGGCCGCGCCACAGGGACAGCGCCTCGGCGAACACCTCGCAGGCCTCGGCCCCCTGGCCGCCGCGGGCGAGTTCACGGGCCTGGCCCACCCGGTCCTGGAAGTCGACCGCGTCGATGCGGTGTTCCAGCGGGTTGAGGATGTATCCGGGGTGCGAGGTCAGGATCAGCTCGTTCACCCCGACCGTGTCCTTGAAGACCTTGCGCAGTCCGGCGACACAGATGGCGATCTGGTTGCGCGCGGTGGTCGGTCCGCCGTTCGGCCAGACGGCTTCGATGAGCGAGTCCACCGAGACGACCCGGCAGGGCGAGAGCAGCAGCATCGTCAGTACGGTCCGTTGGCGCGCCCCCCCGATCCGCAGAGCTTCTCCGCCGACCTGCACCTCCAGTGGTCCCAGCAACCTGAACACGGCCTGATGCAAGGCAACTCCATTTCACAACAAGGCACCCCCCCGGTGCACCCGCGCCCATTGTGATCACTTACTGGCCAGTAATTCACTCCCGTCACGGGCCAGAATCGTTTGTGTTACGTCCGGTAGCCCGGTTGTCGCGCATTTGGCACGGGACGTCCTCGCCGCGTTCCCACCTGTTGGACGGCCCGGCCACCCTCCCGTGTGAACGGTGGCCGAAATCCGGGCCACGCGGAAGGCCCGCGGACGGGCGCGGAAGGGCGCGGACGGGCGTGGAAGCGGCGTGTCGGGCTATCGGCCCGGCGTGCCGCGCAGCGAGCGGCCGAAGCCGGAGGCGAGCGGCATGCGCAGCCCCAGCGGCGGCGGGGCCGCCAGGGCATCGGTCACGGGCCGGGAGTAGCGGCCCGAGAAGACCGAGCCGAGGACGAAGTCCACGGACAGGGCGACGACCTCCGCCTGGTGGTCGCGCAGGCCATGCCCGTCGGAGTGCACTTCGAAACGGCAGGTCGCGCGATTGGCTTTTTTTGCCCTGGTCGCGAGCCGGAAGGACAGCTCCGGGTCGCTGCGGGCGTCGTTGGTGCCGTGCACGATCAGCACCCGGCGCCCTAAGAGCTGTTTCACCGGTTCAGGGGAGTCCCCCGCGGACGGCTGCGGCAGGCAAGGGGCGAGCGCGAGCACGGAGTTGACGGCCTCGTGGCCCGCCGCCGCGAGCGCCGCCCGGCCGCCCGCCCCGTAGCCCGCCAGGCACACCGGCACGTCCCCGTACCGGCGGACCACCTCGTCCGCCGCCCACCCCGCGCCCTCGGTGCGGCAGCCGCCCCCGTGCAGGACCCTGTGCGTCACCAGCCCCTGCCCAGTGCCCGCCCGGGCCAGGGCCCGCGCGAGCGGGCGCAGTGGACCGGGGGGCAGTCTGGTCGCCCCGGGAAGCAGGAGCACCACACCACTGACCGTGCTTTGCGTCGAACCCGAGCCGTTCACGCCGAGCGCCCGCCCCAGGCGGGCCCCGCGCGCCGGCGGCGCATGCTGTGCCATGGCCGAACAGTCTCAGACCGGCGGGTGTCCACACCACAGTCCGGTCAAGGTCACCGGGCCAGAAGTCAATGTTCTGCATCGACCGGCCGTCGAAGCGTCGCTCTACGCGCGTAGGAGCTAGAGTGCCCAGATGACGAGCGAGACCCCCAACCTGCCCACCCCGGATCAGATCCGCCGCTCCCCGAAGGTGCTCCTGCACGACCACCTCGACGGTGGCCTGCGCCCCGGGACGATCATCGAGCTGGCCCGCGAGGTCGGCTACGAGAGCCTCCCCGAGACCGACGCCGACAAGCTCGGCGTCTGGTTCCGCGAAGCCGCCGACTCGGGATCCCTCCCGCGCTACCTGGAGACGTTCGCGCACACCTGCGCCGTCATGCAGACGAAGGCGGCCCTCTTCCGGGTCGCCGCCGAGTGCGCCGAGGACCTGGCCGAGGACGGCGTCGTGTACGCCGAGATCCGGTACGCCCCCGAGCAGCACCTGGAAGCCGGCCTGACCCTCGAAGAGGTCGTCGAGGCGGTCAACGCCGGCTTCCGCGAGGGCGAGCGCCGCGCGAAGGCGAACGGCCACCGCATCCGCGTCGGCGCGCTGCTGACCGCGATGCGCCACGCGGCCCGCGCGCTGGAGATCGCCGAGCTGGCCAACCGCTACCGGGACAACGGCGTGGTCGGCTTCGACATCGCCGGCGCCGAGGCCGGGTTCCCTCCCACCCGCCACCTCGACGCGTTCGAGTACCTCAAGCGCGAGAACAACCACTTCACGATCCACGCGGGCGAGGCCTTCGGCCTGCCGTCGATCTGGCAGGCCCTGCAGTGGTGCGGCGCCGACCGCCTCGGCCACGGCGTGAAGATCATCGACGACATCGAGGTCGCCGAGGACGGCTCCGTGACGCTGGGCCGCCTGGCCTCGTACGTCCGGGACAAGCGCATCCCCCTGGAGATGTGCCCGACGTCGAACCTCCAGACGGCCGCGGCCGCCTCGTACGCCGAGCACCCGATCGGCCTGCTGCGGAAGCTGCACTTCAGGCTCACCGTCAACACCGACAACCGGCTGATGAGCGGCACCAGCATGAGCCGCGAGTTCGAGCACCTGGTCGAGGCCTTCGGCTACTCGCTCGACGACATGCAGTGGTTCACCGTCAATGCGATGAAGTCCGCGTTCATTCCTTTCGATGAACGACTGGCCATGATCAACGAGGTCATCAAGCCCGGCTACGCGGAGCTCAAGTCGGAGTGGCTGTTCCAGCAGACCGCTTCCACCAGCGGTTCTGTTTCGGTGTAGGCCAGAGCGTGACGTACTGAAGGCGCCCGGGAGAGGCAATTCCCGGGCGCCTTCTCGTATTTAAGGATGTTTGCGGCCGGGGGTTTGAAGTGACTAGTTTGCGGAGCCGCTCAATTCCCCGTCGCAAGGACACGTTTTCATGAAGCAGTCAGCTGCCAAGACCCTCGGTGTCGCCGCTCTCGGTGCCGCCTTCGCCGCCGTCGCCGCCGGTTCCGCCTCGGCCGCCGTCCCCGCCGTCGGCCTCACCGACGCGCTGGGCACCGCCACCACCGCGGTCCAGGGCCTCACCAGCCAGCAGCAGGTGAAGCCGGCCGAGGGCCAGGAGTCCAGCGACCCGGGCCAGGCGCTCGGCGCGGTGACCGGTCTGCTCGGTGGCCTGCCCACCAGCGGCCTCGGCGCCTGACCCACGCCGCAAGGCTCCGAATCCGTACGCGATCCGTACGGAATTCGTACGCGCGCAACGGCGGCGCACACCCTTTCGACCGGGTGTGCGCAGCGCCGTGCTGTGTGCCACGATCACCAGCAACTGCCCGCCGACGCACGGGGTATTGAGGTCATCGGTCATGCGCATGAAGCCACGAGTCACGGTCCGGGCGGCCGCCACCACCCTGCTCCCCGCGCTGCTCCTCGCAGCCGTGGGCTGCGGCAGTACGGACACCCCCGCAGCCGGCAAGGCGCCGGACCCCAAGGGCTCCGCGGCCGCGTCCGGCTCGGGCGGCGCATCGACCGGTCCGGGCGGCTCGGGCGGCCCCGCCGGTACCCCGGCGCCCAAGGCGGGCGGCAGCAGGCTGGAGCGCTCCGCGCTCGAACAGGGCGACCTGCCGGGCTACCAGATCTCCGCCCAGGGCAAGAACCCCAACGCCCCGGACGGCCAGCCGCAGGCCGACCGCAAGGCCTGCCAGCCGCTGGCCGACATCATGGGGGACAAGCCGGACCCGGCCGCGCACGAGACCGTCAACCGCGGCGTCGGCTCCCAGAAGCAGGTCGGACTCGCCGTCTCCGCCTCCGTCAGCTCGTACGCCGAGTCCGACGCCAAGACGCTGATCTCCCGGCTCAGGAGCGCGGTCGCGGCCTGCGGTACGGGCTTCTCCGCGACCGTGGAGGACCAGACCGGCAGCTACCGCGACGTACAGGCGGCCGACTACAAGACGGGCGGCGACGAGAGCGTCAGCTGGACCACGACCGCGGCCGCCGGAGGCGTCGCCGCGCCGGTGCACCTGGTCGTCGTACGCCAGGGGGACACCGTCGTGAGGCTGATGGCCCTCAACGTGACCGCCGCGCAGCAGAAGGCACAGGTCCCGCACGAGGTCGCGGACAAGCAGCTCGAAAAGGTCCGCAAGGCCCGCTAGGGCGTGCCGTGAACTACCAGTCGGTGGAGACGGACGACTTCTCGTTGGGCAGCAGTACCCACAGCGCGATGTAGATCAGGAACTGCGGGCCGGGCAGGATGCACGAGAGTACGAAGATGGCGCGCATCACGGCGGTCGGCATATTGAAACGCCTCGCCAGTCCGGCGCAGACTCCGCCGATCCAGCGTCCGTCACGGGGGCGAACAAGGGCGCTCATGGTTACTCCTTCGTCGGTATCGCTTTCCTTTGCGATACCTCAATACTCCCGCTGAACAGCCGACAGAACGTCGGTCCAGGGGCCGAGCCCGACCCTGGGAATTCTCGGGGTCGCCCCCTGAGATCCCGCCCCCTGAGATCCCGTCCCCGATTCCGATCCCGCCCGCCGGGGAAGCGCCTGCGAGCGGCGCTTGCGGGCGCGCAGCGCCGGTACGACGGCCACATGGGCCAGCACCACGCCCGCGGTGTTCAACAGCAGCGAGTCGATGTCGACGACCCGGCCCGGCACCGCGGTCTGGAGCATCCCGATGCCCACCGAGACCAGCGCGCCCGCGGCGGCGGTCCGCGCCAGCGAGGACCAGGCGGCCAGCGGCGACAGCTCGATCCGCCCGCTGATCAACGGGAGCAGCACCCCGAGCGGGGCGAGCAGCGCCAGCCCCTCGCCGAACCGTCGGGCGGCCTCCAGCGGCCCGGCGGCGATGGCCGCCCTTATCCCCTCCAGCGGGGTGAGATTGGCGGCCGGGGTCCACGGGACGTCCAGTGGCCGCAGGGTCAGCCAGCCGACGAGGAGGAGGTGGGCGGCCAGCAGGGCCCCGGAGAGGGTCCGGTGCCGGAGGGTGATGACGGCGCTGTGGCCGGCCTCTTGACGCTGCACACCTGCGAAGACGCAGCGTGCGGTATCCGCGGTTCCGCCGTGTTGGCCGGTCAGCCGGTGGCGAGCAGCACAATCGCGAGCAGCGCGCCGGCGAGCGCGGGGGCGATGATCTCGTACGACCACCGGACCCGGACGTCGCCCTGGGCCCCGGCCCGCTTGGCGCCGCGCTCGTGGAGTTCGCGCAGCTCGTCGATGACCCGGTCGGCGCCGGCCCGGCGCGGCTCGGCCTGTGCCTGCGCCTCGCCGCCCTGCGGGGCGGGCGCCGCCATGCCCTTGCCCAGGAGCCCGCCGCGCCGGCTGAACTGCTGACGGTTCGCCTTCTTGCGCTCCCGCAGCGAGACGGGGACGGACCAGAGCTGGTACTTCGACCCCTCGGCCAGCACCTCGGCCGAGTATCCGGCCCGTACGGTGTCGACGGCTGCCCAAGGCAGCTCGATGACCCGGAACGGGTTCCGTACGCGCAGCCGGTCGTCATTGGCGAACACGGCGGGCCGGATCGTGAAGGCCACGGTCAGCGGAACCGTGCACAGCGCGATGGCGAGCGCGACCCACGGCGTATTGCCGGAGCCGCGCACGACGGCGTCCCCGCACAGCCACGCGATGAGCGCGAGCAGCAGCACCCCGGTGACGACGGCCATGGGGGAGCGGTAGACCCGGTCGTCGTAGACCGGCTCGTCGGGGGAGGGCGTAGTCATGGCCCCGATTCTGCCGTACACCCCCACGCCTCACATGACGGCCGTCACGCCCATATGTGCGGAGTGGGGGGTGACAGGCAGCTACGCGCGTAGATATGCTCATGTGGTGACCATGCCCACCACCCTCACCGCATTCGCTGACGTGACGACGTCCGACAGTGCGCTGCGCCGCTTCCTGCACGGGCTGCCCGGCGTCGACGCTGTCGGCCTGGAGGCCCGCGCGGCCTCCCTCGGCACCCGCTCGATCAAGACGACGGCCAAGGCGTACGCCATCGACCTGGCCATCTCGATGATCGACCTGACGACGCTGGAAGGCGCGGACACCCCGGGCAAGGTCCGGGCGCTCTCCGCCAAGGCCGTCAATCCCGATCCGACCGACCGCACCACGCCCATGACCGCCGCCGTCTGCGTGTACCCCGACATGGTGGCCACCGCCAAGGCCGCCCTGAACGGCGCCGACGTGAAGGTGGCCTCCGTCGCGACGGCGTTCCCCGCCGGCCGCGCCGCCCTCCCCGTCAAGCTCGCGGACACGGCCGACGCCGTGGCCGCAGGTGCCGACGAGATCGACATGGTCATCGACCGTGGTGCCTTCCTCGCCGGCCGTTACCTGGACACGTACGAGCTGATCAGGGCCGTCAAGGAGGCGTGCGTCCGCCCCGACGGCACCGCCGCCCGGCTCAAGGTCATCTTCGAGACCGGCGAGCTGTCCACCTACGACAACATCCGTCGGGCCTCCTGGATCGGCATGCTCGCGGGCGCCGACTTCATCAAGACCTCCACCGGCAAGGTGGGGGTGAACGCCACCCCCGCCAACACCCTGCTCATGCTCGAAGCCGTCCGCGACTTCAAGGAGCAGACTGGAATCCAGATCGGCGTGAAGCCGGCCGGCGGCATCCGCACCACCAAGGACGCCATCAAGTTCCTGGTCCTGGTCAACGAGACCGCGGGCGAGGACTGGCTGAGCAACCACTGGTTCCGCTTCGGCGCCTCCAGCCTGCTCAACGACCTGCTGATGCAGCGGCAGAAGCTGAGCACCGGCCGTTACTCCGGTCCCGACTACGTGACGGTGGACTGATCACCATGGCATCCCTCTTCGAGTACGCACCGGCTCCCGAGTCCCGCTCGGTCGTCGACATCGCCCCCTCCTACGGGCTCTTCATCGACGGCGAGTTCACCGACGCCGCCGACGGCAAGGTCTTCAAGACCGTCTCGCCGAGCAGCGAGGAGGTGCTGGCCGAGGTCGCCCAGGCCGGCGCCGCCGATGTCGACCGCGCCGTGAAGGCCGCCCGCAAGGCCTTCGAGAAGTGGTCCGCGCTGCCCGGCTCCGAGCGCGCCAAGTACCTCTTCCGCATCGCCCGGATCATCCAGGAGCGCAGCCGCGAGCTCGCCGTCCTGGAGACGCTGGACAACGGCAAGCCGATCAAGGAGACGCGCGACGCGGACCTCCCGCTCGTCGCCGCGCACTTCTTCTACTACGCCGGCTGGGCCGACAAGCTCGACCACGCCGGCTACGGACCGAACCCGCGCCCGCTGGGCGTGGCCGGCCAGGTCATCCCGTGGAACTTCCCGCTCCTGATGCTCGCGTGGAAGATCGCCCCGGCGCTCGCCACCGGCAACACGGTCGTGCTGAAGCCTGCCGAGACCACCCCGCTCTCCGCCCTGTTCTTCGCGGACATCTGCCGCCAGGCGGGCCTGCCCAAGGGCGTCGTCAACATCCTCACGGGCTACGGGGACGCGGGCGCGGCCCTCGTCGAGCACCCGGACGTCAACAAGGTCGCCTTCACCGGCTCGACCGCCGTGGGCAAGAAGATCGCCCGCCACGTCGCCGGCACCGACAAGAAGGTCACCCTGGAGCTGGGCGGCAAGGGCGCCAACATCGTCTTCGACGACGCCCCCATCGACCAGGCCGTCGAGGGAATCGTCACCGGCATCTTCTTCAACCAGGGCCAGGTCTGCTGCGCGGGCTCGCGCCTGCTGGTCCAGGAGTCGATCCACGACGAGCTCCTCGACTCGCTCAAGCGCCGCCTCTCCACGCTGCGCCTGGGCGACCCGCTGGACAAGAACACCGACATCGGCGCGATCAACTCCGCCGAGCAGCTCGCCCGGATCACCGCGCTCGCGGAGACCGGCGAGGCCGAGGGCGCCGAGCGCTGGTCCCCGGCGTGCGAGCTGCCGTCCGCCGGCTACTGGTTCGCCCCGACGCTCTTCACGAACGTCACCCAGGCGCACACCGTCGCCCGCGACGAGATCTTCGGCCCGGTGCTGTCCGTACTGACCTTCCGTACGCCCGACGAGGCCGTCGCCAAGGCCAACAACAGCCAGTACGGCCTGTCCGCCGGCATCTGGACGGAGAAGGGCTCGCGCATCCTCGCGGTCGCGAGCAAGCTCCGCGCGGGTGTGGTGTGGGCCAACACGTTCAACAAGTTCGACCCGACCTCGCCCTTCGGCGGCTACAAGGAGTCGGGCTTCGGCCGCGAGGGCGGCCGCCACGGCCTGGAGGGCTACCTCGATGTCTGAGTCGATGACCCGTCTGAACGTCTTCAAGACCTACAAGCTGTACGTCGGGGGCAAGTTCCCCCGCTCCGAGAGCGGCCGGGTGTACGAGGTGACGGACTCCAAGGGCAACTGGCTGGCCAACGCGCCGCTGTCCTCCCGCAAGGACGCGCGTGACGCGGTCGTCGCGGCCCGCAAGGCGTTCGGCGGCTGGTCGGGCGCGACCGCGTACAACCGCGGGCAGATCCTCTACCGCGTCGCCGAGATGCTGGAGGGCCGCCGCGAGCAGTTCGTCCGCGAGGTCGGCGAGGCCGAGGGCCTGTCCAAGTCCAAGGCCGGCGCCGTCGTCGACGCGGCCATCGACCGCTGGGTCTGGTACGCGGGCTGGACCGACAAGATCGGCCAGATCACGGGCGGGGCCAACCCGGTCGCGGGCCCGTTCTTCAACCTCTCCACCCCCGAGCCCACGGGCGTCGTGACCGTGGTCGCCCCCCAGGGGTCCTCGTTCCTGGGCCTGGTCTCGGTGATCGCCCCGGTGATCGCGACGGGCAACACGGCCGTGGTCATCGCCAGCGAGAAGTTCCCGCTGCCCGCCCTGTCCCTGGGAGAGGTGCTCGCCACCTCCGACCTGCCGGGCGGCGTGGTCAACATCCTGTCCGGCAAGGCCGCCGAGATGGGCCCGCACCTGGCGTCCCACCAGGACGTCAACGCGATCGACCTGGCGGGCGCGGACTCCGCGCTGGCCAAGGAGCTGGAGATCGCGGCCGCGGACAACCTCAAGCGCGTGCTGCGTCCACAGCCTGTGGACGACTGGAGCGCGGACCCGGGCACCTCGCGCATGACGGCGTTCCTGGAGACCAAGACCGTCTGGCACCCCACGGGTTCGCTGGGCGCGGGCGGCTCGTCCTACTAGGACCGGCCCCCTTCCGAGAACCGGCCCCGGCAGCGTCCCCCGCACTGCCGGGGCCTTCCCGTACCCGTTCGCCGGCCCGCTCCCCGGCGGTCTACTTCTTGGGCAGGACCGGCCCGAGCAGCGAGGTCACGGCGGCCGTGGGCAGCTCGCCGACCGAGGAACCCCTGGTCAGGCTGCCGGTGACCATGCTGGTGCCGACCGAGGGGAAGTCCGCGATCTTGGTCGCGATGCCGTTGTCCAGCGGGTCCACGCCGGTGTTGGCCAGCGGATTCACCTTGAGGTTGGCGATCGGGTCGGCGACCCCGGCCAGGGCCGCCGGGACCGAGAGCTCGCCCGCCTGGGCGCCGCCGGCCGCCATCGCCAGGGCCGCGCCGGCCATGGAGAGGGTCAGCCCGGCGCTGCGGAGCCGCTTCGGTGGGGTGGGAGCTGCGTGACGTGCCATGGGTTCCCGCCTGTGGTCGTAGTCGCGTGCACACACAGCGTAGCGGCGGCGGGTGGCCGGATTCCAACCGGCGGTGCACGCGGGCGGTGTGAGGGTTCTCGCAGGCGGTGTCGACGGTGTGTTGATACGCCGGGTAATGCCTCACACTGGTGTCCCGTGAGCAGTTCCTCTCCCTTGCCTACGCGTGTCGCCCTGCTGACCGGCCCCTCGGGGTCCGGCAAGTCCTCCCTGGCGGCGCGGTCCGGTCTTCCCGTACTGCGCCTGGACGACTTCTACAAGGAAGCGGGCGACCCGACCCTGCCGCTGGTCGCGGGCAGCTCCGACATCGACTGGGACTCCCCGCTGTCCTGGGACGCGGACGCCGCCGTCGCCGCCGTCGCGGAGCTGTGCGCGGTGGGCCGTACGGAAGTCCCCGTGTACGACATCGCCAGCAGCTCCCGCACGGGCGCCGAGGCGCTGGACATCTCCAGGACCCCGCTGTTCATCGCCGAGGGCATCTTCGCGGCGGACATCGCTGCGCGCTGCCAGGAGCTCGGGCTGCTGGCCGACGCGATCTGCCTGCGCGGCCGCCCCTCGACGACCTTCCGCCGACGCCTCGCGCGGGACCTGCGCGAGGGCCGCAAGTCGGTGCTGTTCCTGCTGCGCAGGGGCTGGCGGCTGATGCGCGCCGAGCGCGGCATCGTGGCCCGCCACGTCGCCCTCGGCGCCCACGCCTGCGGCCGCGACGAGGCCCTCGGCCGGCTGGCCGCCGCCGCGGCCGGCCGCCACCGCGCGGCCGCCCCCGCGTAACCCGCGCACGCGAAAAGGCGGGACCAAGCGGACCCCCGGCCGCCTGATCCCGCCTCTTCCCCCCGCGGCCCCCGCCCCACCCCCGTAGGACGGGCCCCCTGGCCCCATGGTCTGTGTGCCGCCGCTTAGGCGACGAGCTCCTCGAAGGACTCCGCCTCGTCACGGCCGAAGCTCAGCGCCTCGTCGTCCCGCAGCCGCCGCAGCGTCCGCCAGATGCTCGACTTCACGGTGCCGACGCTGATGTCCAGGATCTCCGCGATCTCCGGGTCCGTACGGCCCTCGTAGTACCGCAGCACCAGCATCGTGCGCTGCGGCTCCGGAATGCGGGACAGCGCCTGCCACAGCACCGCGCGCAGCTCGGTGCCGCGCATCGCGTCCGTGTCCGAGGCCGTCTCCGGCAGTTCCTCCGTCGGGTACTCGTTCAGCTTCCGCCGACGCCACGCACTGATGTGCAGGTTCGTCATCGTGCGCCGCAGGTAACCGCCCACGGCCGCCTTGTCGCTGATCCGGTCCCACGCCCGGTACGTCGAGAACAACGCGCTCTGCAGCAGGTCCTCGGCCTCGTAGCGGTCGCCGGTCAGGTGGAAGGCCGTCGCGTAGAGCGCGGCCCGCCGTTCCTGGACGTACGCCGTGAACTCCGCCTCCGAGGCGGCGGAGGGCGAGGTGCGCTGCGCGGGAACCGTCGCCGGCTGCTGGTACGTGTTCGCGTCGATGGCCACCACGTGCGCCGGCCGCGGACGGGCGACCGTCACCGTACGGACACCTGCCCGGCGGTTCACATCGTGCAGCCGCGTGACAACCGCGCTGGTCGTGGTGCTGTGCAGCGTGTTCATCTCGCGCCCCCCGTCGTGGAGTCTGCTTCGGTCCGTTGTCTCGATGACAAAAGACTGCCCGCCCGACATAACCGGGGTGTCCTTCGACTGTCACAGGCCTGTCACAGCGACCCGGGACACGGCCCGCCGCGGCCCCGCCACGATCCGCGCCGCACGACGGTCGAAGTCCCGAGGGCCGATGGGACAGAATGAGCCCGTGCCTTTCCTGTTGCTGATCGAGGACGACGACGCCATCCGCACGGCCCTCGAACTCTCCCTGTCACGCCAGGGCCACCGTGTGGCCACCGCGGCGACGGGTGAGGACGGCCTGAAACTGCTGCGCGAGCAGCGGCCGGACCTGATCGTGCTCGACGTCATGCTGCCCGGGATCGACGGTTTCGAGGTGTGCCGGCGCATCCGCCGCACCGACCAGCTGCCGATCATCCTGCTCACCGCGCGGAGCGACGACATCGATGTCGTCGTCGGCCTGGAGTCCGGAGCGGACGACTACGTCGTCAAGCCCGTGCAGGGCCGGGTGCTCGACGCCCGCATCCGGGCCGTGCTGCGCCGCGGCGAGCGCGAGGCGAGCGACTCCGCCGTCTTCGGCTCCCTGGTCATCGACCGGGCCGCCATGACGGTCACCAAGAACGGTGAGGACCTCCAGCTCACCCCGACCGAGCTGCGGCTGCTGCTGGAGCTCAGCCGGCGGCCCGGCCAGGCGCTCTCGCGCCAGCAACTGCTGCGGCTGGTGTGGGAGCACGACTACCTCGGGGACTCCCGCCTCGTC
This sequence comes from Streptomyces sp. NPDC037242, assembly GCF_055604165.1. NCBI lineage: Bacteria > Bacillati > Actinomycetota > Actinomycetes > Kitasatosporales > Streptomycetaceae > Streptomyces > Streptomyces sp. NPDC037242. The sequence goes on from NZ_JBVJUY010000009.1 coordinate 229,222, forward strand.
GACGCCTGCGTACAGCGTCTGCGCGCCAAGGTGGAGGAAGTGCCCTCGTCGCCGACCCTGATCCGTACGGTCCGCGGCGTCGGCTACCGGCTGGACTCCCCGCAGTGATCAAAGCCCTGTTCGCGGGCCGGCGCTGGACCAGCCTGCGGCTGCGGCTCCTCGTGGTGTTCGCGCTGGTCGCGCTGACGGCCGCGGTCTCCGCCTCCGGCATCGCGTACTGGCTCAACCGCGAGGCCGTGCTGACCCGGACCCAGGACGCCGCCCTCGGCGACTTCCGGCAGGAGATGCAGAACCGCGCCGCGGCCCTGCCCGGGGACCCGACCCAGGAGGAGATGCAGCGCACCGCCGAACTGATGGCGGGCAGCAGCCCCGGGTACAGCGTGCTGCTGGTGCAGGAGCGCAAGGACGGCCGCAAGGTGTTCGGGGCGGCGGGCCCCGACGCCTTCGGGCTGGGCGACGTACCCAAGTCCCTCCAGCACGCGGTGAACGACCGGCAGAAGACGACGGCCGCCAACGACGCCGAGTACCACATGTACTGGCAGCGGACGAAGCCGAAGGGCAACCCGTACCTGGTCGGCGGCACCCGCATCGTCGGCGGCGGGCCGACCGGCTACATGTACAAGTCGCTGGCCACGGAGCGGGACGACCTCAACGCCCTCGGCTGGTCCCTGACCATCGCGACCTGCCTGGCGCTGCTCGGGTCCGCGCTGCTGGCGCAGGCCGCGGCCCGTACCGTGCTCAAGCCCGTACAGCGCCTCGGCGATGCGGCCCGGCGCCTCGGCGAGGGCGAGCTGGACCACCGGCTCGACGTGTCGGGCACCGACGAACTGGCGGACCTGTCGCACACCTTCAACAAGACGGCCGAGGCGCTGGAGAAGAAGGTCGCCGACATGAGCGCCCGGGAGGAGTCCAGCCGGCGGTTCGTCGCGGACATGTCCCACGAACTGCGCACGCCGCTGACGGCGTTGACGGCCGTGGCCGAGGTGCTGGAGGAGGAGGTCGACGACCTCGACCCGATGATCGCGCCCGCGGTGGCGCTGGTCGTCAGCGAGACGCGCCGCCTCAACGACCTGGTGGAGAACCTGATGGAGGTCACCCGCTTCGACGCGGGCACGGCCCGGCTGGTGCTGGACGACGTCGACGTCGCCGACCAGGTCACGGCCTGCATCGACGCCCGGGCCTGGCTCGACGCCGTCGAACTCGACGCCGAGCGCGGGATCGTGGCGCGGCTCGACCCGCGGCGGCTCGACGTCATCCTGGCCAACCTGATCGGCAACGCCCTCAAGCACGGCGGATCGCCGGTACGGGTCTCCGTACGGGTGGAGGGGGACTGGCTGGTCATCGCGGTCAAGGACAACGGCCCCGGCATCCCGGAGGCCGTCCTGCCGCACGTCTTCGACCGCTTCTACAAGGCCAGCGCGTCGCGCCCGAAGTCCGACGGGAGCGGGCTCGGCCTGTCCATCGCGATGGAGAACGCGCACATCCACGGTGGTGACATCAGCGCCGCCAACGCGGCGGACGGCGGGGCGCTGTTCACGCTGCGCCTTCCGGTGGACGTGGGGAAGGTGATCGCGGGTGAAGACGCGTAGACGGGCCGCGGTGCTGCTGGCCGTGTCCGCGGTGGCCTCGGTCTCCGCGCTGTGCGGGTGCGGGATCCGTGCCACCGCCGTGCCGGTGGACGTGGGTGCGGCGCCCTCGCGGGTGTCGTGCGACACCCCGGCGCAGCCGACGGGCGGGGTGAGCGGGGTCCAGGGGTTCCGGGCCACGATCGCACTGGTCTGCGGATCGCAGCTGGTGGGGGTGGAGCGGCTGGTCCCGGTGCCCGAGAAGCGGCCCGTGCGCGAGCCCGTGGGCCTGGTGGCGCAGGCCCTGCTGGAGGCGCTGCAGAAGCCGCCGTCGGAGCAGGAGCGGGACGCGGGCTTCACGACAGGTGTCCCCGAGGGGCTCACGGCCGTGTCCCCGCGTCCGGGCGACCCGGCGGGTGCGGTGCGGCTCAGCCGCAAGCCGGAGGACCTGCCGCCGGTGGCCCTGTCGCAGATCGTGTGCACGCTGTCGGACAGCGACGCGGTGTCGGCGGGCCCGGGCCCGGTGGTCCTCGGCGGCCCGGACGCGGACCCGCCGCGGGCGTGGGAGTGCACCGACGCCGTCCGCTCCCGCCCGGAGTCGGTCCCCACCCTGGGCGACGTGGTCCGCACCCCGTCCCCGACCCCCGCCCCGTCCCGCACCTGACGTGCGAAGGCCCCCCGAGCGGTGCTCGGGGGCCGATGGCGGGTAGCGGGCGAGCAAGATCAATCCGTTCGAGCCAAAGGCCGGGCTGCGGACGTGCGTGCTCCGGTACGGGGGGTTACCGGGGGCTTCCCTTTCCCCGTAACCGGTCCCCGCGAAAAGCGGAGGCAATGGGGCCCGTCGGCTTCAGGCCAGGGCGGTTGCCGGACGACTGAATTCCTGATGCCTGAGTTCGTCATGCCTGCCTATGGTCCGATCGGCTTCCCGGAGTCGGGTGAAACGATCGAAAGTGACGATATTCAGATGGATGCGCCGTCCGTGGTGGCCGAACTCGATGCGAGGCCAAGACTGTTCACGACGTCGTGGTGGTGGCGTTGGGCGCTCGGCACCTGCTTTGCGCGTATTACGGAGCCGATGGCGACACTGGCGCTCATCAGCCTGGGAACCTATGTCAGCGGGTACGCGTACGGCGCGTTCCTGGTGAGCGTCTATGTGCTCACGGGCGCCCTGACGGCCACCGCCTCGGGAAAGGCGATCGACCGCGCCAGGAATCCACGGCAAATGGTCATGATCATGACTGTTTCGTCATTTCTCCTGCATGTGGCCCTGGCGCTCGCCGGGACGTGGCGACTCTCATCGGTCGTGATTACCGCGACCACTGCGCTGTGCGCCGCGCTACCGGGCGGTCTGCCGGGCCTGTCGCGCTCGGTACTCGTCAAGTACGCCGATGCGCGCGTGATGAAGACGGCGCTCTCCTGGGACTCGATCATGACGGAAGTGGGCTGGATCCTCGGCCCCGTGGCGATCGCCGGCCTGAGCCTGTCCGGTCTCCCGTGGGTCGAGGTCGTGGCCATGGCCGTCACGTTCCTCGGGGTCTCCCTCTTCCTCGGTCCGCTGGTCGCGGGCGCGCCCGCACAGGCGCGACCGCAGCACGAGGAGGCCGCATCCGCATCCGGGTCCCTGTGGTCGTACCGCTTGGCGCGACCCAGTCTGATCGACTCGATCTCGGTCGGCATGGCGGTGACGGGAATCGTGTCGGCGCTGCCCATCCTGCTCTCGCGGGCCGGGGCGTCGTCCTCGTGGTCCGGAATCCTGGTCAGCGTGCTGGCCGGCACGGGCATCGCCGGAACGCTCTGCTACGGGAAGGCGGCCGGCCGGATCACGGCGCACATCACCGTTCAGTCGTTCATCACGCTCTTCGGTGTGATCGCCTCCGTCGTCGGTCTGGCGTTCTCCGACAGTCCGATGTGGATGGCTGTCTGGGTCGGGATATCGGGGTTCTTCATCACCCCATTCAACACGCAGCGGTCGATAAGCCTTGAGGCGAGCATCCCGGCCGCACTGCACACGCAGGGGTTTTCTGCGCAGTTCGCGCTGTTCGGACTGGGGTCGGCGATCAGTGCTGGAATGCTCGCGCTGATCAGCGATGTCCCGTCGGCGCTGCTCGCCATCGGAGTGATCAGCCTTTCGATTTCGGCGGCCACAAATGCCGCTGTGCGCAAAGAGATTGTCGCGAGTATGAACGATCAGGCGAGGAAATAAATGCACCGGTACGGTACGCAAGACGTGAACGGTCGCGGCCATCTGGAGATCGGCGGATGCGACGCCCTGGACCTGGCGGAACAATACGGGACTCCGGTCTACGTGATCGACGAGGCGGCCGTTCGCGCCCGATGCCGCAGCTATGTCGAAGCGTTCGGCTCGGAATGGCCCTTCATCGACGTCGCCTACGCCTCGAAGGCATTCCTGGTGGGCGAGATGGTCCGGCTCGCAGTGGACGAGGGCCTCAGCCTCGACGTCGTATCGGCCGGCGAGCTGCGCCTCGCGCTCTGGGCCGGCGCGGCACCCTCGAAGATCACGTTCCACGGCAACTACAAGACGCGGGAGGACATCGAGCTGGCGGTCCGCAGCCGGGTCCGGTCCCTGGTGGTCGACTGCACGGACGAGGTCGACGTCATCGACCACTACGCCCGGGAACACGACCACGTCCAGGCCGTGGACATCCGTCTGAACCTGGGCATCGACATCAACACCGATCCCAAGTACACGACGGGCAGCCTGGAGTCGAAGTTCGGGCTCCAGACGCGGAACGGCGACGCGGCCGCCGTCATCGAGAAGATCCTCCGGTCCGGCGCGCTCCGGCTGCGCGGCCTGCACTTCCACCTCGGTGCGCAGGTGCTGGACACGAAATATCACCGACAGGCGCTGCACGACGTGGGCGAATTCATTCGGACGGTCGGCGCCAGCGTCTCGTGGAAGCCGGAAAGCATCACGATCGGGGGTGGTATGGGGGTCAATTACGACGGAATCTCGACCCCGCCCACTCCCGCGGAATGGGCTCGGGACGTCGTCTCCGTGTTCGCCCGGCAGGTGGCCCCCCACTGCGCCGAGAACGTGGTGCTCGGCATCGAGCCGGGCAGGTCGATCATCGCCGAGGGCGGGACGACGCTGTACACCGTCGGTCCGACGAAGAAGAGCGGAACACGTCGGCTGGTAGCCGTCGACGGCGGTCTGTCGGACAACCCGCGCCCGATCATGTACCAGTCGGTGCACAACGTCGTCCTCGCGTCGAATCCCGAACTGGTGGGTGCGCGACTCCACGAGTCGAGGATCTTCGGGCGGCACTGCGAGACGGACAAGCTGATCGACAGCGTGATGCTGCCCGAATTGCCGCCCGGCGAGGTCCTGGCCGTCCAGTGCACCGGGGCGTACACCCACTCGATGTTCAATCAGCACAACCGGTTCGACAAGCCGCCCGTCGTCTTCGTCAGGGCCGGTGAATCCCGGCTCGTTGTCCGCAGGGAAACATTCGCGGACACCATCCTGACGGAGATCCAGGGCGCAACAGCCAATTCTTCTGATAGGTACGTGGAGAACTAGTGCGTTTCGCTGTCGCAATCCCAGTTTCGCCGGCCATGACCGAGTCCCTGGCCGACGACGGCGTCCAATGCCGTTCAGATCTGCACAGGGCGGACGACCTCACGCTCGCTGCCGCCCTCGGCGAACTCCGCCCGAATGCGCTCATCACCGACCGCCCGATCGGCCGCGAAGTCCTGCGCCTCTGGCGTGAGGCGATGCCCGATGAGCCGATCGCCCTGATCCGGCTCTCCGCATCCCACGGCGCGCTCAAGCGTCTTCCGACCATGCACGCGCGACCGACATCGGCGATCCTTCCGTACCGCATTCCGATGTACACCGTTCCGCGGCAGCCCGGCACCGAGAACTCCGCCGACGAGGACGCGAGCGTAGGGGAGGCGCTCGCCGTCGCCGAACGGTTCGCCCAGGACCGGGAACCCACCACTGAGCTGCCCCGGTTATCGCGGCGCCCGGCGGGCTCGGCACCCGCCCGTCGGCGGGAGTCGGTCCTGGTGATCGGCGGTGGCGTCGTGAACCTGATGACCGCCCGCGCGCTCCACACCGAGGGCTACGAGGTCACGATCGTCGACGCGGCGCCGGACCCGCGAGCCGATCGGCCCTGGTCGGAATACGGCACGTCGCGCGGCGGCGGCAACGCACGCATGTTCACCTACACCGAAATGGACGACTACCACGCGAAGTCGGCCGACGAGCTGGAGTGCATGACGGTCTTCGACCGCCCGCCGGCCCAACTCGGCTGGGACGTCCGCCGCTACGACACCGAGGCGGACCGGCAGTGGGTGCAGGACTTCCAGCGCGTCCAGCCCTGGCTGGCAAAGGCCTACAACGGTGACATCCTCGGGCTGAACAGGAGGAGCGGGGAACTGTGGCAGGCCTGGCTGTCCACGCAGCCGCAACTGTTCGACCAGGTGGAACTGCGCCACGACATCCTGCGCCTCTATCAGGACCCGGCGCAGCTGGCGGCCGCCCGGTACCGACAGGCGGCGATAGGCGCCACCGTCGCCTCCTGCACCCCCGCCGAGGTCCGTGAGAGGTTCCCGGCACTGGCACCTGCCGCCCCGCAGGCCTTCGCCGGCGGCATCGTCGTCGAAGGCTTCACCGTCAACGTCCACGACTTCATGGCCCGCCTGCTCGACTCCATGGAGGCCGGCGGCGTGGGCATGCGCTTCGGGCTGCGCGTCGAAGAGGTCATGCGGGACGAGAGCTCCGCGGTGACCGGTGTGCTGACCGCCGACGGCCCGCTGGTCTGCGACCACTACGTGGTGTCGCCCGGCGTCGACAACGACTCGCTGCGCCGCCAGATCCCCTCCCTGCGGCAGGTCCATGGGGTCCTCGGCTGCTGGGCCACCATTCCCAACGGCACCCCCAGGCTCGAACACTCACTGAAGGTGGCGCGGCGCGGCCACATAGCGGAGGACGCGAACGTCACCGTGGGCCGTGACGAATTCGGAGAGGACGTGCTCATGGTCGGCTCCGGCTACGGCTGGACCGGAAGCGACCCGCACAACATCGACGAGCGGAAGCTCGAGGACATTCACGCCGCCATCGCCGATACGGTGCGGATCCTCTTCCCCGAGGCCTACGAGAGCGTCGGCGGCCGGGACGGGCTGCGCCGTACGCAGAAGCACTGCGTACGGCCCTGGACCGCCTCGAACCTCGGAATCTTCGACATCGGCGCCGCGAGCAACGGGGCGTTCGTCGTCTCGGCAGGGCACAACACCGGTGGTTTCGCCCAGGCGCCCGTCATCGCCGAAGCGGTCGTGCAGGCGGTGCAGGGGACCCGGCACCCCATGCACACGCTCTACCATCCGCTCCGGACGCAGCGCACGGTCAACGCGATGGCCGGGCTCGGCGGTACGCCGTAGCACCCAGTCCTTGACGCGCGAAGGCCCCCCGAGCAGGTGCTCGGGGGGCCTTCGCGGACCTGCCGGGAGGATCAGATGCCGGCCGCGGTCGAGAGGTCCTTCTTGATCGCGTCCAGGACTTCCTGGCCGCGGGTGCGGGCCGGGGCCAGGTCCGAGGCCTCCGCCACCGGGACCACGACCTCCAGGTAGCACTTCAGCTTCGGCTCCGTGCCCGACGGGCGGACGATGACCCGGGCCTTGTAGTCCCCGTCGAGGTAGTACCGCAGGCCGTCCGTCGGCGGGAGCGCGGCCGAACCGACCGACAGGTCCTCCGCCGAGACGACCCGCAGGCCCGCCAGCGAGACCGGGGGCTGCGCGCGCAGCGCCGCCATCGCCGAGGCGATGACCGACAGGTCCGAGACGCGGACCGACAGCTGGTCCGTGGCGTGCAGCCCGTGGGCCATGGCCAGGTCGTCCAGCAGGTCGGTCAGGGTGCGGCCCTGCTCCTTCAGCTCGGAGGCCAGCTCCGCCACCAGCAGGGCGGCGGTGATGCCGTCCTTGTCGCGGACGCCCTCGGGGTCCACGCAGTAGCCGAGCGCCTCCTCGTAGCCGTAGCGCAGGCCCTCGACGCGGGAGATCCACTTGAAGCCCGTGAGGGTCTCCTCGTAGCCCACGCCCGCCGCCTCCGCGATCCGGCCCAGGAGGGAGGAGGAGACGATGGACTCGGCGAAGACGCCCTGCGCACCCTTGTGCACCAGGTGGGCGGCCAGCAGCGCGCCGACCTCGTCGCCGCGCAGCATCCGCCAGCCGGAGGCGGCAGTGCCCTCGCCGGAGTCGCTGGGGACGGCCACCGCGCAGCGGTCGGCGTCCGGGTCGTTCGCGATGACGATGTCCGGGTTCACCCGGGCGGCCGTCGCGAAGGACAGGTCCATCGCGCCGGGCTCCTCCGGGTTGGGGAAGGCCACCGTCGGGAAGGCCGGGTCCGGCTCGGCCTGCTCGGCGACGAGCACCGGCTCCGGGAAGCCGGCGCGGGCGAAGGCCGCCAGGACGACGTCCTTGCCGACGCCGTGCATGGCCGTGTAGACGGTGCGCACGCCCCGGGGGGAGCCCGGGGTCAGGACGGCGTCCGTGCGCGCCAGGTAGGCCTCCAGGACCTCGTCACCGAGGTCCTCCCAGCCGGAGTCGGGGCGCGGGACGTCGGCCAGGGCCGCGATCCGGTCGATCTCCGCCGCGATCTCGGCGTCCGCCGGGGACACGATCTGCGAGCCGTCGCCGAGGTAGACCTTGTAGCCGTTGTCCCGGGGCGGGTTGTGGCTCGCGGTCACCTCGACGCCGGCGACGGCGCCCAGGTGCCGTATGGCGTACGCGAGGACGGGCGTCGGCAGCGGGCGGGGCAGGACGGCCGCGCGCAGTCCCGCGCCGGTCATCACGGCGGCGGTGTCGCGCGCGAAGTCCGCCGACTTGTAGCGGGCGTCGTAGCCGACGACGACCAGGCCGCCGGCGTGGCCCTGGGCCTTCAGGTAGGCCGCCAGGCCCGCCGCGGCCCGGATGACCACGGCGCGGTTCATCCGCATCGGGCCGGCGCCGAGCTCGCCGCGCAGTCCGGCGGTGCCGAACTGGAGCATCCCGGAGAACCGGTCCGCGAGCTCGGCGGTGTCGCCGGCCTCGATGAGCTTGCCGAGCTCCTCGGCCGTCTCCCGGTCGGGGTCCTCGGCCAGCCAGGCCTGGGCCCGGGTGATCAGGTCGTCCTGTGCCTGTTCCTGCACTACTTCCGCCTTACCTCTCGTATGTCGGTCAGATGCGGGCGAGGACCTGGGTCAGCAGCGTGCCCATGCGCGCGGCCGAGTCGCGGCCGGCCTGGAGCACCTCCTCGTGGTTCAGCGGCTCGCCGGAGAGGCCCGCCGCCAGGTTGGTGACCAGGGAGATGCCGAGCACCTCGGCGCCGGCCTCACGGGCGGCGATGGCCTCCAGCACGGTGGACATGCCGACCAGGTCGGCGCCCATCACGCGGATCATGTTGATCTCGGCCGGGGTCTCGTAGTGCGGGCCGGGGAACTGGACGTAGACGCCCTCTTCGAGGGTCTCGTCGATCTCCTTGCACATCGCGCGCAGGCGCGGCGAGTACAGGTCGGTGAGGTCCACGAAGTTCGCGCCGACGATCGGCGAGGTGGCCGTCAGGTTGAGGTGGTCGCTGATCAGTACGGGCTGGCCGGGCTTCATGCCCTCGCGCAGGCCGCCGCAGCCGTTGGTCAGGACGACGGTCTTGCAGCCGGCGGCGACGGCGGTGCGGACACCGTGGGCGACGGCGGCGACGCCGCGGCCCTCGTAGTAGTGGGTCCGGCCGAGGAAGACCAGCGCGCGCTTGTCGCCGATCTTGTACGAGCGGACCTTGCCGCCGTGGCCCTCGACGGCGGCGGGCGGGAAGCCGGGCAGCTCGGTGACGAGGAACTCGGCCTCGGGGGCGCCGAGCGCCTCCGCGGCGGGGGCCCAGCCGGAGCCCATCACGAGGGCGACATCGTGGGTCTCGGCGCCGGTCAGCTCGCGCAGACGGGCGGCTGCGGCGTCGGCGGCGGCGAAGGGGTCGGTAACAGATGCGTTCACGCGGACGAGCGTAGCCGCTCAATCCCTACGCGCGTAGATGGCACAGCTCACGGTGTTCGGATCGTTGCCTTGTCGTTTCCGCCGAAACGTCCCCGACGCGCGTTTCCGGCACGCTCCGCCGCCGGGCCGGCGGCGGAGCCCGGCGCGCGTCAGGAAGGGGTCAGCACGGTCGCTTGCGCAGTTCCATCACGTAGTCGTGCGGAGCGCCCGCGGACTCGGCCGCGTCGGCGATCTCGCCCAGGTAGCGCGCGGACGGCAGGCCGCCCTCGTAGCCGTTCAGGACGTACACCCAGGCGGCTTCCTCGCCGTCCAGCGTGTGCACCCGCACCCGCATGCGGCGGTAGATGTCGAGCCCGACGCCCTCCCACCGGTCCATGGAGTCCTCGTCCAGTGGGGCGATGTCGTACAGGGCGACGAACACCTGGTGGCGCGGGGCTTCGACGATCGTGGCGAGTGCGCCCTCCCAGCCCATCTGCTCGCCGCCGAAGGTCAGCCGCCAGTCGTTGATCCAGCCCGTGCCGCGCAGCGGCGAATGCGGAGCGCGGCGCGTCATCAGCCGCGGGTCGAGGTTGCCGGCGTACGCGGCGTAGAGCGACATGAGGTCGAGGGTACGGGAGGGGCGGCCCGGGCCGCGTGCCCGGATGGCGGGACCGGGCGCGAAGCACCTTGATGCGTGCGGGACAATGGGGCACGGAATGCATCCCCCGGGGAGACCCCCCGGAACCCCGGCCGGGGCGGCAGCCGGCCGGGTAGACGTGAGGCGGACTTTTCGTGACCCGGATCGTGATCATCGGCGGCGGACCCGGCGGGTATGAGGCGGCCCTCGTGGGGGCACAGCTCGGCGCGGAGGTGACCGTCGTGGACTGTGACGGCCTCGGCGGCGCTTCGGTCCTGACCGACTGCGTACCCTCCAAGACCCTCATCGCGACCGCCGAGGTCATGACGACCTTCGACTCGTCGTACGAGGAACTCGGCATCGTCGTCGCGGACGACACCCCGCACATCGAGCAGGCCGCGCGCGTGGTCGGCGTCGACCTCGGCAAGGTGAACCGGCGCGTCAAGCGCCTCGCGCTCGCCCAGTCCCACGACATCACCGCCTCCGTCACCCGGGCCGGCGCCCGCGTCGTACGGGGGCGCGGCAAGCTCGGCGGACCGCAGGGCATCGACGGCACGCGGGACGTCATCGTCACCGCCGCCGACGGCTCCGAGACGATCCTGACCGCCGACGCCGTGCTGATCGCCACCGGCGGCACCCCGCGCGAGATCCCGGACGCGATGCCCGACGGCGAGCGGATCCTGAACTGGACCCAGGTCTACGACCTGGAGGAGCTCCCCGAGGAGCTCATCGTGGTCGGCTCCGGTGTGACCGGCGCCGAGTTCGCCGGCGCCTACCAGGCCCTCGGCTCCCGGGTCACGCTGGTCTCCTCCCGCGACCGCGTGCTGCCCGGCGAGGACCCGGACGCGGCCGCCGTGCTGGAGGACGTGTTCCGCCGCCGCGGCATGAACGTCATCGGGCGCTCGCGCGCCGAGTCCGCCAAGCGCGTCGGCGACCGCGTCGAGGTCACCCTCTCCGACGGGCGGGTCATCTCCGGCACCCACTGCCTGATGGCCGTCGGCGCCATCCCGAACACCAAGAACATGAACCTGGAGGAGTCCGGGGTCCGGCTCAAGGAGTCCGGGCACATCTGGACCGACAAGGTCTCGCGCACCTCGACGCCCGGCGTGTACGCCGCCGGCGACGTGACGGGCATCTTCGCCCTCGCCTCCGTCGCGGCCATGCAGGGCCGTATCGCGATGTACCACTTCCTGGGCGACGCGGTGGCCCCGCTGAACCTCAAGACGGTGTCCTCGAACGTCTTCACCGACCCGGAGATCGCCACCGTCGGCTACACGCAGGCCGACGTCGACTCCGGCAAGATCGACGCCCGGGTCGTGAAGCTGCCGCTGCTGCGCAACCCGCGCGCCAAGATGCAGGGCATCCGCGACGGCTTCGTGAAGCTGTTCTGCCGCCCGGGCACCGGGATCGTGGTGGGCGGCGTGGTCGTCTCGCCCCGGGCGAGCGAGCTGATCCACCCGATCTCGATCGCCGTCGACAACAACCTGACGGTCGAGCAGATCGCAAACGCGTTCACCGTGTACCCCTCGCTGTCCGGATCGATCGCCGAGGTGGCGCGCCAGCTGCACACGCGGAAGGCCGCCGGGGAGGCCTGAGCCCGGCCAACCGCCGTGTGCCGCAAGGGGTTTGAGGTGGGGCGGCGACCCGTGGTGTGAAGTTCACGCGGTCGCCCGACCCCGTATACCACTAGTCGCCTCACCTTATGGACAACTTCGGTATTCCGGCGTAAAGAGCTGAAAGCAGACGGTCGTTGGGGTTACTGTCAGTTTCGTGTTCGCTGCAGAACGTCGCCAATTGATCCTCGAAATGGTGCGGGCCAACGGAGCGGTATCGCTCCGGGAGCTCGCCCGCGTCGTCCAGACCTCCGAAGTGACCGTACGGCGAGACGTGCGGGCACTGGAGGCCGAAGGACTCCTCGACCGCCGACACGGCGGTGCGGTATTGCCGGGCGGTTTCACGCGGGAGTCCGGCTTTCCGCAAAAGTCCCATCTCGCGACGGCGGAGAAGACCGCCATTGCCGATGTCGCGGCCGGCCTCGTCGAAGAAGGCGAGGCCGTCGTCGTCGGCGCGGGCACCACGACCCAGGAGCTGGCGCGCCGGCTCGCCCGGGTGCCCGGCCTGACCGTCGTCACCAACTCGCTGCTCGTCGCCCAGGCGCTGGCCCATGCCAACCGGGTGGAGGTGGTGATGACCGGCGGCACCCTGCGCGGGTCCAACTACGCCCTCGTGGGGAGCGGTGCCGAGCAGTCCCTCCAGGGGCTGCGGGTCTCGCGGGCCTTCCTGTCGGGCAGCGGGCTGACCGCCGAGCGCGGGCTGTCCACGTCCAACATGCTCTCCGCGAGCGTGGACCGGGCGCTGGTGCAGGCGGCGGCGGAGGTGGTGGTGCTGGCCGACCACACGAAGCTCGGGACGGACACGATGTTCCAGACCGTGCCGACCGACGTCATCACCCGGCTGGTGACCGACGAGCCGCCCGCGCACGACGACCGGGCGGCGACGGAGCTCCAGGCACTGGCCGACCAGGGCGTGCAGATCACCGTGGCCGGGGCGGCCGCCTCCGGCGGTGGCGAGGGGATGGCCGGGCGTCGCCCGCGCCGGGACTCCCCGCTGCCGGTCCAGCGCCGCGGCGGGCCGACGGCGCAACTGCGCAGCGCGGGTCCGCTGCACGAGCCGCCACCGGGCGAGCGGGTCCGCGTGGCGGACATGCGCCGCCGCTAGCGGCGCGGGCCGCCACGGGGCTGCGCCGCGCAGGCACACAGCCACGCCGGCACGCCGGCACGCAAAAACGGGGCCCCGGGGCGGTGAGCCCCGGGACCCCGTTCAGCGGACGTCAGTCCTTGATCTCACAGATCGTCGCGCCCGCCGTCAGCGAGGCACCTACCTCCGCCGAGAGGCCGACGATCGTGCCCGTGCGGTGGGCGTTGAGCGGCTGCTCCATCTTCATGGCCTCCAGGACGACGATCAGGTCGCCCTCGTTGACCTGCTGGCCCTCCTCGACCGCGACCTTGACGATCGTGCCCTGCATCGGGGACGCGAGGGTGTCGCCGGAGGCGGCCGGGCCCGACTTCTTCGCCGCGCGGCGCTTCGGCTTCGCGCCGCCCGCCGCCGCCGTGCGGGCCAGGGTCATGCCCAGCGAGGACGGGAGCGAGACCTCCAGGCGCTTGCCGCCGACCTCGACGACCACCGTCTCGCGGCCCGGCTCGTCCTCGATCTCGTCCGCGGCGGGGACCACGAACGCCGGGATCTCGTTGACGAACTCGGTCTCGATCCAGCGGGTGTAGACCGTGAACGGGTTGCCGTCGGCCGGGGCGAACGCCGGGTCCGCGACGACCGCGCGGTGGAACGGGATGGCCGTGGCCATGCCCTCCACCTCGAACTCGGCCAGCGCACGCGCCGCCCGCTGCAGGGCCTGCTCGCGCGTAGCACCCGTAATGATCAGCTTGGCGAGCAGGGAGTCCCAGGCCGGGCCGATGACCGAGCCGGACTCGACGCCCGCGTCGAGGCGGACGCCCGGACCGGTCGGCGGGGCGAACTTGGTGACCGTGCCGGGGGCCGGCAGGAAGCCGCGGCCCGGGTCCTCGCCGTTGATGCGGAACTCGATGGAGTGGCCGCGCAGGACCGGGTCCCCGTAACCGAGCTCCTCGCCGTCGGCGATGCGGAACATCTCGCGGACCAGGTCGATGCCGGTGACCTCTTCGGTGACCGGGTGCTCGACCTGCAGACGGGTGTTGACCTCCAGGAAGGAGATCAGGCCGTCCGCGGAGACCAGGAACTCGACCGTGCCGGCGCCGACGTAGCCGGCCTCCTTCAGGATCGCCTTCGAGGCGGCGTACAGCTCGGCGTTCTGGGCCTCGCTCAGGAACGGCGCGGGGGCCTCCTCCACCAGCTTCTGGTGGCGGCGCTGGAGCGAGCAGTCACGGGTGGAGACGACGACCACGTTGCCGTGGGAGTCGGCGAGGCACTGGGTCTCGACGTGCCGCGGCTTGTCGAGGTAGCGCTCGACGAAGCACTCGCCGCGGCCGAAGGCGGCGACCGCCTCGCGGACGGCGGACTCGTAGAGCTCCGGGACCTCTTCGAGGTTCCGGGCGACCTTCAGGCCGCGACCGCCACCGCCGAAGGCGGCCTTGATCGCGATCGGCAGGCCGTGCTCCTTGGCGAACTCGACGACCTCGTCCGCCCCGGAGACCGGGTCGGGCGTGCCGGCCACGAGCGGCGCACCGGCGCGCTGCGCGATGTGGCGGGCGGCGACCTTGTCGCCGAGGTCGCGGATGGCCTGCGGCGGCGGTCCGATCCAGATCAGGCCCGCGTCGATGACGGCCTGCGCGAAGTCGGCGTTCTCGGAGAGGAAGCCGTATCCGGGATGGATGGCGTCCGCGCCGGAGTCGGCGGCGGCCTGCAGGACCTTGGAGATGTCCAAGTAGCTGGCGGCCGGGGTGTCACCGCCCAACGCGAAAGCTTCGTCGGCCGCGCGGACGTGCAGAGCGTCCCGGTCCGGGTCGGCGTAGACGGCTACGCTCGCGATCCCGGCATCCCGGCAGGCCCGAGCAACGCGGACTGCGATTTCGCCACGGTTGGCGATGAGCACCTTGCGCACGATGGCTCCCTCCTTGAAACAAGCTGAGTTTAGGGACAGCCCACACGGCCTTTCGACCCTTCTCCAGAGGTGACCTTGCCCACACGGAGTGTGATTCGAGTCCACCTCGAGCCGAAAAAACCCAAGTGGCGCCCCAGGCCAGGGGGATCCCCGACTGCACAGTAACCCTGTCGTGCACCCAAGGTCTCTGTGCGGCCGGTCAGCGGCCCCGGGTGATTCTTTGTCGAGTCCCTACGAACGGCCCACACATTCCTTGCGCAGCCGGTGCACGGGAGCCCTACCGTAACGAAGCTGCCCCGACCCCTTGTCCGCGGGTTTACCCGTTAGTAGCCTCCAGGCGTCGAACAGGCTTGTGCTTGTGGGGGGTGGGGGCGTCGTGGGTGTGGGTGTCGTGCTGCGCAGACTCGTGGCCGCAGTGGCCGGAATCGCACTGTTGGCCGAAGCGGCGGTGCTCGTTTTCGTCCACATCGTCCTCGGGCGGACCACGCACAACCAGTCGATGTCCATAGCGGGCATGGATCCGGATGTCATGTCCAAGGCAACGTACGCAATGGGGGCGGGCATGGGCGCCTTCCTCCTGCTCTGCGCCGCCCTCCTCGCCGTCGCCGCGATCCGCGACCGGGCCCCCGGCCGCTTCGCCCGCGTCGTCCTCGTCGGCGCCGCCGTGACCCACGGGCTGCTCGGCTCCATCGCAGTGGGCCTCTTCGGCTGGATGGTCTTCACCGCGCTGATGGCGATGCTCTGCCTGCTCGTACTGAGCCTGATGCTCTACGCGGCCAAGGGCGCCGGGGACGGCGAGGACGGCGGCGCGGCCGCCCCGCAGAGGGGTCTCACGCCCACAAGTCCGTGATGGACACGCCCAGTTCCGCGAGCAGGGAGCGGAGCAGCGGCATCGAGATCCCGATCACATTGCCGTGGTCCCCGTCGATGCCCTCGATGAACGGGGCCGACAGCCCGTCCAGGGTGAAGGCGCCCGCCACGTGCAGCGGCTCCCCGCTCGCCACGTACGCCGCCACCTCCGCGTCCGTCGGCTCGCCGAAGCGGACGGTCGTGGAAGCCGTGGCCGAAACCTGACGTCCGGTGGCCGTGTCGATCACGCAGTGCCCGGTGCGCAGTACGCCGGCCCGCCCGCGCATCGACTTCCAGCGGGCCGTGGCCTCCTCGGCGTCCGCCGGCTTGCCCAGCGCCTCGCCGTCCAGCTCCAGCACCGAGTCGCAGCCGACCACCAGGGCGCCCGCGGCCTCCTCCAGGGCCGCCACGACGCCCGCCTTGGCCTCCGCCAGGGCGAGGGCCAGGTCGGCCGGGTTGTCGTGGTTCAACGTGTCCTCGTCGAAGCCGCTGACGATCACGTGCGGGGCGAGCCCGGCCTGGCGCAGCAGGTTCAGCCGGGCGGGCGAGGCGGAGGCGAGGACGAGGGCGTGGCGGGTTTCGACAGTCATGCCCGCCATCGTAGGGGCGGGCCGGAACGCGTCCTAGAAGCCGCCCACGCCCAGGACGTAGACCACGACGAGCATCGCGATGACGACCACGACGGTCATCCGCCGGAGCATCGCCTGGACGTCGCGCATGTCCTTGGGCGGCTCGTCCTTCGGGTCTGACCAGAGCATGCTCCGATCCTGTCCCGGAGACGGGTGTGGGGGGGGGGGGGGGGGGGGGGGGGGGGGGGGGGGGGGGGGGGGGGGGGGGGGGGGGGGGGGGGGGGGGGGGGGGGGGGGGGGGGGGGGGGGG
>NZ_JBVJUY010000010.1:0-222799 GCF_055604165.1 Streptomyces sp. NPDC037242
TGGCGTTGATTTTTGGCACGCTGTTGAGTTCTCAAGGAACGGACGCTTCCTTTGTACTCACCCTCTCGGGCTTTCCTCCGGGCGCTTCCTTCGTTTCCGACTCTATCAGACTCTTTCGTGTCCGATTCCCGGTCGAAGCGGGTTTCGCTTTCCAGGTTTCCGCTTTCGCGTTTCCCTTTCCGGCGAGTTCGACTCTATCAGATCCTTTCGGGCCCGACCCCCAGTCAACGGGGTTTGCCGTTCGGGCTGTTGGGCCCTTGCGGCGAGTGAGACAGTAGCGGATTCCTTGCCCCCGAACCTAATCGGCGGCCGCGTCCTTGAACGCGGATTCCTCATTCGCAAATACGCATGAAAACGGGACGACGAAGTGCGTCGTTCGTTCGAATGTGTAGTGCGGGATGGCTGTCCGGGGACCGACCGGGGTCGGCGCTCACTTCGGACAACTCGAAGAACCTTACGGATGCCGCAAGCCTGTGTCAACCCTTGGCTGGGCGTCACCCGTACGACGAAGGGCCCCGCTCGCGCGGGGCCCTCGTACCTCTGGTGTCGTGGTGTCAGCTGTTGCCGGAGGCGAGCTCGCGGCTGCGGTCGCGGGCGGCTTCGAGGGCGGCGATCAGGGCCGCGCGGACGCCGTGCTTCTCCAGCTCGACGATCGCGTTGATCGTCGTACCGGCCGGGGAGGTCACGGCCTCGCGGAGCTTCACCGGGTGCTCACCGCTGTCGCGGAGCATCACGGCGGCGCCGATGGCGGCCTGGACGATGAGGTCGTGGGCCTGGGCGCGGGGCAGGCCCAGGAGGATGCCGGCGTCGGTCATCGCCTCGACGAGGAAGTAGAAGTACGCGGGCCCGGAGCCGGAGAGCGCGGTGGCCGCGTCCTGCTGGGACTCGGGGACGCGCAGGGTCTTGCCGACGCCCCCGAAGATCTCCTCGGTGTGCCGCAGGTGCGCGGCGGTGGCGTGGCTGCCGGCCGAGATGACGGACATGGCCTCGTCCACGAGGGCGGGGGTGTTCGTCATGACGCGCACGACCGGGGTGCCGGGGGCGAGGCGCTCCTCGAAGAACGAGGTGGGGATGCCGGCGGCGCCGCTGATGACCAGGCGGTCGCCGGGGACGTGCGGGGCGAGCTCCTCCAGGAGCTTGCCCATGTCCTGCGGCTTGACGGTGAGGATGAGGGTGTCGGCGCGCTTCGCGGCCTCGGCGTTGCTGACGGCCTGCACGCCGTAGCGGGAGACCAGCTCCTCGGCGCGCTCCGGGCGGCGGGCGGTGACGAGGAGCTTCGATGCGGGCCAGCCGCCCCGGATCATCCCGCTGAGCAGGGCCTCGCCGATCTTGCCGGTACCGAGGACTGCGACTGTCTGGGTCATGCCCGATTCACCTCGCCGAACTGTGTTGCACGCGTACTGCGGATACCTCCTCATCCTTGCACCCGCGCAGGTGGCGGCGGGCGGGTGTCCGCAGTGCGGTCAGCGCGGTCAGGGCGCGGTCAGGGGGTGCGGCGGCGCAGGGTGGCCGCGCCGAGGGCCAGGACGAGCAGGGCGCATCCGGCGACGATGACGACGTCGCGGATGAAGGCGGCGGTCATGTCGGTGTGGGTGAGGACCTGGGTCATGCCGTCGACGGCGTAGGACATGGGCAGGACGTCGGAGAGCCCTTCGAGGACCGGCTGCATGGTGCCGCGCGGGGCGAAGAGCCCGCAGAGCAGGAGCTGGGGGAAGATCACCGCCGGCATGAACTGGACGGCCTGGAACTCGGAGGCCGCGAAGGCCGAGACGAACAGGCCGAGCGCCGTCCCCAGGAGCGCGTCGAGCAGCGCGACGAGCAGCAGCAGCCACGGCGAGCCGACGACGTCGAGCCCGAGGAACCAGAGGGCCACGCCGGTGGCGAGCAGGGACTGGACCACGGCCATGGCGCCGAAGGCCAGCGCGTATCCGGCGATGAGGTCGCCCTTGCCCATCGGCATGGCGAGGAGGCGTTCGAGGGTGCCGGAGGTGCGTTCGCGCAGGGTCGCGATGGAGGTGATGAGGAACATCGTGATCAGCGGGAAGATGCCGAGGAGGCTGGCGCCGATGCTGTTGAAGGTGCGCGGGTCGCCGTCGAAGACGTAGCGCAGCAGGACGAGCATCAGTACAGGGACCAGCAGCATCAGCGCGATGGAGCGCGGGTCGTGCCGGAGCTGGCGCAGGACGCGGGCCGCGGTGGCGGTGGTGCGGGCTGTGGTCATCGGACTTCGGTCTCCTGAGTCGTACGGGGCGTACGGGACTCCCCGCGGGCGGCGGCGCCGGCGTTGGCCTCGTCGACGAGGCGGAGGAAGCCCTCCTCGACGGTGTCGCAGCCGGTACGGGTGCGCAGGCCCTCGGGGGTGTCCTGGGCGAGGATCCGGCCCTCGCGCATGAGGAGCAGGTCGTGGCAGCGCTCGGCCTCGTCCATGACGTGGGAGGAGACGAGGAGCGTGGCCCCGCGGGTGGCGGCGAGGTCGTGGAAGAGGTTCCACAGGTCGCGGCGCAGGACGGGGTCGAGGCCGACGGTGGGTTCGTCGAGGACGAGGAGCTCGGGGGTGCCGAGCAGGGCGACCGCGAGGGAGACGCGGCTGCGCTGCCCGCCGGAGAGGTTGCCGGCGAGGGCGGTGGCGTGGCTCGCGAGGTCGACGTCGGCGATGGCGCGGGTGACGGTGGCGTGGCGGCGTTCCGCGGCGGCGCGGCCGGGGTCGAGGATCGCGGCGAAGTAGTCGAGGTTCTGCCGGACGGTGAGGTCGTCGTAGACGGAGGGCGCCTGGGTGACGTAGCCGATGCGGTGGCGGAGCTCGGGGTGGCCGGCGGGGCGGCCGAGGACGTCGAGGGTGCCCGTGACGTGGGCCTGGGTGCCGGCGATGGCGCGCATGAGGGTGGACTTCCCGCAGCCGGAGGGGCCGAGGAGGCCGGTGATGCGGCCGCGGGGGACGTCGAAGCCGATGCCGTCGATGACGGTGCGGGGGGTGCGGCCGGTGCCGCGGCGGACGGTGAGGTCGAAGGCGCGTACGGCGGGGCCCTGGGCTCCCGGCTCGCGCTCGGACCGGTTATTCATCATGTGATGAATAATGCTCCCGGCTGTGCCGGGGCGTCAATCGCCCGGAGGGGTGCGCCTGGGTTTCTCCCGGCTCCGCGCCCGCGCTACTTCTTGCGCTTGGGGCGGCGGGCCGCCGGGTTGCCCGTACGGGAGCTGCGGCGGCGGGCGTACTCGGCCACGGCGCGCTCGTACTCGGCGCGGCGCAGCTTCTCGCCCGGTGCCTCGACCAGGCAGCGCAGGAAGTACGCGATGAGGCTGCCGATGAAGCCGATCGCCTTGAGGCCCTTGAGGGCGGCCTCGTCGGAGGACGGGGCGTGGCGGCGGCTGAAGGAGTCCCAGGTCTTGGCGAAGGCGATGGAGCTGGCGATCGCGAAGAGGATGACGACGGAGATGCTGAGGAAGGGGCCGACGTTGCCGATCTCCAGGCCCTCGTAGGACAGGCGCAGCAGGACCGCGGCGGCGACGGCGGTCGTCAGCGCGCCGACGGCGACGGCCGCGCGCCGCAGGGCGTAGCCCCCGTCGTGGTTCACCCAGGTGGTGCCGAAGAACCGGATCGGCTCGGGCTCCGGGCCCGCGGGGGCCGCGGCCTGGGCCGGGCCCTGGGCCTGGGCCGGCTCGGCGGGGGTCTGGTCTCGCTGGTCGTCGCTCACGTCAGCGATTATCCCCCGCCGGGGCCGGCCGGTCAGGGCCGAACGTCAGGCGCAGCGGGTGGCGACGTAGCCGTCACTGCCGGTCTTCACGTACGCGTCGGAGACGAACTGGCCGTTGCCGATGCAGTCCCAGATGTCGGTGGTGCCGTACGGGCCCGAGACGGTCGTGCCGGAGCACTGGCAGCGGATGCCGACGGTCGCGCCGAGCGGCAGCACGTCGACGACGGAGTAGTTGGTCCCCGGACCGCTGCGGACGTTCAGGCGGTAGCCGGGCGCGACCGGATACCGCGGGAATCCGGAGGTCTCGGCAAGGCTCTGTACTTGGCTTGAATCGTTCTCAAGCGACATGTGGAAATTCCCCCCTTGGGTGTCACTCTGCGCAACTCGCGCAGGGTAGCAGGACCTTGGATATCCCTACGGGCCATCGACTAGGCTCCGGCGGGGGTGGTGAGCGGTGCATTCGCTGCGCGCGGACTACGTGGGATTTCCGGAATACGCCGGTCAGTACCGGCTTGAGTCCGTGCTCGGCTCCGGCGGCATGGGCGTCGTCCACCTGGCCACCTCCGGTTCGGGGCTGAAACTCGCCGTCAAGATCGTGCACCCCGAGCACGCGGTCGATCCGGAGTTCCGGGCCCGCTTCCGGCAGGAGGTCACCGCCGCCCGGCGGGTGAGCGGGGCGTTCACCGCGCCCGTCGTGGACGCGGACCCGGACGCCGAGCGGCCGTGGATGGCCACGCTGTTCATCGACGCCCCGACCCTCGCCGAGCGCGTACGGGAGCGCGTGCTCGACCCCGCCGAGCTGGCCCGGCTCGCCGCCGGGCTGGCGGAGGCCCTGCGGGACATCCACCGGGCGGGCGTGGTGCACCGGGACCTGAAGCCCAGCAACGTACTGATGGCACCGGACGGGGTGCGGGTCATCGACTTCGGCATCTCGCGGCCGACCGACAGCGATCTGCGCACCGAGACCGGGAAGCTGATCGGGACCCCGCCGTTCATGGCGCCGGAGCAGTTCCAGCGGCCCCGGGAGGTCGGCACCGCCGCCGACGTGTTCGCCCTCGGCGCGGTGCTGGTGCACGCGGCGACCGGGCAGGGGCCCTTCGACTCCGACAGCCACTACCTCGTGGCGTACCAGGTGGTGCACGGCGAGCCCGACCTGACGGGACTGCCGCCGAAGCTCGCGCCGCTCGTCGCCCGCTGCCTTGCGAAGGACCCGGCGGAGCGGCCCACCGCCGACGAGCTCATCGGGGAGATGCGGGCGCTCGCGTACCCGACGGGCGAGGACACCCAGGCCTTCATCCCCCGGCCGAGGCGGCCGCTCGCCGGAGCCGGCCGGGGCGGGCGGGGCGGGCCGGGCGGCTCCGGCGACGAGGCCACGCACCTGCGGGACCGGGGCGCGGCGGAACCCTCCGCCGCCGGGCGGTCGCGGTCGCGGCGGACCCGGGCTGCCCTGGCGGCGGGCCTCGGGGTGCTGCTCGCGGCCGGAGCGGTCGGCGGGTACCTGTGGTCCGGGCCGGGGGACGAACCTTCGCGGCCGCGCACCGCGCCGGAAGCGCCCGGGCCGAAGCCGAAGCCGTTCGCCCCGTGGGCGGTACCGCTGGGCGAGCGGAACGCCGCCTGCTCCTGGGAGGCCGCGGCGCTGTACTGCGCCGGGCCGGGGCTGGCCGCGGCCCGGCTCGACCCGGCGGACGGCTCGGTGCTGTGGTCCGTACGGGCCGCCGCAACGGCCTCGCGCCCGGCGGCCGACGGCACTCCCCTGCACGCGGGCGGGCTGGTCCTCGCGGCGGCCCCGGGCAGCGGGCTGCTCCAAGCGCTGGACCCGGCCACGGGCGCGGAGCGCTGGCACCGCGGCCTGCCGCAGGGCGCGCACGTCGTACCGGCCGGGGGCCAGGTGCTGGTCGCGGGGGCGGACGGGGGCGTCACCGCGCTGGACGCGGCGAACGGGGCGGTGCGCTGGACGAAGCAGCTCGGCGGGGTCGGCTCGGTGTGGTGGGCCGGGCCGTCGGAGCCGGCGGTGGTGTACGTCGCCACCCCCGACGCGGGCGGCCGGACCACGCAGCTCTCGGCGGTGGACCCGGCGAGCGGAACGGTGCGCTGGCAGACCCGGCCGACGGGCCGGCTGCGGCCGGTGGGGGTCGCGCGCGGCGCGGTGTTCCTGCTGGACCGGGACGGGGACGCGCGCAGCGGCGCGGTCGTACGGGTGGATCTGGCGGGGACGCACCCGGCGGAGCGGGTACGGCTGTCGGCTCCGCTGTTCGAGGCCGAGGCGACGGTGGGCCCGGACGGGGTGACGTACGTGTTCGGGACCACGGGCGCGCTGGCGGCGGTGGGCCCGGCAAAGGAGGAGTGGCGGCTGGAGACCGGCGTGGCGGTGGCCTCGCGGCCGGTGTTCGCCGACGGGCGCGTCTACCTGGCGGCCGCGGACGGCCGCCTGCTGGCCATCGACGCGGCCGTGGGCCGGCTGGCCGGCCAGACGAAGCCCCGGATGGCGGGCGGAAGCGGCGGCACCTTCGCGGCAACCCTCCCCGCCCCCGTCGCCGCCGAAGGCCGAGTCTTCACCTCGGCCCCCGACGGCTCCCTGTTCGCGGTCCCCGCCACCAACCCCGCCGCCTGGTGAACGGCGGGGGGTAGCGCCGCCCGACCCGCCGACGGACGGAGTCCGGCGCAGCGACCCGAAGCCTGCGCAGCAGTGCGAGGGACGCGTCGAGAGGGGCGCGGCCGAGTCTTCACCTCGGCCCCCGACGGCACCCTCTTCGCCGTACCCGCCACCAACCCCGCCCGCCTGGTAGTACGGAAGAACCCCGCCGGGGGTGATATCCCGGCGGGGTTCTTTGTTCGTACGGTCCCGGAAAGGGTCAGCCCAGGCGGGTCACGTCGCGGACCGCGCCCTTGTCGGCGCTGGTGGCCATCGCCGCGTACGCGCGCAGCGCGGCCGAGACCTTGCGCTCGCGGTTCTTCGGCGCGTAGACGCCGCCGAGGGCCTCGCGGCGGGCCGCCAGGGTCTCCTCGTCGACCAGCAGCTCGATGGAGCGGTTCGGGATGTCGATCCGGATCCGGTCGCCGTCCTCGACCAGGGCGATCGTGCCGCCCGCCGCCGCCTCCGGGGAGGCGTGGCCGATGGAGAGGCCGGAGGTGCCGCCGGAGAAGCGGCCGTCCGTCACCAGCGCGCAGACCTTGCCGAGGCCGCGGCCCTTGAGGAAGGACGTCGGGTAGAGCATCTCCTGCATGCCGGGGCCGCCGCGCGGGCCCTCGTAGCGGATGACGACCACGTCGCCCGCCTTGATCTCCTTGCGGAGGATCTTCTCGACGGCCTCGTCCTGCGACTCGGAGACGACGGCCGGGCCCTCGAAGGTCCAGATCGACTCGTCGACGCCGGCCGTCTTCACGACGCACCCGTCGACGGCGATGTTGCCGCGCAGCACGGCGAGGCCGCCGTCCTTGGAGTACGCGTGCTGGACGGAGCGGATGCAGCCGCCCTCGGCGTCGAGGTCGAGGGTGTCCCAGCGCTCGGACTGGGAGAAGGCGGTGGCGGAGCGCACGCAGCCGGGGGCCGCGTGCCACAGCTCCATGGCGGTGTCGCTGGCCGTGCCGGAGCGGGCGTCCCACTTCGCGAGCCAGTCCTCCAGGCCGTCCGAGTGGACGGAGGTGACGTCCTTGTTCAGGAGGCCGCCGCGGTGCAGCTCGCCGAGGATCGCGGGGATGCCGCCGGCGCGGTGGATGTCCTCCATGTAGTACGTACCGCCGGGCGCGACGTTCGGCGCGACCTTGGACAGGCACGGGACGCGGCGCGAGACGGCGTCGATGTCCTTGAGGTCGTAGTCCAGGCCCGCTTCCTGCGCCGCGGCCAGCAGGTGCAGGATCGTGTTCGTCGAGCCGCCCATGGCGATGTCGAGCGCCATGGCGTTCTCGAAGGCCTCGCGGGAGGCGATGTTGCGCGGCAGGACGGACTCGTCGCCGTCCTCGTAGTACCGCTTGGTGATCTCCACGACGGTCCGGCCGGCGTCCTCGTACAGGGCGCGGCGGGCGGTGTGCGTGGCGAGGACCGAGCCGTTGCCGGGGAGGGCGAGGCCGATGGCCTCGGCGAGGCAGTTCATGGAGTTGGCGGTGAACATGCCCGAACACGACCCGCAGGTCGGACAGGCGTTCTCCTCGATGCGCAGGACGTCCTCGTCCGAGACGTTCTCGTTGGAGGCGTCGACCATGGCGTCGATCAGGTCGAGCTTGCGGACGGTGCCGTCGACGAGGATGGCCTGCCCGGCCTCCATCGGACCGCCGGACACGAAGACGACCGGAATGTTCAGGCGCAGGGCGGCCATCAGCATGCCGGGGGTGATCTTGTCGCAGTTGGAGATGCAGATCAGGGCGTCGGCGCAGTGCGCCTCGACCATGTACTCCACCGAGTCGGCGATCAGGTCGCGCGAGGGCAGCGAGTAGAGCATGCCGCCGTGGCCCATCGCGATGCCGTCGTCGACCGCGATCGTGTTGAACTCGCGCGGGATCGCGCCCGCCGCACGGATGGCGTCGGAGACGATCCGGCCGACCGGGGCCAGGTGGGTGTGGCCCGGGACGAACTCGGTGAAGGAGTTGGCGACCGCGATGATCGGCTTCCCGATGTCCGCGCTCGCTACGCCCGACGCACGCATAAGGGCACGTGCGCCCGCCATGTTGCGGCCGTGGGTGACGGTGCGGGACCTCAGCTCAGGCATCGGGTTCACTCCCCATGTGTGCGGCGGCGTCTGACGCCTGCCGCGACTGCGGATATGGCTCGGTTACGAGGCTACGCCCACCGCCCGGGATCCGGACACGCGGTCCGGATGCCGGGACGGGGGGCTCGGTCCTCGGTCACTCTTCGGTCAGGTAGCGCTGGAGGGTCGGTGCCACCAGGGCGACGATGTCCTCCGGGTCGGCGGACGCGAGGGGCTCGACCTGGACGACGTAGCGCAGCAGGGCGATGCCGATCATGTGCGAGGCGGCCAGTTCGGCCCGGAAGGTGGGGTCGGGGACGTTGAGGTCGGCGGCGACGCGCTCCAGGACCCGGCGCAGGATCAGGCCGCGCAGCACCTTCGCGGCGGCCTCGTGCGTCAGCGCGGACCGGATCACGGCGAGCAGCGGGGCCCGGCTGACCGGGTTCTCCCAGATCCCCAGGAAGTAGCGGGCGAGGCGCTCCCCGATCCCCTCGGGTCCCTCGCCGACGATCGCCGGGACCACGAGCGCCGGCTCGATGCTCAGCTCGATGGCGGCGGCGAAGAGCTCGTCCTTGCTGCCGAAGTAGTGGTGCACCAGGGCGGGGTCCACGCCCGCCGCCTTGGCGATCCCGCGTACGGAGGTCTTGTCGTAGCCGCGCTCGGCGAACTCGGAGCGGGCGGCGAGGCGGATGCGCTCCTGCGTGCCGGGACCGTCGTCGGCCTCGTCCTGCCGGGGCCGGCCGGGTCCCCGGCGGGGGCGCTGCGCGGGGGCGGTCACGGGCGGGGCGCCGGGGTGGTGTTCGCGGCGAGGTGGAGGCGGGTGAAGGCCAGCGCCTCGGCGAGGTCGGCCTCGCGCTCGGCGGAGGACATCGCGCGGCGGGTGTTGACCTCGATCACGACGTGCCCGTCGAAGGAAGTGCGGGCGAGGCGCTCCAGCAGCTCGGCGCAGGGCTGTGTACCGCGGCCGGGTACGAGGTGCTCGTCCTTCGCGGAGCCGTTCCCGTCGGCGAGGTGGACGTGGGCGAGCCGGTCGCCCATCCGGTCGATCATCGCGGTGGCGTCCGTACGGGCGGTCGCGGTGTGCGAGAGGTCGACGGTGAAGTGCCGGTAGTCGTCCTTCGTCACGTCCCACTCGGGCGCGTACGCGAGCATCTCGCGGTCGCGGTAGCGCCACGGGTACATGTTCTCGACGGCGAAGCGGACGTCGGTCTCGTCGGCCATGCGCCAGATGCCGCTGACGAAGTCGCGGGAGTACTGCCGCTGCCAGCGGAAGGGCGGGTGCACGACGACGGTGGACGCGCCGAGGCGCTCGGCCGCGGCCTGGGCGCGCTGGAGCTTGGTCCAGGGGTCGGTGGACCAGACGCGCTGGGTGATCAGGAGGCAGGGCGCGTGCACGGCCAGGATCGGCACCTGGTGGTGGTCCGAGAGCCGCCGCAGGGCGTCGACGTCCTGGCTGACCGGGTCCGTCCAGACCATGACCTCGACGCCGTCGTAGCCGAGGCGCGCGGCGATCTCGAAGGCGGTCGCCGTCGACTCCGGGTACACGGAGGCGGTGGAGAGGGCGACTTTCGCGTTCGGGATCCGGACTGGGTTTGCCACGGGGACAGGGTACCGATGCCCCGCCCCACCGGGGGCGGGATCCCTCCGGTGCCCGGCCCCGCCGTCGCCGCGCGTCAGGACGGCGGGGGGACCGGGAGGTGGTCCAGGCGGCGCAGGATGACGCCCTCGCGCAGGGCCCAGGGGCAGATCTCCAGTTCGTCGACGCCGAAGAGGTCCATCGCGCCTTCCGCGACCAGCGCCCCGGCCAGGAGCTGCGAGGAGCGGCCCTCCGACACGCCGGGGAGCGCGGACCGCTGGGAGGTCGTCATCGCCGCCAGCCGGGGGACCCACTCCTCCAGGGCCTTGCGCGTCAGGTCCCGCTGGACGTACAGGCCGTCCGCCGAACGTGCCGCGCCCGCGATCCGGGCCAGCTGCTTGAACGTCTTGGACGTCGCCACGACCCGGTCCGGCGTCCCGAAGCGGCTGAACTCGCCGACCGTCCGCGCGATCTGGGCCCGCGCATGGCGGCGCAGCGCCCGTACGTCGGCGGGGTCCGGCGGGTCGCCCGGGAGCCAGCCCGCCGTCAGGCGGCCCGCGCCGAGCGGGAGGGAGACGGCCGCGTCCGGTTCCTCGTCGATGCCGAAGGCGATCTCCAGCGAGCCGCCGCCGATGTCCAGGACCAGCAGCTTCCCCGCGGACCAGCCGAACCACCGCCGGGCGGCCAGGAACGTCAGCCGTGCCTCGTCGCCGCCGCTGAGCACCGGCAGGTCGATGCCCGTCTCGGCCTTGACCCGGGCCAGCACCTCGTCGGCGTTGGTCGCCTCGCGCACCGCGCTCGTCGCGAAGGGGAGTACGTCCTCGCACCCCTTGTCCTCGGCCGCCTGCACCGCGCCGCCGATCACCGAGACGAGCCGCTCGACGCCCTCGGGCGTGACCGCGCCGTGCTCGTCGAGGAGCTCCGCCAGCCGCAGTTCCACCTTGTGCGAGTGCGCCGGCTGCGGGCGCGCACCGGGGTGCGCGTCCACCACCAGCAGATGGATCGTGTTCGAACCCACATCAAGGACACCGAGTCTCATAGGGGGAAACGCTACTGCGCGGATCGCGTAGGGGTGGAGTAAGGGGCCCTTAGGCTTGGGTTTGTGCCAAATACGAAGAAGGCCAAGTCCAAGAGCAAGAGCAAGACGAAGGCGGGCGCCGCCGCCCAGGCCCCGGTCGCCGGTGACGAGAAGGGCCTCGACTTCCCCCGGGCGTGGGTGGAGTTCCCCGACCCCGCCGACGACGAGCAGGTCTTCCGCTGCGACCTGACCTGGCTGACCTCCCGCTGGACGTGCATCTTCGGCAGCGGCTGCCAGGGCATCCAGGCCGGGCGCGCCGACGACGGCTGCTGCACGCTCGGCGCGCACTTCTCCGACGAGGACGACGAGAAGCGCGTGGCGGAGCACGTGGCCCGGCTGACGCCGGAGCTGTGGCAGTTCCACGACGTCGGCAGCGAGACCGGCTGGACGCAGCACGACGACGACGGGGAGAAGCAGACCCGGCGCTGGGACGGCGCCTGCATCTTCCTGAACCGGCCCGGGTTCGCGGCCGGGGCCGGCTGCTCGCTGCACATCCTGGCGGTGCGCGAGGGCAAGGAGCCGCTGGAGACCAAGCCGGACGTGTGCTGGCAGCTGCCGATCCGGCGGACCTACGACTGGATCGACCGGCCGGACGACACCCGCGTGCTGCAGGTGTCGATCGGCGAGTACGACCGGCGCGGCTGGGGCCCCGGCGGCCACGACCTGCACTGGTGGTGCACCTCGGCCACGTCCGCGCACGGCGCCGGGAAGCCGGTGTACGTGTCCTACCGCGCCGAGCTGACCGAGCTGATGGGCAAGGAGGGGTACGAGGCGCTGGTGGAGCTGTGCGAGGCGCGGCTGTCCTCGCTGCTGCCGATGGCCCCCCACCCGGCGGACCCGGTCCTGCCCGCCTGACGGGTACCGGGCTACGGGGCTACCCCGAGGCGGAGGTGTCCGGGCTCGGGGAAACCGTTCCTTCTGACCCCGTCGGGGTGGGCGTCGCCGTCGGGGTCGGCGTGGGCGACTGCGGCGGCGTCGAGGTGGGAGTCGGGGTCGGCGTGGGGGTCGGCGTCGGGGACGCCGGCGCGGTCGGCGTGGGCGTCGGTGCCGGGCGGCCGCGGCCGCGGATGGAGACGACGGCGCCGCCGGGCTCGATGCCTACGTGGGCCGTCCACTCCCCGACGGGCTGGGCCTCGGGGTCCACGTCGATCCGTAGGGTGGCCGATTCTCCGGGGACCAGCGTGCCCGAGGTCCGGCTCGCCCGGAGCCACGGCGCGTCGGACCACAGCCGCCAGTCCACCGGCGCGTCGCCCGAGGCGCTGAGGGTGAGCAGGGTGGTCGCGCCGTGGGAGGAAGCGGCCACGGCGAGCCGGCCGGGGGCGCCCGGGCCGGAGCGGTCGGGGGTGGCGGGCGGCCCGGTGCTGATCACCTCGACGGACACGTCGGGCGCGGCGCTGCCCGCGGCGAAGCCGGGGCCGCCGGTGGTGACGGCGGCGTTGCCCGCGTTCTCGTACGCCGCCAGCGGGCGGCCGTCGGTGCGCGGCAGCGGCATCTCCGACTCGCTCGCGGAGATCCGGGCGGAGCCGCCGCCGACGGGCTCCCCGGTGCTGGGGGCCCCGCGGTAGGCGGCCCAGAGCGCGAGCACGGGGGCCGCGACGACGGTGGCGACCACCGTGGTGGTCACGGCCCGGGTGCGCATCCGGTCGCGGCGGGCCGCGCGGTCCTTGGGGTCCATCGGGAAGCCGGTCCGGTCGAAGCGCGGGCCGGCTCCGCGGCGCCGACCGGAGCGGAGCATCGCGGCGTGCACGGCCGTACGGGGTGCCGGGACCAGCGGCAGCGCGGCGGTGTCGACCCCGCCGGAGCCCGGCCAGGGCCCGCCGGCCCCGACCCGCTCGGCGACGCGTCGGCAGCGCGGGCAGTCGTCGACGTGCCGGACCAGCTCGGCGCGCAGGCTGGTGGACAGCAGGACCGCGCCGTCGCCGCCGTCGCCGGTGAGCCGGGACACGGTCGGGCAGTTGCCCGTCTCCACGACGGCGAGGGCGGCGCGGGTGCGCTCCACCTCGCAGGCGGCTCCGGTCAGCAGCTCGCGGGCGGCGGGCTGGGCCGTACCGAGGACGGCGGCGAGTTCGGACACCCCGAGGCGGTGGCGGACGGCGAGTTCGAGGGCCTCGCGCTGCCCGGGCGTGGTCCCGGCGGCCTCGGGCCAGGCGAGGCGGGCGAGCTCGGTACGGCGGTAGGCGCTGACGTCAAGGAGCCGGTGGGCGCTCGGCGCCTCCGGCGCACACCCCGGGTCCGTGCGCTCCGGCGCACGCCGGGCGGAATGCGCCCCCTGCCTGGCGCGCCGCTGCTCGGCGAGCCGGCGCAGGCAGGCCCAGCGCGCCAGCGCGTACAGCCAGGCGCGCCGGTCCCCCTCGTCGGGACACCGCCCCGGGTGCCGCTCGGCCACGGCCAGCACGTCGCCGAGCACGTCGGTGGCGGTGTCGTGGTCGCAGAGGACCGAGAGGCAGTACGTGAACAGGCCGTCGAGGTAGGGCTCGTGCCGGAAGGGGGGCGGCTGCTCCGTCGAGTGCCCCTCGCGGCGCGTGCGCCCGTGCGCCCGGTGTGCGCCGGTGCGCGATGCGGGGTGCGATTGGTTGCTGCTGTTCACCTGGCGACCGTAGGCGGCATGCCGCTTACCCCCTGGAAGCCTTCACCACAATTAGCCCTTATGGGTGAACAGATCGGTACCGCGCTGACTTCACCCCTGACGCCGCCCGCCACGGCGCTGTCGGTACCGGCGGCTACCGTGGGGCGCATGGCTGCCCGTACATCTCGCTCATCCGCCAAGGACCGGCCGTCCTACCGCTGTACCGAGTGCGGGTACTCCACCGCCAAGTGGCTCGGCCGGTGCCCCGAGTGCCAGGCCTGGGGCACCGTCGAGGAGATCGGCGGCGCGCCCGCCGTCCGGACCACCGCGGCCGGCCGGGTCTCGTCCGCCGCGGTCCCGATCGCGCAGGTCGACAGCCGCACCGCGACCGCCCGCAGCACCGGCGTGTCCGAGCTCGACCGCGTCCTCGGCGGCGGCCTGGTGCCCGGCGCCGTCGTCCTGCTCGCGGGCGAGCCGGGCGTCGGCAAGTCGACGCTGCTGCTCGACGTCGCGGCGAAGGCGGCCACCGACGAGCACCGCACGCTCTACGTCACCGCCGAGGAGTCGGCGAGCCAGGTGCGGCTGCGGGCCGACCGGATCAACGCGCTCAGCGACCACCTCTTCCTCGCCGCCGAGACCGACCTGTCCGCCGTACTGGGCCACCTCGACGCGGTGAAGCCGTCCCTGCTGGTCCTGGACTCCGTACAGACCGTGGCCTCCCCGGAGATCGACGGCGCGCCCGGCGGCATGGCCCAGGTGCGGGAGGTGGCCGGGGCGCTGATCCGCGCGTCCAAGGAGCGCGGGATGGCCACGCTGCTCGTCGGGCACGTCACCAAGGACGGGGCCATCGCCGGACCCCGGCTGCTGGAGCACCTGGTGGACGTCGTGCTCAGCTTCGAGGGCGACCGGCACGCGCGGCTGCGCCTCGTGCGCGGCGTGAAGAACCGGTACGGGGCCACGGACGAGGTCGGCTGCTTCGAGCTGCACGACGAGGGCATCACCGGGCTCGCCGACCCGAGCGGGCTGTTCCTGACCCGCCGCGCCGAGGCCGTGCCGGGGACCTGCCTGACGGTGACCCTGGAGGGCAAGCGCCCGCTGGTCGCCGAGGTGCAGGCGCTGACGGTGGACTCGCAGATCCCCTCGCCCCGCCGGACCACCTCGGGTCTGGAGACCTCCCGCGTCTCGATGATGCTGGCCGTGCTGGAGCAGCGCGGCCGGATCACCGCGCTCGGCAAGCGCGACATCTACAGCGCGACCGTGGGCGGGGTGAAGCTGACCGAGCCGGCCGCCGACCTGGCCATCGCGCTGGCGCTGGCCTCGGCCGCCAGCGACGTCCCGCTCCCGAAGAACCTCGTCGCCATCGGCGAGGTCGGGCTGGCCGGCGAGGTGCGGCGCGTGACGGGCGTACAGCGGCGCCTCGCGGAGGCCCACCGGCTGGGGTTCACGCACGCCCTGGTGCCGGTGGATCCGGGGAAGGTGCCGCCCGGCATGAAGGTCACGGAGGTCGCCGACATGGGCGATGCGCTACGGGCCCTGCCGCGCGGCCGGTCCCGCACTCCGGCCCGGGAACGCGACGCGGAGTAGCAGCTCAGCAGGTCCGTACGGGGCCCCGTGGCGGGCGCCTGCGCCAACGCTCGGCGGGGCCGCAGTGCGCGCCGGTAGACTTTGTGCTGGTCCGCCCGGCCGTACGCAGGCGGCACAACCCGCGACCGGAGGAGTGCAGTGGCAGCCAAGGACGGGGCAGCAGCATCCGGAAAGTCGGGCGCGAGCTCCAAGCAGGAGGCCATGATGCGTGCCTCGCTGAGCGCGGTCGCACCTGGTCAGCCGCTGCGTGACGGGCTGGAACGGATCGTCCGCGGCAACACCGGCGGGCTCATCGTCCTCGGCATGGACAAGACGGTCGACTCGATGTGCACCGGCGGCTTCGTGCTGGACGTGGAGTTCACGGCGACCCGCCTGCGCGAGCTGTGCAAGCTCGACGGCGCGCTCATCCTCGACAAGGACATCACCAAGATCCTGCGGGCCGGCGTGCAGCTGGTGCCGGACGCGTCGATCCCCACGGAGGAGACCGGCACCCGGCACCGCACGGCGGACCGCGTCTCGAAGCAGTGCGGCTTCCCCGTCGTCTCGGTCTCGCAGTCGATGCGGCTGATCGCGCTGTACGTGGACGGCGAGCGGCGCGTGCTGGAGGAGTCCGGGGCGATCCTGTCCCGGGCGAACCAGGCGCTCGCCACGCTGGAGCGGTACAAGCTGCGCCTCGACGAGGTCGCGGGCACGCTGTCGGCGCTGGAGATCGAGGACCTGGTGACGGTCCGCGACGTGACGGCGGTCGCCCAGCGGCTGGAAATGGTGCGCCGGATCGCGACCGAGATCGCCGAGTACGTGGTCGAACTGGGCACGGACGGGCGACTGCTGTCCCTCCAGCTGGACGAGCTGACGGTCGGGATCGAGCAGGAGCGGGAGCTGGTGATCCGGGACTACGTTCCGGAGCCGACGGCGAAGCGTTCCCGCACGGTGGACGAGGCCCTCTTCGAACTGGACGCGCTGACCCACCCCGAGCTGCTGGAACTGGCGATCGTGGCGAAGGCGCTGGGCTACACAGGCTCGCCGGAGACCCTGGACTCGGCGGTGTCCCCGCGGGGCTACCGGCTGCTTGCGAAGGTTCCGCGGCTGCCGGGGGCGATCATCGAGCGGCTGGTGGAGCACTTCGGCGGCCTGCAGAAGCTGCTGGCCGCGTCGGTGGACGACCTCCAGACGGTCGACGGCGTCGGCGAGGCGCGTGCGCGCAGCGTCCGCGAGGGCCTGTCCCGCCTGGCGGAGTCCTCGATCCTGGAACGCTACGTCTGACCCTTCAGTCCTGCTGACCCTTCAGTCCTGCTGACCTTTCAGTCCTGCTTCAGGACGAACGAGGTGCGGGCCACCGGCATGCCCGGGGACTTGACCTCGACCACGTAGGTGTCAGGAGCCGCGGACCCCGCCGGAGGCGTGGCGCACTGGTCCGCCGCGCTGAAGCGGCGGTCCCATTCCAGGGACTGCTTCGTCTCGCCCTGCGCCGGGACGCGGAAGAAGACGTTGCCCGCGCCCGCAGGGCAGTCCGCCGAAGACCAGACGGCCTTGCTGGTCGTCGCCTGAAGGATGGTCAGTACCGCCTGCCTCGGGCCGAGATCGACCTTGCAGGTCGTGCCGGAGACGTTGCGGGCCAGGAGTTCGAGGCGGGGCTTCTCGTTCGCCTCGTACTCGTTCTTCACGCTCTTGACCTCCCACTGCACCGCGCCCATCGCGCAGGTGGGCAGCGGGGAGTCGGCCGGGACCTGGGCCGAACCGCCGCCACCGGAAGCGGAACCCGATCCGCCCGCGCCGCCGGAGCCCGTGCCGCCGCCCGGTTCGCCGTTCTTGCCGGCGCCCGCGGAGCCGCCGCCACCGCTGCCGCCCTCGGAGCCGGTGCCCGACTCCGCCCGGCCGCCCGGGGCCTGACTGATCGCCGGGCCACTGCCCGAGGGGCCCGGGGTGATCGAGGTGACGGGGTTGGGGCCGCTCTCGCCCTTGCCGTTCGTACTCGTCTTGCCCCCGCCGGAACTGACGGTCCATACGGCGAGGAGCGCGAGGAGCGCGGCAACGGACGCCAGCACAGCCCTCCGTCGCCAGTAGATGGAGGAGGGGAGCGGCCCGACCGGATTGCGCAGAGATCCCACGAACGGAACCTTACGAGAATTCGCGGCGCGATCCGTGCCCCACATGCCGCGCACCCGGCTTGTTTTGGCGATGATCATCCTGCGAGTGGACTGACGAGCGATCAGAACCAGCCGTTCACCTCACAAAGTCATTAATCCGCTTTGAGTACTCTCGGTGACCATGGACAGTTCTGACCTCTATCGCGACATCACCGACTTCGCCCACTCCACACCCGCCTGGGTGCAGTCGGCCGTCGAGGTCTGGACGGAGTACGGGCTCCTCTTCTTCGGCCTGCTCTTCGTGGCCGCGTGGTGGCGGGCCCGCCGCAGCCCCGACCCCCGGGCCGTCGCCCTCGCCGTCGTGGCGCCGCTGGCCACCGCCATCGCCTACGTCGCCTCCGAGGTCGTGAAGTCCACCGTGGACGAGGAGCGGCCCTGCCGGGCCGTGGCCGGGGCGGCGGCCTCGCTGGTCCCGTGTCCGCCCTCCGGTGACTGGTCCTTCCCCAGCAACCACGCCGCCATCGCCGGCGCCGCCGCCGTCGCGCTCGCCCTGGCCGTGCGCCGGCTCGCCCTGCTGACCGTGCCGCTCGCGCTCCTGATGGCCCTCTCCCGCGTCTTCGTCGGGGTGCACTACCCGCACGACGTCGCGATGGGCCTGCTGCTCGGCGGTTCGCTCGCCGCCCTCGTCGTACTGCTGCTGACCGGTCCTATCAGTACGATCACCACCGCCATGCGGGCGAGCGGCGGCCGCGCCGCTGTCTGGTTCACCGGCCCGGGCCCCGCGCGGCAGGCCCGAAACGTGCCAGGATGCCGTCTGCCATGACTGCACCCGTATCCCAGCACTCCGCGCACGCGCTGCACTCCCCCGTCATCGCGTGGTTCGACGAGCACGCCCGCGACCTGCCCTGGCGCCGCCCCGAGGCCGGCCCCTGGGGGGTCATGGTCAGCGAGTTCATGCTCCAGCAGACCCCGGTCAGCCGCGTCCTGCCCGTGTACGAGCAGTGGCTCGCCCGGTGGCCCCGGCCCGCCGACCTGGCGGCCGAGCCCTCCGGGGAGGCCGTACGGGCCTGGGGGCGGCTCGGGTACCCGCGCCGGGCCCTGCGCCTGCACGGCGCGGCCGTCGCGATAACGGAGCGGCACGGGGGCGACGTACCGCGGGAGCACGCGCAGCTGCTCGCGCTGCCCGGGATCGGCGAGTACACGGCGGCCGCCGTGGCCTCCTTCGCGTACGGGCAGCGGCACGCCGTGCTCGACACCAACGTCCGCCGGGTCCTCGCGCGCACCGCCACGGGAGTGGAGTACCCGCCGAACGCCACCACCGCGGCCGAGCGGCGCCTGGCCCGGGAGCTGCTGCCCGGGGACGAGGACACCGCTGCCCGCTGGGCCGCGGCCTCCATGGAGCTCGGGGCCCTGGTGTGCACGGCCAAGAGCCCGGACTGCGCCCGCTGCCCGGTGGCCGGACTGTGCGCGTGGCGGCTCGCCGGGAAGCCGGCGCACGAGGGACCGCCGCGGCGCGGGCAGACGTACGCCGGGACCGACCGGCAGGTGCGCGGCAGGCTCCTCGCGGTGCTGCGGGAGGCGGTCGGCGCGGTTCCGCAGGCGCTGCTCGACACGGTGTGGGACGAGCCGGTGCAGCGCGCCCGGGCGCTGGACGGTCTGGTCGCCGACGGGCTGGTGGAGCCGCTGGCGCAGGGCATGTACCGGCTTCCGCAGAGCGGAGCCGCCACCGGCTCGGAGCCCGCTCGAAGCTGACTGGAAGCTGACTCGAAGATTCCGCTTATGTCCGCGAAACCCCAGCTCACGGGTGCTGTTACACAACCTATGGGTGTCCGTGCGCCCACCGAAGGCTGGTCCGCACAGGCCCGTGACAACGCCTCCGTACTTTCGAATCCGTAAGGCAGAGGACGCGGGTTGGTCGGTCGGTACGG
This sequence comes from Streptomyces sp. NPDC037242, assembly GCF_055604165.1. Classification (NCBI taxonomy): domain Bacteria; kingdom Bacillati; phylum Actinomycetota; class Actinomycetes; order Kitasatosporales; family Streptomycetaceae; genus Streptomyces; species Streptomyces sp. NPDC037242. The sequence goes on from NZ_JBVJUY010000010.1 coordinate 19,194, forward strand.
AGGCGGTCTGAGATGGCGCACACGGCGCACGGCGAGGTACTCGAATTCGAGGAGTACGTACGCACTCGGCAGGACGCGCTGCTGCGCAGCGCCCGGCGCCTGGTCCCGGACCCCACCGACGCGCAGGACCTCCTGCAGACCGCCCTCGTGCGCACCTACGGCCGCTGGGACGGCATCGCCGACAAGTCCCTCGCCGACGCCTACCTGCGCCGGGTCATGATCAACACCCGTACCGAGTGGTGGCGCGCCCGCAAGCTCGAAGAGGTCCCCACCGAGCAGCTGCCCGACGCCTCCGTCGAGGACGGCTCCGACCAGCGCGCCGACCGCGCCCTGCTCATGGACATCCTCAAGGTGCTCGCGCCCAAGCAGCGCAGCGTGGTCGTGCTGCGACACTGGGAGCAGATGAGCACCGAGGAGACGGCCGCGGCGCTCGGCATGTCGGCGGGAACCGTGAAGAGCACTCTGCACCGCGCGCTGGCCCGCCTCCGGCAGGAGCTGGAGAGCCGGGACCTGGACATGCGCGCGCTCGAACGCGGTGACCACACCATCCGGTACGAGGGGCGTGAGCGGTGCGCGGCCTGAATGGCCAATGCCTGAGCGGTAGAAGCTCGCTGGTACTGGTGTCGACGGGGACGGTCGTCCTCGTCGGCACAGTGCTGTTCGCGGTCGGATGCTCCACCGGGGGCACCGGCCTGCGCGACGGCGGCCCCGCCCGCACCGAGTCCGTGGCCAAGAGCACCCCGCCGACCGCCGCCCCCTCGGCCGACGCCCCGGCCTCCTCCGCCCAGCCCGCGAAGAAGGTCGACCCGATCGCGCTGCTCAAGGCCGACCCCAAGGTGAGCGCAGAGATCAAGCGCGACCTCAAGCCCTGCACGGGCAAGGAGTACCCGGTCGACGTCAGCTACGGGAAGCTCACCGGCAGCTCGGCCGTGGACATCGTCGTCAACGTCCTGTCGTGCGCCGACGCACTGGGCCGCGGCTCGTACGTGTACCGGGCCGACGACGGGAAGTACGAGAATGTCTTCTCGGACGAGCAGCCGCCCGTCTACGCGGAGATCGACCGCGGCGCCCTCGTGGTCAACAAGCCGGTCTACGGGAAGAGCGACGCGCTCGCCTACCCGTCGGGCGAGGACGTGATCACCTACCGCTGGAGCGGGGAGATGTTCACCGAGCAGGACCGGGTCCACTCGGACTACAGCAACGTGGTCGACGGCGGCGTGGCACCCGCTCCGGCCATCACCAAGAACTAAAGGCGAGGCTTCCGCATGGCCGAGACCCATGTCCTGTTCGTGGAGGACGACGACGTCATCCGCGAGGCCACGACCCTGGCGCTGGAGCGCGACGGGTTCGTGGTCACCGCCATGCCCGACGGGCTGTCCGGCCTGGAGTCCTTCCGCGCCGACCGGCCCGACATCGCGCTGCTCGACGTGATGGTGCCCGGCATGGACGGCGTCAGCCTGTGCCGGCGCATCCGCGACGAGTCCACCGTCCCGGTGATCATGCTGTCCGCGCGCGCCGACTCCATCGACGTGGTGCTGGGCCTGGAGGCGGGCGCCGACGACTACGTCACCAAGCCTTTCGACGGCTCGGTGCTCGTCGCCCGCATCCGCGCGGTCCTGCGCCGCTTCGGCCACGCCGGCGGACCGCAGAACGGCGGCTCCGGCGGCGACGAGGCCGGCTCCGAGGAGCGCGGGGTCCTGGCCTTCGGCGACCTGGAGGTCGACACCGAGGGCATGGAGGTCCGCAAGGCGGGCGCCGCCGTGGCACTGACCCCGACCGAGATGCGGCTGCTGCTGGAGTTCTCCTCCGCGCCCGGCACCGTGCTCTCGCGCGACCGGCTGCTGGAGCGGGTCTGGGACTACGACTGGGGCGGCGACACCCGGGTGGTGGACGTCCACGTACAGCGGCTGCGCACCAAGATCGGTCAGGACCGGATCGAGACGGTCCGGGGCTTCGGCTACAAGTTGAAGGCCTGAGGCCCCGAAGGCAATGAAGCGGTTCACCCTCCGCACCGGCATCCGCTGGAAGATCACCCTCGCCATCACCACCGTGGGCGCGCTCACCGCGCTCGCGCTGAGCCTGGTGGTGCACAGTGCTGCCCGGGTGTCGATGCTGGAGAGCGCCCGCGAGGTACAGCTCGACCGGGTGCAGTTCATCTCCCGCAATGCCGAGGCCGGGCGCAAACCCCCGATGGGGGCCAAGCTCAACGACCCCGACCTGCCCGCCGAGCTGCGCGAGAAGGCGCGCTCGGGGCGGCGCGGCACCTACATCCAGGACAACCCGAAGGGGCTCCCGGAGGTGTGGGCCGCCGTACCGCTCGGCAACGGGCAGGTGCTGTCGCTGCACACGCAGTTCCGGGAGAGCGCCAACATGGTGCGCGACCTGGACCGGGCCCTGGTCGTCGGCTCCCTCGCCGTCGTGATCGGCGGCTCCGCGCTCGGCGTCCTCATCGGCGGGCAGATCTCGCGCCGGCTGCGCAAGGCCGCGGCCGCCGCGCAGCGGGTGGCCCACGGGGATCCCGAGGTACGGGTGCGGGACGCGGTCGGAGGCGTCGTACGGGACGAGACCGACGACCTCGCGCGGGCGGTCGACGCCATGGCGGACGCGCTCCAGCAGCGGCTGGAGGCCGAGCGGCGGGTGACCGCGGACATCGCGCACGAGCTGCGGACCCCGGTGACGGGCCTGCTCACGGCGGCCGAACTGCTGCCCGCGGGCCGTCCGACCGAGCTCGTACGGGACCGGGCGCAGGCCATGCGGGTCCTGGTCGAGGACGTGCTGGAGGTGGCCAGGCTGGACAGTGCCTCCGAGCGCGCCGAGCTCCAGGACGTGGCGCTCGGCGAGTTCGTGAGCCGCCGGGTCGCGGCGCTGATGCCGGAGGCGACCGTACGGGTCGTCGCGGACGAGGTCGTCAGCACCGACCCGCGGCGGCTGGAGCGGATCCTGGGCAACCTGCTCGCCAACGCCGCGCGGTACGGGCGCCCTCCGGTGCAGGTGGACATCGAGGGCCGGGTCGTGCGCGTACGGGACCACGGGTCGGGCTTCCCCGAGGCGCTGCTGCGGGAGGGGCCGAGCCGGTTCCGCACCGGGTCGACGGACCGCGCGGGGGTCGGGCACGGGCTGGGACTGACCATCGCGGAGGGCCAGGCGCGGGTGCTGGGCGCGCGGCTGACGTTCCGTAACGTGGCGGCCCCGGGCGGCTTCGACCGCGAGGGCGCGGCGGCGGGCGCGGTGGCGGTGCTGTGGCTCCCGGAGCACGCGCCGACGGCGACGGGCAGCTTCCCGGTCGTCAAGCCGCAGCAGTAGGCGACCAGGCCGTTCGCAGCCTGGGCCCGATGTCTTAGCATCCGTGCCATGACTGAAGGTACGGATCGCCCCCACAACCCCCAGCCGAACCCCGCGACGGGGCCCGGCGGATACGGATACCCGCCGGGCCAGATACCCGGGGCCGGCTACGGGTACCCGCAGCCGGGGCAGCCGAACCCGTACTCGGCGCAGCCGCAGCCCGGCGCACCGGGCGCGTTCGGGGAACCGGCCTTCGGGGAGCCGGCCTTCGGCGAGCCGACGACCTTCGGCGGACCGGCGCGGCACCAGGAGCCGGCCTTCGCCCAAGCCTCGCAGCCCTCGCAGCCCTCGCAGCCCTCGCAGCCGGACTGGCAGGCGATGGCCGACCGCAGCGAGGCGCAGCGCTCGCGCCGCAAGATGCTGTCGATCATCGGCGGGGCCGTCACCGTGGTCCTCCTCGCGGGCGGGGGCTACCTGTTCTTCGCCGGCGGCTCGGACGACAAGCCGAAGGACGACAAGCCCCCGGTGGCGGCCTCGGACTCCCCGAGCCCCTCGAAGAGCCCGGAGGACAAGTCCCCGACGGTGGCGGGCGACCCCACCCTGCTGCGCGACCGCGTGCCCGGCGGATCCCCGGTGCAGCTCGCGATGGCCCCGGACGCCGCGCTGTTCAAGATGGGCGAGCGCGACGAGGTCCGCTTCAAGGGCGGCCCGAACTCCTTCGCCCAGGGCTCCGAACAGGCCGTGGACGTCACGAAGAGCTTCAGCGTCACCACGCGCCTCTACACCGTCGTCGAGAACGGCTCCCGCATGGCGATCAGCCAGGGCGACGGGGACTCGTACTCCTTCGAGCTGGGCTTCGAGTCGGTGAACGGCAAGCCCTCCTGGGTGTTCCGCGTCCAGACCGGCGACAAGGGCGCCGACGCCACCGTGCAGCAGGTGGTCGTGGACGCTCCCGGCGCGGTGAACAAGTGGACCCAGCTGACCGCCACGTACGACGCCGACAAGAAGACGATCGCCCTCTACGTCGAGGACAAGCTCGCGGGAGCGGCCCAGATCAGCGGGATCTGGCCGGGCCCCGGTCCGGTGCAGCTGGGCCGGTCGCGCCACCACGGCATCTGGAGCGGCTCGCTCGTCGGATCGCTCGACCGGATCCGGATCTGGAACAAGGTGCTGAGCCCCGAGCAGGTCGCGGTGCTGGACTCCGGCAAGCTCGACTCCCTGGGCATGCCGAGCCACGCCTGGATCATCTGATCCGACCCGAAAGCCCCGGACCTGGTCGGGTCCGGGGCTTTCGGGTCGTGCGGGTCGTGCGGGGCTGCGGGTCCGGGTCAGACGGTGACGCCGGCCGCGCGCAGGAAGGCCACCGGGTTCACGGCGGAGCCGTAGTTCGGGGTGGTGCGGATCTCGAAGTGCAGGTGCGGGCCGCTGGAGTTGCCGGTGTTGCCCGACAGGGCGATCTGCTGGCCCTTGGTGACCTTCTGGCCGACCTTGACCTTGATCTTCGAGAGGTGCGCGTACTGCGAGTACGTGTTGTTGGCGTGCTTGATCACGATGGCGTTGCCGTAGGCCGGACCGTCGCCGCCGCCGTTGGGGCCGGCCTTGACGACGGTGCCCGCGGAGGCGGCGTCGACCGGGGTGCCGACCGGGACGGCGAAGTCCTGGCCGGAGTGCTTGTTGGACCACATGCTGCCGCCCTTGCCGAAGGTCGCGGACAGCGTGTACTTGTCGACCGGCTTCTCCCAGGCGACGACCGCCGGCTTCGCGGCGACGGCGTCGGCCTGGGCCTTGGCCTGGGCGGCGACCAGCTCGGCGGTACCGGTCAGGGCGGTCTGGGTCGTGTCGGCGAACGCGGCGGTCGTCCCGGCCCCGAATGCCAGGGCCGCACCGAGGGCGGTGGCGCCGATGGCGATACGGGTACGACGGGTGCTGACGCGCTTCGCGGACATGAAGGAGACCTCCGGGGCCGGGGACAGGGACGGTTCGCGACCCGTTCGGGGCGGCGAGCCCACCCTTGGTAACCCGTGCCCCCCGGCTTCCCCAAACCCCGCTCTTACTACCGGGGCTCGTAGGTGAGCAGAGGGCCGGCTGACCTGTTGACCGCCTACTTACTGGGCTCGGGGTAGGGCAAATCGGACCATTGGATCTACGAAAGTTCCTAGTAGGCCCGATTTGCCCTGTGCGGCTTGTCACCGGCGCGGGACCTCCGCGGGCCACTCCGGGACCAAAGACCTGCAACCTGCACCCCGCCCTGGCTACGCTCACGCCCGTGGACGCATCGGTGGCGGTGATCCGGCTGGCCTCGGGGGTCGTGACCCCCCTCGTCAAGAAGCTCTTCCGGGGCGAGGGCGCGGGAGCCGGCCTCGTGGACCGGCCCGTGCGGATCTCCTCGTACGTCTCCCTGCGCGAGCAGCGCGTCCTGTCCGGCCCGGACCTGCGCAAGCTGGCCGACAAGCTGGTCGCGGAGGCGCTGGACGCCCCCGGCGAGCGCCCCCTGCCACCGGGCGAGGAGGCGGGCGTGGCCGCCGCCCTCGCCGCCACCCTCCACTGCCTGGGCAACATCACCCTGACCGACCTGGAGGCCGTCCGGCTGGGTCCGGAGGCCTTCGCCCGGGCCTTACGGGACGCGGCGCCCTACCGGGGCCTGTCCTACGACGCCGAGCTCTTCTACCGGCGCGTGCTGGAGCTGGCCTGCCTGCACATCCTGAACTTCTTCACGCAGCGCTCCACCTTCGTGGCCGCCACCCTCGTCGAACAGAGCCGCCGCCAGGGCGAGCTGATCACCAAGGTGGACGAGGTGCTCACCCGCGTCCCCCGCCAGGACGGCCGCGACACCGCCTTCGAGCGCCGCTACCTCGACTACCTCGCCCGGCGCCACAGCACGCTCACCATCTTCGGCCTGGACCTGGCCCCCGGGTCCTCCCGCTGGCCGCTGGACGCCGCGTACGTGAGCCTGGAGGTCGACCGGGCGGCCCCGGCCCCCGCGCCGGGTACGGCTCCCGCCCCGGCCCCGGTCCCTGGAGGGGGCCTGCTGCCCGCGGACGCGATCCTGACCGAGTACCGGCGGGTCCTGCTGCGCGGTGAGGCCGGATCCGGCAAGACCACCCTCATCCAGTGGCTGGCCGTCGCCGCCGCCCGCGAGCCGGCCGGCCCGGGCCACATCCCGTACGTACTGCCGCTGCGCACCCTCACCCGCAACGGCGAGCGGCTCCCCGCGCCCTCCGAGTTCCTGGCCGGCACACCGCTGTCCGGGGAGGACCCCGACGGCTGGACCGGGCGGGTGCTGCGCGACGGACGGGCCCTGGTGCTGGTGGACGGCATCGACGAGATACCCGAGGCGGAACGGCCACGGGCCCGCGACTGGCTCGCCGACCTCATCACCGCCTACCCCGACAACCGCTGGCTGGTCACCTCCCGCCCCTCGGCGGTACGGCACGACTGGCTCGCCGACGTGGACTTCGCCGAGGTGACCCTGGCCCCGATGACCCCGGCGAACGTACGGGCCTTCATCGAGCGCTGGCACGACGCCGCCGACGACGTGCCCCACGAGTACCGCGACCAGCTGCTGGACTCCGTGGCGACCAAGCCGGACCTGGCCCGGCTCGCCACCAACCCGCTCCTGTGCGGCCTGATCTGCGCCCTGCACCGCGAACGCCGCGGCTTCCTGCCCTCGGGCCGCAGGGAGCTCTACTCGGCCGCCCTGTCCATGCTCCTGCACCGCCGCGACCGCGAGCGGGGGCTGCGGCTGCCGTACATCGCCGAGGAGCCCCAGCTCCAGCTCCTCCAGCGGCTCGCGTTCTGGCTGATCCGCAACGGCCGCACCGAGATGAGCCGCGACCAGGCCGAGTCCCTGATCGGGAAGGGCCTGCCCTCCGTACCCGCGGCCGCCGTCCTCGGCGAGGCGCCGGCCGTGTTCAGGCACTTCCTGGAGCGCACCGGGCTGCTGCGCGCCCCGACGGTGGACACGGTCCAGTTCGTCCACCGCACCTTCCAGGACTTCCTGGGGGCCAGGGCTGCCCTGGACGAGGGCAGCCTGAGCGAACTGACCCGGCACGCCGAGGACGACCAGTGGGAGGACGTCATCCGCATGGCGGTCGCCCAGGGCCGCCCCCGGGACCGCGCCGAGATCCTGCGGAACCTGCTGGCGGCACGCTCCACGCGGGCTGTGCTCCTCGCCTTCGCCTGTCTGGAGGACGCGGCCGAGCTGGAGCCGGATCTGCGCGAGGAGATCCGGGCGGCGGCCCGCGCGCTCGTCCCGCCAGGGGACATCGTGGTGGCCGACTCCCTGGCCCGCGTCGGCCCGCTGATCCTGGGGCTGCTGCCCGGCCCCGACATGAGCCTCAGCCACAACCAGACGCTGTGTACGGTCATTGCTGCCGGCCGGACCGGCAGCGACCAGGCGATCCCCTTCCTGGCCCAGTACGTCGGCCACCCCTCGGCGGACGTACGGGAGGAGCTGGCCCGGCTATGGCCGCGCTTCGACACCAAGCGCTACGCCGAGGAGGTCATCGTCCGCCTGGACCCACCCCCGCAGTGGCTCGACATCATCTCGGATGCCCATTTGGCACTGCCCGGGCTCACGGGCGGGGCAGGCCTGATCGTCGGCAAGGACGTGTCACGCGACGCCCTGGCCACCTTCCTGCGCCGCCAGCCGGTGGCGAAGCTAGCCCTCCACCACTTCGGGGGCGGCGCCGACGTGGAGTTCCTACGCGGCCATACCTCGCTCCGAGAGCTGAACGTCCACGATTGGCCCACCCTGAAGGACCTGAGCGGGCTGCACGGGCTGCCCTTGGAGGACGTCACCCTCTACCTGGGTGGCAAGCTGACCGTCGGCAGCGCCACCGCGACCTGGCCGCAACTGCGTCACCTCAGGCTGGCAGGGGACTACACCCCTTGGTCCTTTGCCGATCTGGCCGCGGCCGTACCCCTGGAGGTGCTCGATCTCGAGCACGCACCCGCAGACCTGGCGGGTCTGGGCCAGCTGCGGAACCTTGCCGTGCTGCTGCTCGGATGCGACTGGCGCCCCCGCGGAGAAGCGACCTGGGCCGAGCTCTCCCGCCTAGAGCACCTGGAGGTACTCGCTCTGTCGGCCGCGACACTGGGCGGCCTCGTGGAATTCGCCGACCTGCCCGCGCTCCGGCATGTTCGGGTGTATCCCTGCGAGGGCCTCGACCCCAGAGTTGAGGACCGGCTGCACCGGCGCTTCCCGGGGGTTGAACTGCTGGAGCTGTCGGGAGAGGCCCCGGCATGACGAGAAGGGGCGGCCCGGAACCTCGTGGGTTCCGGGCCGCCCCTTTTGACCTCGCTACTGCTTACGCACCCTTGGAGAGGTCCGGGCCGGAGCCCGTGGCCTCGATCGGGGGCAGGTCGGGCAGCGTGGACTTGTCCTCGCCGCGGAAGGTGAACTTGGCGTCGTCGCCCTCACCCTCCTTGCCGACGACCACGATCTGACCGGGACGCAGCTCGCCGAAGAGGATCTTCTCCGAGAGCAGGTCCTCGATCTCGCGCTGGATGGTCCGGCGCAGCGGGCGGGCGCCCATGATCGGGTCGTAGCCGCGCTTGGCGAGCAGGAGCTTCGCGTCACCGCTCAGCTCGATGCCCATGTCGCGGTCCTTCAGGCGCTCGTCGACCTTGGCGATCATGAGGTCGACGATCTGGATGATGTCTTCCTCGGTCAGCTGGTGGAAGACGACCGTGTCGTCGACACGGTTGAGGAACTCGGGCCGGAAGTGCTGCTTCAGCTCTTCGTTGACCTTCGCCTTCATCCGGTCGTATCCGGTCTTGGTGTCTCCCTGGGCCGCGAAGCCGAGGTTGAAGCCCTTCGAGATGTCCCGCGTACCCAGGTTGGTCGTCATGATGATGACGGTGTTCTTGAAGTCCACGACCCGGCCCTGGGAGTCGGTCAGACGACCGTCCTCCAGGATCTGGAGAAGGGAATTGAAGATATCCGGGTGCGCCTTCTCGACCTCGTCGAAGAGGACGACGGAGAACGGCTTCCGGCGGACCTTCTCGGTCAGCTGGCCGCCCTCTTCGTAGCCCACGTAGCCGGGGGGCGAACCGAAGAGACGGGAAACCGTGTGCTTCTCGCTGAACTCCGACATGTCGAGGGAGATCAGCGCGTCCTCGTCGCCGAAGAGGAATTCGGCGAGCGTCTTGGAGAGCTCGGTCTTACCGACACCGGACGGGCCGGCGAAGATGAACGAGCCACCCGGGCGCTTCGGGTCCTTCAGACCCGCACGGGTACGGCGGATCGCCTGGGAGAGCGCCTTGATGGCGTCCTTCTGGCCGATGACCCGACGGTGGAGCTCGTCCTCCATGCGGAGCAGCCGCGAGGACTCCTCCTCGGTGAGCTTGAAGACCGGAATGCCGGTCGCCGTCGCCAGGACCTCGGCGATCAGCTCCTCGTCCACCTCGGCGACGACGTCCATGTCGCCGGACTTCCATTCCTTCTCGCGCTTGGCCTTCGCAGCCAGCAGCTGCTTCTCCGTGTCACGGAGGGAAGCCGCCTTCTCGAAGTCCTGGGAGTCGATCGCCGACTCCTTGTCGCGGCGCACGTTCGCGATCTTCTCGTCGAACTCGCGCAGGTCCGGCGGCGCGGTCATCCGGCGGATGCGCATTCGCGAGCCGGCCTCGTCGATCAGGTCGATCGCCTTGTCCGGCAGGAAGCGGTCCGAGATGTACCGGTCGGCCAGCGTGGCGGCGGCGACGAGGGCCGAGTCCGTGATGGAGACACGGTGGTGGGCCTCGTAGCGGTCGCGCAGACCCTTGAGGATCTCGATCGTGTGGGGGAGGGAAGGCTCCGCCACCTGGATCGGCTGGAAGCGGCGCTCGAGGGCCGCGTCCTTCTCAAGGTGCTTGCGGTACTCGTCGAGCGTCGTGGCACCGATGGTCTGGAGCTCACCACGGGCCAGCATGGGCTTGAGGATGCTGGCGGCGTCGATCGCGCCCTCGGCGGCACCCGCACCCACGAGGGTGTGGAGCTCGTCGATGAACAGGATGATGTCGCCGCGGGTGCGGATCTCCTTGAGCACCTTCTTCAGGCGCTCTTCGAAGTCACCGCGGTAGCGGGAGCCGGCGACCAGGGCGCCGAGGTCAAGCGTGTAGAGGTGCTTGTCCTTGAGCGTCTCGGGCACCTCGCCCTTGACGATCGCCTGGGCCAGGCCCTCGACGACGGCGGTCTTGCCGACGCCGGGCTCGCCGATGAGGACCGGGTTGTTCTTCGTCCGGCGGGACAGCACCTGCATGACCCGCTCGATCTCCTTCTCGCGCCCGATGACCGGGTCGAGCTTGGATTCGCGGGCAGCCTGGGTGAGGTTGCGGCCGAACTGGTCCAGGACGAGCGAGGTCGAGGGGGTGCCCTCGGCCGGGCCGCCGGCGGTGGCCGACTCCTTGCCGCCTCCGGAGTAGCCGGAGAGCAGCTGGATGACCTGCTGCCTGACTCGGTTGAGATCGGCGCCCAGCTTCACGAGGACCTGGGCGGCGACGCCCTCGCCCTCGCGGATCAGGCCGAGCAGGATGTGCTCGGTGCCGATGTAGTTGTGGCCGAGCTGGAGGGCCTCTCGGAGCGAAAGCTCCAGGACCTTCTTCGCCCGCGGGGTGAAGGGGATGTGGCCGGACGGGGCCTGCTGGCCCTGGCCGATGATCTCCTCAACCTGCTGGCGAACAGCCTCGAGCGAAATCCCGAGGCTCTCCAGGGCCTTAGCGGCGACACCCTCACCCTCGTGGATCAAGCCCAGGAGGATGTGCTCGGTGCCGATGTAGTTGTGGTTGAGCATCCGGGCTTCTTCCTGAGCCAGGACGACAACCCGCCGCGCGCGGTCGGTGAACCTCTCGAACATCGTTTATCGCTCCTCAGAGCGGTCGGGCAGTTCGGGGTCGGTCCCCGCCCTGTCCTTCCGCATGCTAGTCCCGCGGGGCGGGACAGCTCATTCCAACTGCCGACATCCCTCCGCGGCTCACCCCCGCATCGGGGGGAAAACCGGCTTGAAGAGCCGACAACTGCTCCAACCCGATGGTGCGAGACGATGTTCCCGCAGGCCAGGCAGATACCCGTCACACGTGTACGCCGAGCGCGAACGGGAGCCGGTCAAATCAGCGTGTCGCCCCGATCCACAAGGAATGTCTTACCCGTAAGGACTGACACTCCATGCCGGTGGCACCGGTTCCCTCCGCTACGGGCGAACACGTTCGCGTCCCGAATGTGGGACGCCACCTCGACGGATGTTTACGTTCCGCATTGGTGTGGCTGCGGTGTGTCACATCGCGCGTAACCCGGGAGCGTTTCGGGAGTTGCTCCGGTCATGGCCCTCACCGTCCCGCTGCCCCGCCGCCCCGCCGCCACGGAAGCCCTCACGGGAGCGGTGGAGGGCGCGGAAGGCGCGCCCCCGGCAGCCTGGGCGTCCTGGTACGAACGCGTGCTCGGCTGGACCGTCGCGGGCGGGCCGCCCGCACAGCTCGTCACCGGGGTGCGGTTCGACGTGCTGGAGCTGCCGGCCGATGCCGGGACCGCGGTGCTGCGCAGGCGCGTCACCACCGGTCCGGTGGCGGTCATGGGGCGCAGGATGCGGTTCCTCGTCGCCGCGGGCGGCGCGGAGGAGCTGGAGGGCCTGCTGGACTGGCTGGAGTGGGGCGGGGTCGCTCTGGATCTCGCCGCCCTGGGTGCGGGTGGCCGGATCACCGCTCCGGTGCCGCCCGGGCACCCGGACCCGGAGGGAAGTCCCCGGGGGACCGCCGTGTGGCTGCGGCCCCCCGAGCCGGGGTGCGAGGCATCGCTGCCCGCCCTGCCCGGTACGGGGCAGGGCGTCGGGCCCGTCGGGAGGGACGGGGCCGATCTCGTACGCCTCGTCGCCGCGGCGGCGACGGAATGCCACCGCGCCCGCCTGCGGCGGCGTACGCCTCAGCCCTTGGCGTTCTCGTAGGCCTCGCGGATCTCCGCGGGCACACGACCGCGGTCGTTGACGCTCAGCCCCTGGGACTTCGCCCACGCACGGATCTCGGCGGTGTCCGGGTTTCCGGAGCCCGCAGTCGCGCGAGCACCCTTGGCGCGCCCGGCCGCGGCACGGCCACCGGTGCGGCGACCGCCCTTGGTGTACGGGTCGAGCAGGCCGCGGAGCTTTTCAGCGTTGGCGGTGGTGAGGTCGATCTCGTAGGTCTTGCCATCCAGAGCGAACGTCACGGTCTCGTCCGCCTCGCCACCGTCGAGGTCGTCGACAAGAAGGACCTGAACCTTCTGTGCCACCGGATTTCCTTTCATCGAAAATGCAGTACGCGGAAAGGAAACCGCTTTTGCCTGGAAAACACAAACCCCCCGGGGAAGGTTCGAGACCGCAACGAGGCGGGAAACGTGCGCGATTCGGACATAGGCCACAGGTGCGCGGACCGCCGTAAAAGCCGCCCTGATCGTTCAGAGGTGCAGAAGCATCCGGCTGTTGCCCAAGGTGTTCGGCTTCACTCGTTCGAGACCGAGGAACTCGGCAACACCCTCGTCATAGGAACGCAGCAGCTCCATGTAGACATCGGTCTCGACCGGCGTCTCGCCGATCTCGACGAAGCCGTGCTTCGCGAAGAAGTCCACTTCGAAGGTCAGGCAGAAAACCCTGCTCACCCCGAGCCGACGGGCGGTGTGCAACAACTTGTCCAGCACCAGATGTCCGACTCCCGCGCCCTTCAACTCGCGGTCGACGGCGAGAGTGCGCACTTCGGCGAGGTCTTCCCACATGACGTGGAGAGCGCCGCAGCCCACTACCTGGCCGTCCCCGGCGCGTTCCGCGACCCAGAACTCCTGGATGTCCTCGTAAAGGACGACCGGGGCTTTGTCGAGCAGGATCCTCTGCTGCACGTACTGGTCGAGGAGGCGGCGCAGCGCGGGAACATCACCGGTGCGCGCGCGGCGGATCGTCACGGTTTTTGCATCTGCAGCGGAAAGCTCTCCCATGCCCGGACGCTATCGCCCCGGTTCGGACCGCTGCTCGGCGGCGTCCCCTTCGGGAGCGGCCTCCGCTTCGGGGGCGGCTTCGCCTTCCGGGGCTTCCGGGGCTTCGGGGGCTTTGGTGGCGGCTTCGCCTTCGGGGGCGGCGGCCGGCTCCTCCGCGGGCTGGACGATCCGTACGGCATCGCGCAGGGCCTCGCGCTGTTCGGCGGACATCATGCCGAAGAAGGCCACGAGGGCGGCCGCGGGGTTGTCGCTCGTCGACCACGCTTCGTTCATCAGTGCGGCCGAGTAGGCGGCACGGGTCGAGACCGCCGTATATCGATAGGCGCGGCCTTCCGCTTCCCGGCGGACCCAGCCCTTCTGATGAAGATTGTCCATAACGGTCATGACCGTGGTGTACGCGATGGACCGTTCCTGCTGGAGGTCTTCCAGTACTTCCCGAACGGTGACCGGGCGGTTCCACTGCCACACCCGCGTCATGACTGCGTCTTCGAGTTCTCCCAAGGGGCGAGGCACAACAGCACGATAGTGCGGGATGTCGCGAATTGCCCGACTATTCGGCCGGCAACGCGCAACAAAATCGGGGGGCGGACGGCCCGAAAGCCGTACGCCCCTCCTCGCGGTCCGCTACTTCTGCGGCTTCGCCTGCTGTGCGCCCTCGGCGCGGGCGAGCACGGCGTCGACCGCCGCGTCTTCCTTCGCCTTGTTGGAGCCGCCCTGGCTCTTCACGATCGTCACGACGAGAGCGATGAAGAACGCGGCCATCACGAACGGGGGCACGAGCGCGGAAACGTAGTCCATGGCCTCAGGGTAGCTAGCCGACCGCCAGACCCGTCGCCCGGCCCGCCGCCGGGGGCGGTGTGGGCTTGCGGCGCGGCGGGAACACCTCGCCGGGCGTCGGAATGGGCTTTTCCTTCGGCTGCTCGGGCTGCGGCTTCTTGGGTACGGGGCGCGGCTCGTCCTCCTTGCCGCCCGCGAGGGCCAGCAGCCGGGTGCGGGGCGCGGGGGCCGTGGAGAGCCTGCGGCGTACGGAGCGCTCCGCGATCCCCTGGGCCCGGTCCAGGAGCCCGGCGGCCACCGGGTTGGCGCGGAGCGCACGCAGGGCGGCGAGGTCGTCGGGCACGGGCTCGTACCCGGCGGCCAGCGCGTCCTGCAGCAGCTCCAGGAAGCCGGAGAGGCTGCCGGGCAGGGCGGCCCGGTAGCGCGCCAGGTCGGCGAGGAGGAACTCTCTGAGCCGACCCGCCTCCTGGACCGCGTCGTCCACCGACTGCGCGAGGCGCAGGCAGTCCTGGACCTCCGCGGCCGTCAGTGGGGCCGTGGAGGACTGGAGGGCGTGGGCGAGGAGACGCCTGAGCACGAGCAGCTCAGCTGCGCTGAACGCCATCCCGCCGCGGGATCCGTAGGGCGTGGGCATGGGCCGAAGATACGCGCTAATCGGACAAAATCCCCTGAGGGTGGCCTGGCGCGGCGCGGCGGGTCAGAGGTCAGCCGGACTGCTTGACCGCGCGCAGGAAGTCCGCCCAGGCGGCCTGGGTCGTGGCGAGCACGAGGTGCGCGGGGTCGGCGTGGTCCGCGACGCGGACGAGTGCGCCGGGGGCGGCGGCGACGTAGACGCAGGCGTCTCCCTCGCCGCAGAACGAGGACTTCTGCCAGACGGGCTGAGCGGTCATGAGTGTCTCCTCCGACAACGGCGCCGGTAATTCCCGTGGAGGGACGGTAACGCCGCGGCGGCTCCCAGCCACCGTCTTCCCGGGAATTCGGTGCGCCGCACCGCAGCACGCCCCGTCCCCCACCACGCCCGCGCACGCCGCGCCCCGCCGGTGCGAGCCCCTGCCGGCGCGGCCCGTCCCGCACCCGCACCCGCACGCCTCGCCCCCGCCGGGGCGGACCCGTCCCGCCGCTGCGCCCGCGCCTCGCCCCCTGCCTGGGCGGGCCTCCGCCAGGGCAGGCCCGCAGGGCTCATCCCCCGCCGGGGCGGCCCCGTCCCCACGCCGCCCGCGCGGCTCGGCCCCCGCCGGGGCGGGCACCTGCCTGGCGGACCCGTTCCCGCTGCGCGGGGCTTCTCCCCGCCCCGCCCCGCCACCGTTCCCCGGGCTCTGCCCGCACCCGCGCGCAGCTACCGCTGGCGGTCCCCCTTGGCGGGGCGGACCCGTCCCCACGCCGCCCGCGCGGCTCGGCCCCCGCCGGGGCGGGCACCTGCCTGGCGGACCCGTTCCCCCGCTCCCCGCCCCGCCCTTCCGCCGTTCCCCGGGCTCCGCCCGGACCCGCGCCCAGCTGCCGCTGGAGCGGATATTCAGCCCCGCCGGCGATTGAGGGCGCGGAGCCCCGCCCGGCGGGGCTAAAGGTGGGTGAGGAAGGTCGTCGCGGCTTGTTTGACGTCCTCGGGGGTCCAGGTGAGGCCGGGGGCGGTGACCTCGACCTCCGTCATCGAGACGCCCGGGGGGCCGTCGGCGGACCACCGGCGGAAGAGCATCGTGCCCGTCTCCTCCGCCAGGCGGATCCCCGCGTCCGTCAGGCGGTCCGCGTCGTACGGCAGCCACAGCTGGAACTGGTGCGTGTGCGGCACCTCCGGGTTGATCCGGAACCACGGCACCCCGGCCGCCTCGAACGCCTCCCTCAGGGACTGCGCGACGGCCCGCGCCCCGGCCACGTACGACGGGAGCCTCGGCAGCTCGGACTCCAGCCCGGCCAGCGCCGACAGCGCCGCGGGGAACTGCCGGAAGACCTGGCCCCCGTACCGGTGCCGCCAGACCCTCGCCTCCGCGACCAGCGACGCGGACCCGGCGAGCGCGGCCCCGCTCAGCCCGCCGAGGGACTTGTAGAAGGAGACGTAGACCGAGTCGGCCAGCGCCGCGATCTCCGGCAGGGAACGGCCGAAGTGGACCGTCGACTCCCACAGCCGGGCTCCGTCGAAGTGGACGACCGCGTCGCGTTCCCGCGCGGCGGCCACGAGCTCCTCCAGCTCCTCCCACGCGGGCAGCAGGAAACCGGCGTCCCGCAGCGGCAGCTCCAGCATCAGGGTGCCGAAGGGCTCGGGCAGGTCCCGGACCTCCTCCGGCGTCGGCTGGCGCGGCTCCCCCGTCGGGTGGACGGTCCGCAGCCCGGAGACGACCGACAGCGCGCCCCCCTCCCACCGCTCCGGATGGCTCATCGGGTGCAGCGCGACCACCGGGCTGCCGGTCCGCCCCGCCCAGCACCGCAGCGCGATCTGCTGGGCCATCGTCCCCGTCGGGAAGAACGCCGCGTCCTGGGTACCCAGCAGCTCCGCCACCCGCCGCTCCAGGCGGCCGACGACCCCGTCCCCGTACAGGTCGGCCGGCTCGTCCGGATCCGGCGCGCTCAGCCCGGCGAGCAGTTCGCCGACGGTGGCCTCGCGCAGGCTGCCCCCCAGCATCCGTTCGGCCGCCCGCCCCGCCGCCACCAGCCGCCGCGCCCGCTCCGCGTCCTGGTCCGTACCCTGCTCCGGGCCCTGTTCCGTGTCCTGCGTCATGCCCCCGATCATCTCCGACCGGGGCACACGCCCAGGAGCTAGCATGGCGACGTATCGTCCGGTACCCCCCGCGGACTGGAACGGAAGGCCCACCCCGCGTGAACTCATCACAGCAGCCGCGCCCTGCGCGGCTCACCGTCGGCGTCGTCGGGGCCGGCCGCGTCGGTCCCGCCCTGGCCTGCGCCCTGCAGCAGGCCGGACACCGGCCGGTCGCCGTGTCCGGCGTCTCCGACGCGTCCCGCCGCCGCGCCGCGCGGATGCTGCCGGACGTGCCCGTCGTGACGCCCGCGCAGGTCCTGGAGTACGCCGACCTCGTCCTGCTCACCGTCCCCGACGACGCGCTGCCCTCCCTGGTCGAGGGCCTCGCCGAGACCGGCGCCGTCCGCCCCGGGCAGCTCATGGTCCACACCTCCGGGCGCTACGGAACCGCCGTGCTGGACCCCGCGCGCCGCGCGGGCGCCCTGCCGCTGGCCCTGCACCCGGCGATGACCTTCACCGGCACCGAGGTCGACGTGCAGCGCCTGGCGGGCTGCTCCTTCGGCGTGACCGCCCCCGACGAGCTGCGGCTCGCCGCCGAGGCCCTGGTCATCGAGATGGGCGGGGAGCCCGAGTGGATCGCGGAGGCCAACCGCCCGCTCTACCACGCGGCCCTCGCCCTCGGCGCGAACCACCTGGTCACCCTGGTCGCACAGGCCATGGAGCTGCTGCGCAAGGCGGGCGTGGAACACCCCGACCGGATGCTCGGCCCGCTCCTCGGCGCGGCCCTCGACAACGCCCTGCGCTCCGGCGACGCCGCCCTGACCGGCCCGGTGGCCCGCGGCGACGCCGGTACGGTCGCCGCGCACGTCTCGGAGCTGCGCAAGCACGCCCCGGGCACGGTCGCCGGATACCTGGCGATGGCCCGCACCACCGCCGACCGGGCCCTGGCGCACGGGCTGCTCAAGCCGGAACTCGCCGAGGACCTGCTGGGCGTACTCGCCGACACGGAATCCGACGGGAGCGAGCTGTGACCGACCTGCTGCTGCACACGGCCGAGGACCTGCACCGGCTCCCGCGCGACGGCCGCAGGGCCGTGGTCATGACCATGGGCGCCCTGCACGAGGGGCACGCCACCCTGATCCGTACGGCGCGCGAGCAGACCGGGCCCGGGGGCCAGGTCGTGGTCACCGTCTTCGTCAACCCGCTCCAGTTCGGGGCGGGCGAGGACCTCGACCGCTACCCGCGCACCCTCGACTCCGACCTGCTCATCGCCGAACAGGCGGGGGCCGACGCCGTGTTCGCCCCGGCCGTCGACGAGGTCTACCCCGGCGGCGACCCCCAGGTCCGGATCGGGGCGGGCCCCATGGGCGAGCGCCTCGAAGGCGCCACCCGCCCCGGCCACTTCGACGGCATGCTGACCGTCGTCGCGAAACTGCTCCACCTCACCCGCCCCGACCTGGCCCTCTTCGGCCAGAAGGACGCGCAGCAACTGGCGCTGATCCGGCGGATGGTGACCGACCTGAACTTCCCCGTCGAGGTGGTCGGCGTACCGACCGTCCGCGAGGAGGACGGGCTCGCGCTGTCGTCGCGCAACCGCTACCTCTCGCCGCTGGAGCGCCGTACGGCCCTGGCCCTGTCGCGGGCCCTGTTCGCCGGCCGCGACCGGCTGGCCGCGCAGGCCGCGCTCCAGGCGCGCGCCGAGGCCGCCCCGGCGAGCGACGAGCGGGCCACCGCGCTGGCCCGGCTCGGCGAGATCCGGGCCTCCGCCGACGCGCACGCCGTCTCGGCGGCGGGCGCCGGGCTGCCGGAGGCCGTACGGGCCGCCGCGCGGCACGTCCTGGACGAGGCGGGGCGCTACGACCCGCCGCTCGTGCTGGACTACCTGGCACTGGTGGACCCGCAGGACTTCACCGACGCCGGGCCCGGTTTCACCGGTCAGGCGGTACTGGCCGTCGCCGCGAAGGTGGGCACGACCCGGCTGATCGACAACATCCCATTGGAGTTCGGAGCGCACTCGTGAGCACCCCAGGCAGCGGCCCCGCCACCGGAAGCACCGGCATACGGCTGCACGCCCCCGCCCCCGGCTGGTCCGTAGACGCGGACGTCGTCGTCGTCGGCTCCGGCGTCGCCGGCCTGACCGCGGCCCTGCGCTGCGCCGCCGCGGGACGCCGTACGGTCGTGGTCACCAAGGCCCGCCTCGACGACGGCTCGACCCGCTGGGCCCAGGGCGGCATCGCCGCGGCCCTCGGCGAGGGCGACACCCCCGAACAGCACCTGGACGACACCCTGGTCGCGGGCGCGGGCCTGTGCGACGAGGCGGCCGTGCGGCTCCTCGTCACCGAGGGCCCCGACGCCGTGCGCCGGCTGATGGCGGCCGGCGCGGTCTTCGACACCTCCGCGGAGACCGGCGAGATAGAGCTGACCCGCGAGGGCGGCCACCACCGGCGCCGGATCGCGCACGCGGGCGGCGACGCCACCGGCGCCGAGATCTCCCGGGCCCTCGTCGAGGCCGTGCAGGCCGCGGGCATCGAGACCGTCGAGAACGCGCTCG
The DNA here is from genome assembly GCF_055604165.1 of Streptomyces sp. NPDC037242. NCBI lineage: Bacteria > Bacillati > Actinomycetota > Actinomycetes > Kitasatosporales > Streptomycetaceae > Streptomyces > Streptomyces sp. NPDC037242. The sequence goes on from NZ_JBVJUY010000010.1 coordinate 38,424, forward strand.
TGCTCGACCTGCTCCAGGACGCGCAGGGACGTACCGCGGGCGTCACCCTGCACGTCATGGGCGAGGGCCAGCACGACGGCGTCGGCGCCGTCCACGCGCCCGCCGTGATCCTGGCGACCGGCGGCATGGGCCAGGTCTTCTCCGCCACCACCAACCCGTCGGTGTCCACCGGCGACGGCGTGGCGCTCGCGCTGCGTGCCGGGGCCGAGGTCTCCGACCTGGAGTTCGTGCAGTTCCACCCGACGGTGCTCTTCCTGGGCGCCGACGCCGAGGGGCAGCAGCCCCTGGTGTCGGAGGCGGTCCGGGGCGAAGGCGCGTACCTCGTCGACGCGGACGGCGTCCGCTTCATGGTCGGCCAGCACGAGCTCGCCGAGCTGGCCCCGCGCGACATCGTCGCCAAGGGCATCATGCGCCGCATGCAGGAGCAGGGCGCGCAGCACATGTACCTCGACGCCCGGCACTTCGGCGCCGAGATGTGGGAGCAGCGCTTCCCGACCATCCTCGCCGCGTGCCGCTCGCACGGCATCGACCCGGTGACCGGGCCGATCCCGGTCGCGCCCGCCGCGCACTACGCCTCCGGCGGCGTACGGACCGACCTGCACGGCCGGACCACCGTCCCCGGCCTGTACGCCTGCGGCGAGGTCGCCTGCACCGGCGTGCACGGCGCGAACCGGCTCGCCTCCAACTCCCTGCTGGAGGGACTGGTCTTCGCCGAGCGCATCGCCGACGACATCGTCGCGCACGCGCCCGCCGGCACCGGCCCCGGCATCCCGGTCCCGGCGACCGGCCCGCTCCAGCCCGCCGAGGCCCGGTACGAGGTCCAGCGCATCATGACCGGCGGCGCGGGCGTGCTGCGCTCCGCGGAGTCGCTGCGCACGGCCGCCGAGGCCCTCGAAGCCCTGTACGCCACCGCGCTGAACAACCTCGAAGCGCACGGCAAGACCGCCGAGCCCGGGGTGGACACCTGGGAGGCCACGAACCTGCTGTGCGTGGCCCGGGTACTGGTCGCGGCCGCCCAGCGGCGCGCGGAGACCCGCGGCTGCCACTGGCGCGAGGACCACCCCGACCGGGACGACGCCGCCTGGCGCCGCCACCTCGTCGTGCGGCTGTCCGCCACCGAGAAGCGGGCCCTGGTCGTCACCCCCACCGAGTCCGCGGACTTCCCTTCCGTACTTCACCCCCTCAGCCAGGAGCAGTGACCGTGAGCACCCCCGAACTCCCCCTGATCGACCAGAACGACGGCGGCTGCGGCGACGACTGCGCCTGCGGCGACGGCGAGGAGACCGGGCTCGACCCGGCGCTGGCCCAGCTGCTCGTGGACGCCGGCCTGGACCCCGTAGAGATCGAGGACATCGCCCACATGGCGATCTCCGAGGACCTGGACGGCGGGGTCGACGTGACCACCGTCGCCACCGTCCCCGAGGACGCCGTCGCGACGGCCGACTTCACCGCGCGCGAGGCGGGCACGGTCGCCGGCCTGCGGGTCGCGGAGGCCGTCCTGTCTGTCGTGTGCACCGAGGCCTTCGAGGTCGAGCGCCTCGCCGAGGACGGTGACCGCGTCGAGGCCGGCCAGGTGCTGCTGTCGGTCACGGCCCGTACCCGGGACCTGCTCACCGGCGAGCGCAGCGCGCTGAACCTGCTGTGCCTGATGTCGGGCATCGCGACGGCCACGCGCAAGTGGGCCGACGAGCTGGAGGGCACCAAGGCCAAGGTCCGCGACACCCGCAAGACCACCCCCGGCCTGCGCTGCCTGGAGAAGTACGCGGTGCGCTGCGGCGGCGGCGTCAACCACCGGATGTCGCTGTCGGACGCGGCGCTGGTGAAGGACAACCACGTGATCGCGGCCGGCGGTGTCGCCGAGGCGTTCAAGGCCGTGCGCGAGCAGTTCCCCGACCTGCCCATCGAGGTCGAGGTCGACACGCTCCAGCAGGTACGGGAGGCCCTGACGGCGGGCGCGGACCTGATCCTCCTGGACAACTTCACCCCGATCGAGACCGAGGAGGCCGTCGCGCTGGTCCGCGGGCGCGCGGTGCTGGAGTCCTCGGGCCGCCTGACGATGGCGAACGCACGCGCGTACGCCGAGACGGGCGTCGACTACCTCGCGGTCGGCGGGCTCACCCACTCCTCCCCGATCCTGGACATCGGCCTCGATCTGCGCGAGGCGGTGTAACCCGTGCTCCTCACCATCGACGTAGGCAACACCCACACGGTCCTGGGCCTGTTCGACGGTGACGAGATCGTCGAGCACTGGCGCATCTCGACCGACCCGCGCCGCACGGCCGACGAGATGGCCGTACTGATGCAGGGCCTCATGGGCATGCACCCGATGCTCGGCAGCGAGCTGGGCGACGGCATCCACGGCATCGCGATCTGCTCGACGGTGCCGTCGGTGCTGCACGAGCTGCGGGAAGTCACCCGCCGGTACTACGGCGACGTGCCGGCGGTCCTGGTGGAGCCGGGCATCAAGACGGGCGTCCCGATCCTGATGGACAACCCGAAGGAGGTCGGCGCGGACCGCATCATCAACGCGGTCGCGGCCGTCGACCTCTACGGCGGTCCGGCGATCGTGGTCGACTTCGGTACGGCGACCACCTTCGACGCGGTGTCCGCGAAGGGCGAGTACGTGGGCGGGGTGATCTCCCCCGGCATCGAGATCTCCATGGAGGCCCTCGGCGTGCGCGGCGCGCAGCTCCGCAAGATCGAGCTGGCCCGCCCGCGGAACGTGATCGGCAAGTCCACGGTCGAGGCGATGCAGTCGGGCGTGGTCTACGGCTTCGCGGGCCAGGTCGACGGGATCGTCACGCGCATGGCCAAGGAGCTCGCGGGCCCGGGCGGCGACCCGGACGACGTCCGCGTCATCGCCACCGGCGGCCTGGCCCCGATCGTCCTCGGCGAATCCTCGGTGATCGACGACCACGAGCCCTGGCTCACCCTGATCGGGCTGCGCCTGGTCTACGAGCGCAACGCGCCGAACTTCGAGTAGCCGGCCGCCCTCCGCGCCGCCCGGGCTTCAGCAGGAGTGGTACGGGCGGTGCAGGAGGCGGTGGAGCGCCGCCCGCCAGGGGTGGCGGGCCGGGCGGCCGGACAGGACGGCCCGGAACTGCTCGTACGAGCGGGCCGCGCGCAGGACGGCCACGTCGTCGCGGCCCGGCGGCGGGGGCATCGGGGCGCTGTGCTGGGACGCCCGGTACGTGTCGATGAGGTACTGCTCGATCGCGGTCATGTATCCACCCTGAACCCGATCGGCGCAGGTCGCGCCACGATTGACGGTCCCCGTCAATCGTCGCGCGTTGCGCCGTCCGGCCGGGTCGGCGCCGCCGCCGGTGGCGGGGCGCGACAGAATGGGGCGATGAGCGTCACCATCGACATCGCCGGGCTCCCCGACGAGCGGATCGCCTTCGCGCCCTCCCCGCTCGCGGAGCTCTGCATGGCCCTGCACGCGCTCTCCCAGCCCGCGCACCACCCCGGGCTCTCCTCCTGGACCACCGCGACCGCCGCCGGGCTCGACCCCTGCCTCGCGGACCGGCTGCTGGAGGGCGACTTCATGTGGCGGGGCTCCTTCGCCGACATCTTCATGCCCTTCGCCGGGATCCCCGGCGGCACCGGCCTGCCCGCCCCGACCCTGGCCGAGGAGCTCGACGTACTCGACCGGCTGGACGACGAGCGGTTCGTGATGGCGGCGCTGGAGCACTGCTGGCTCGCGCTGTACAACGAGGGCGGCGGACCCTCCCCGCTGCGGGACCCGCGCGCCCGCGCCAAGGCGCTGGAGACGGCCGCTGCCCGCGGCCCCCGGCAACTGGAGTTCTCCGCCCGGCTGCTGGACGACACCGCCGCCGTACGGGTGTGGCTGCGGCGGCTCCTGGAGGACTGCGACGAGGCGTTCTTCGCCGAGACCTGGAAGCGCATCGAGCCCCGGCAGAGCGCCGACGCCCGTCACAAGACCGAGGTGCTGCGCCGCAAGGGGCTGGGGACCGCGCTCAAGGAGGTCTCGGCCGCGCTGAGCGTCGACGAGGCGCACACCACCATCACCGTGGACAAGATGGTCACCGGGAACGCGACCGCCACCGATCCCCGAATAGGCGACGGCCTGGTCTTCGTACCGACCAACTTCGGCTGGCCCCACCTGCTGGTGCTGCACGCACCCGGCTGGCGCCCGGTGGTCCACTATCCGCTCGACTCCCCCGAACTGGCCCCCGCGCCGGGCTCGGTGGAGCTGCTCCAGCGGCGGATGGAGGCCCTGGCCCACCCGATGCGGATGATGCTGTGCCGGAGCCTGGCCCGGGCCCCGTACACGACCAGCGAGCTGGCGACCGTGTACGGGATCACCGCGCCGGAGGTCTCCCGCCACCTGGCGGTACTGAAGAAGGCCGGGCTGCTTCACACGCGGCGTCAGGGTCGTTATGCCCAGCACCAGTTGGATCTGTCCGCGGTTGCCCGGATCGGGTCGGATTTCATCGAGGGCATCCTCCGCTAGCGCGCGGATGCCGGGCATTGGCCGGTTTTCGACGGCGCAGATGCTCCGATATACGGAATTCGTAAACCGAAATCAGAGAAAACTCTGGCCAGAGCGGCCACTTGGTGTCTAACGTGCGTCCACCGCTCCCCCCGCGTATCACGCACCGCTCACGCATGTCCGTGCACTTTCGTGGAAGGACCTTCATGCCCTCACGTCGTATAGCCGCAGCAACTGCCGCTCTCGCTGCCGCGGCCCTCGTCTCCCCGCTGCTGCTCGCCGGTCCGGCCGGAGCCACCGGCTCCCCGCAGAGCGATGCCGCCAAGGGTGACGCCCTGGCCAAGAAGCTGGTCAAGGAGGCGACCGGCAAGGGCGCCAACAACCACCTGAAGGTCTTGCAGTCGATCGCCGACTACAACGACGGCAACCGCGTGGCCGGCTCCAAGGGCCACCAGCAGTCCGCCCAGTACGTCGAGGCCGTGATGCGCGCGGCCGGCTACAAGGTCACGAAGAACGAGTTCGAGTTCGTGTACGTCGAGACCATCGCCGAGACGCTCAAGGTCAACGGCTCCGCCGGCCGCGACGTCCCGATCAAGCTGATGACGTACACCGCGAGCGGTCCGGCGGACGGCGTGACGGCGCAGATCGCCGTCGCCCCCGTCGACGCGGACGGTACGAACGGCTGCGAGCCCGGCGACTTCGCCTCGGGCACCTTCACCGGCAAGATCGCCCTGGTCAAGCGCGGTGGCTGCACCTTCGCGGCGAAGCAGGCCAACGCGGCGGCCGCCGGCGCGGTCGGCGCGGTCATATACAACAACACCGACGGCGCCCTCAACGGCACCCTCGGCGACCCGGCGGCGGGCAAGGTCCCGACGGGCGGCATCACCCAGCAGGAGGGCGAGAAGCTCGCCGCGGACGCCGCGGCCGGCCCGGTCGAGGTCACCCTCGACATCCGCGAACTGCGCGAGAGCCGCAAGACGTACAACGTCATCGCGGAGACCCGCGGCGGCGACGAGAACAACACCGTCTTCCTCGGTGCGCACCTCGACTCGGTCGCCGAGGGCCCCGGCATCAACGACAACGGCTCGGGCTCGGCCGGCATCCTCCAGGTCGCGCAGCGCCTCGCGAGCAGCCAGTCGAAGATCAAGAACAAGGTCAAGTTCGCCTGGTGGTCGGCCGAGGAGTTCGGCCTGCTCGGCTCCGAGGCGTACGTCGCCGGGCTGACGGACGAGCAGAAGAAGCAGATCAAGCTCTACCTGAACTTCGACATGATCGCCTCGCCGAACGCCGCGTACTTCGTGTACGACGGCGACGACTCGGACGCCACGGGCGCGGGCCCCGGCCCTGCGGGCTCCGCGCAGATCGAGCGGGGCATCACCGACTTCCTCGACTCGAAGGGCCTGCCCCACGAGGGCACGGACTTCTCCGGCCGCTCGGACTACGGCCCGTTCATCGAGGTGGGCATCCCCTCCGGCGGCACCTTCACGGGCGCCGAGGGCATCATGACGGAGGCCCAGGCCGCGAAGTTCGGCGGCACGGCGGGCGTCGCCTACGACGTGAACTACCACGGCAAGGGCGACGACATCACCAACATCGACCAGAAGGCGCTCGACATCAACGTCGACGTCATCGCGGACGCGGTCGGCCACTACGCGTACGACCTGGCCCCGCTGTCGAAGCCGGTCGTCCCGCAGCCGACCACCCCGGGCACAGGCAGCGGCGGCGGCCTGCACGAGGGTCACGGCAACGAGGTGTCGCAGTAACAGCCCACAGGCACACGGGCACACAGCTCAAAGGCGGGGCCGGTTCCTTCGGGAGCCGGCCCCGCCGGCGTTCCCCGCCCGGGTCCCTAGACCCCGCCGCCGCCCGGCCACGGTCCGACGCCCACCGGCTGCACCAGCCAGCCGAAGTCCCCGAGCCCGCCCCGGGCCGTCAGCTCGGCCGCCTCGCCCGCGGCGGCGAGAGCGCGGACGTACGCCGCCGGATCCGTCGACGCCAGGGCCAGCGGCGGCCGCGCCCCCGAGACGCCGAGCGCGCCGAGCGCCTCGCGCTGGGTGAGCAGGGCCGCGCCCTCCCCCGCGCAGGCGTCCAGCGCCACATGGGCGGTCACGTCGCAGCTGCCGTCCGGCACCGGCGGGACCTCCCGCCCCGCGCGAAAGCCCGTCAGGGTGCCGTACGGGGGCCGGGCCTCCCGCACGTGGGCGTAGTCCACCGCCACCGCCAGGCCCCGCTCGACGGTGGCGACGGCCGCCGCCCAGGCCTCGTCGCGCGCCCGGCCGATCTCGGCGCGGCCCGGGCCCGGCCACCACCGCTCCAGCCAGGCCAGGTCGGCGGCGTCCAGCGGCCCGCCCGCGCTCTCGGAGCCGTCGGGCGCGACCAGGACGTAGCGCCCGTCCTCGGCGATCTCCAGCGGTACGTTGTCCAGCCACTCGTTGGCGAAGAGGAGCCCCCGCGTCCGTTCGGGCGGTACGGACACCCAGCGGATCCGCCCGTCCAGCCCCTCGGGCCGCGCCGCGCGCTCCACCCCGTACGGCCGCACCCGCGCGGCCACCTCCGCCGGCAGCGCGGCCAGCACCCCGGCCAGCAGCTCACCGCGACCGGCCCCGACGTCGACCAGGTCCAGCCCCTCCGGGCGGCCGAGCTCGGCGTCCACCCACAGCAGGAGGCGGGCCACCGCCCCCGCGTACAGCGACGAGGCGTGCACGGAGGTCCGGAAGTGCCCGGCCGGCCCCGCCCCGTCAGGGCGGACGTAGAAGCCGTCCGGCCCGTACAGGGCGCTCTCCATCGCCGGCAGCCACCGGACCGGGGGGCCCGCAGGAAGCGGCGGACTCACGCGTTCACCCTGAGTGCTCATCCCTCAAAGGCTAAGCTCACGTCCACCTTGGGGAGTACTCCCCCTCGGCATGGATCGCACCTCTGGTTGACTCCAGCACCTATCTCCGTTCCCTACTCTGGGTTACGTGCAACGCCTCTACGACTTCCTCCGCAGACACCCGACGGGCGTCGACAGCTTCTGGGCTGTCCTCCTGTTCGGGATCTCGATGCTGAACGTCGTGTCGGAGAGCTACAGCGCCCGCCAGAAGCTGGCCGCCGTCCCCGTGGTGATCGCGCTGAGCACGGCCGTGGCCCTGCGCCGCAAGTGGACCGGGCCGATGTTCTGGCTCACCCTCGCGACGGGCGTCTACCAACTGGCCCTGGGCATCGTCATGGGGTTCTTCGACGTCGCCCTGTTCGTGATCCTGTTCACCGTCGCCGCGAGCGACGTCCCGCGCTGGGTCTCGCGCACCGCGCTGGGCTGGGGGGTGGCAGCCGCCCCGCTGTACTTCCTGCGCTTCGGCGTGGACAAGGGCAGCAGCGACGCCGACAGCATCCTGTTCACCCTCTTCATGGTCATCCCCTTCGTCCTCGCCTGGGTGATGGGCGACTCCCTGCGCACCCGCCGGGCCTACTACGCCCAGCTCATCGAGCGCAACCAGCGCCTGGAGAAGGAGCGCGAGGCCCAGTCCAAGGTGGCCGTCGCCGCCGAGCGCGCCCGGATCGCCCGCGAACTGCACGACGTCGTCGCGCACAACGTCTCGGTCATGGTGGTCCAGGCGGACGGCGCCGCGTACGTGATGGACGTAGCCCCGGAACAGGCCAAGGAGGCCCTGCAGACCATCTCCGGCACCGGGCGCCAGGCCCTGGCCGAGATGCGCCGCCTGCTGGGCGTCCTGCGCACCGGCGAGCCGCAGGAGTCCGAGGACTACGTGCCGCAGCCGGACGTCGAGCAGATCGAGGTCCTGGTCGAGCAGGTACGGGCGGCCGGCCTCACCGTGGACTTCGAGGTCGAGGGCGCCCCGCGCAGGCTGCCCAGCGGCGTCGAACTGACGGCGTACCGGATCGTGCAGGAGGCGCTGACCAACACCCGCAAGCACGGTGGCCCCGACGCCAGGGCGAGCGTCCGGCTGGTCTACTTCGACGACGGGCTCGGCCTGCTCGTCGAGGACGACGGCCGCGGCTCCCCGCACGAGATGTACGAGGACGGCGGCGCGGACGGCGCCGGACACGGCCTGATCGGCATGCGGGAGCGCATCGGTATGGTCGGAGGAACCCTGGACGCGGGCCCGCGCCCGGGCGGCGGCTTCCGGATCAGCGCCCTGCTCCCGCTCAAGAAGACGTAGAAGACTTCAGAAGAGGTAATGGATGTCCATCAGAGTGATGCTGGTCGACGATCAGGTCCTGCTGCGCACCGGCTTCCGCATGGTGCTCGCCGCACAGCCGGACATGGACGTCGTCGCCGAGGCCGGGGACGGCCTGGAGGCGCTGGAGGTGCTGCGGGCCACCAAGGTGGACGTGGTGCTGATGGACGTACGCATGCCCAGGCTCGACGGGGTCGAGGCCACGCGCCGGATCTGCGAGCCGGACGAACACCCCAAGGTGATCATCCTGACCACCTTCGACCTCGACGAGTACGCCTTCTCCGGCCTGAAGGCGGGCGCCAGCGGCTTCATGCTCAAGGACGTGCCGCCGGCCGAGCTGCTCGCCGCCATCCGCTCCGTGCACAGCGGCGACGCGGTGGTGGCCCCCTCCACGACCCGGCGTCTGCTGGACCGCTTCGCCCCGATGCTGCCGACCACCACGCAGGAGCCGCAGAACAAGGAGGTCGAGCGGCTGACGGAGCGCGAGCGCGAGGTCATGCTGCTGGTCGCCCAGGGCCTGTCGAACGGCGAGATCGCGGCCCGGCTCGTGCTGTCGGAGGCCACCGTGAAGACCCACGTGGGCCGCATCCTGACCAAGCTCGACCTGCGCGACCGGGTCCAGGTCGTGGTCCTCGCCTACGAGACGGGCCTGGTCCGCGCGGGCGGCAACCCCGGCGCGTAGAGCGCTGGCGCCGCACTGGGTCCTAGGTCATCCAGCGGTCCGGGCGGGCCGCCGCCCGGGAGGTACGGGAGCGGGCCGCCTGGGCGTGCAGGAGCTCGGCGGCCTCGGCCGAGGAGCGCAGCCGGGCCGTGACCGTGGCGTTGGCGCCGGTGTCCACGTGCAGGTCGGCCAGGCCCCGGGCGCGCTCCCAGGGGCCCTGCGTGAGGCGCACGCTCTGCACCTTGGCGTGCGGGACGATCTCCGTACGCCGGCACAGGCGCCCGCGGCGGGCCGCGAACACCTCCGGGGACACGGCCAGCCCGTACCCCTTCCACCACACCGGGACCACCCACCGCGACCCCGCCCGCGGCGCCGGGCTGAAGTCCAGCCCGGCGAGGTCCACGCCCGGCAGCACGCGGGCGACGACCGCGTACGCCGCTTCCCGGGCGGCCACCGGGACCAGTACGTCGTTCTTCGAGCCGGCCACCGCCAGCTCCACCCGGACCCACCCGCGCCGCCGCCACAGCAGCGGCTCCACGATCCGTACGGTCTGCACGCGCCCGGGCGGCACCGTCTCGTGGGCCCGGTCCAGCAGTCCGTGGTCCAGCCGGAGCCCGTCCGGGGACTCGGCGACCGTCCAGTCGTACTCCACGAGGAACCGGCCCGCGCTGCCCGCCCAGAGCGCGCCGAGCATCGGCAGGAGCGTGGCGAGGGCCGCCCACGGGCTGGAGCTGACCCACCACACCGCCGCCGGGGCGGTGAGCCCGCCGAGGACCGCCGCCCAGCAGCCGAGGCTGAGCAGCAGCGACACCGCGAGGTCCCGGGGGGCGACGCGCAGCAGCCCCCGCTCGGGGGCCTCGCCCACCGCGGCCGCCTCGGCCGGGGCGAAACCGGCCGCCCGGGCCAGGAGCTCGGCGCGCAGCGCGACCGCGTCGTTCTCGCTCAGGAAGGCCAGCTCGTCCTTGTCGTCGGTGCCGATCACGTCGAGCCGCAGCTTGGCGACCCCCGCGACCCGGGCCAGCATCGGCCGGGTGACGTCCACCGCCTGGATCCGGTCGAGCCGGATGTGCGCGGTGCGGCGGAAGACCAGGCCGCTGCGGATGCGCAGTTCGGTGTCGGTGACGGCGTAGTGCGTGAACCACCAGCTGAGGAACCCGTACGCGCCGAAGACGAGGACCAGCCCGGCGAGCGCCAGCGCCCGCAGGAAGGCGGAGAGGTCCACCACCCAGTGCGCCACGTTCTCGCCCTGCTGGGCGAGGACTCCGACGGTCGCGGCGATCGGCACCCATGCGCGGCGCAGCGGTGTGAGGAAGTGCAGCCGTCTCTCGACTGCGGCGTCCGCGCCTCCGGGCGGCGTCACAGGCCCGCCGACCTTGCCTCGCCGAGCTCGGTCAGCCGGTCGCGCAGCCGCTCCGCCTCGGCGGGCACCAGCCCCGGGATCCGGGCGTCCGAGGCCGCGGCCGCCGTGTGCAGCTGTACGGAGGCCAGCCCGAAGCGCCGCTCCAGCGGGCCCGAGGTCACCTCGACCAACTGCATCCGCCCGTACGGGACCACGGTCTGCTCCCGCCACAGCACGCCCCGGCTGATGAGCAGGTCGTCGGCGCGCTCGGCGTACCGCCAGGACCGCCAGTTCCGGCCGAGCAGCACCCACCCCCAGGCCAGGACGGCGAGCCAGAACGCCCCCGCGGCGGCCCACGCGGGCCCGACGGCCAGGCCCAGCAGGACGGCGGTCACCGCCGTGAGCAGGCACGTCCAGACCACCAGCAGCAGCCGCCGCAGGGTGAGCAGACCGCCGGGCAGCCCCACCCACTCGGGCCCACTCGTCTCACCCGTCGTCCCGGTTTCCATGCGCCCAGACTAGGGCTGCGACAATGCCCGCATGACGGAGACCACGGTCGGCATCGGCGGCGCGGCGGAGAGCACCGACATGGTGCTCAACATCGGACCCCAGCACCCTTCCACGCACGGCGTCCTGCGCCTGCGCCTCGTCCTGGACGGCGAGCGCATCGTCAGCGCGGAGCCGGTCGTCGGCTATATGCACCGCGGCGCCGAGAAACTCTTCGAGGCCCGCGACTACCGGCAGATCGTGATGCTCGCGAACCGCCACGACTGGCTGTCCGCGTTCTCCAACGAACTCGGCGTGGTCATGGCCGTCGAGCGGATGCTGGGCATGGAGGTGCCCGAGCGGGCCGTGTGGATGCGGACCCTGCTCGCCGAGCTGAACCGGGTGCTGAACCACCTGATGTTCCTCGGGTCGTACCCCCTCGAACTGGGTGGAATCACCCCGATCTTCCACGCGTTCCGCGAGCGCGAGGACCTCCAGGCCGTGATGGAGGAGATCTCCGGCGGCCGCATGCACTACATGTTCAACCGCGTCGGCGGCCTCAAGGAGGACCTCCCGGCGGGCTGGCTCGGCCGGGCCCGCGCCGCCATCGACGCCTGCCGCACCCGCATGGACGTCTACGACAAGCTCGTCCACGGCAACGAGATCTTCCGCGCCCGCACCCGCGGGGTCGGCGTGCTCTCCCCCGAGGCCGTGCACGCGTACGGCGTCTCCGGCCCGATCGCCCGCGCCTCCGGCGTCGACTTCGACCTGCGCCGCGACGAGCCGTACCTCGCGTACGGCGAACTCCAGGACGTCCTCAAGGTGGTCACCCGCACCGAGGGCGACTGCCTGGCCCGCTTCGAGGTCCTGCTGGACCAGACCCACAACGCCCTCGACCTGGCGGTGGCCTGCCTGGACCGGATGGCCGAGCTGCCGCCGGGGCCGATCAACCAGCGCCTGCCGAAGGTGCTGAAGGCGCCCGAGGGCGAGACGTACGCCTGGACCGAGAACCCCCTCGGGATCAACGGCTACTACCTGGTCTCCAAGGGGGAGAAGACCCCGTACCGGCTCAAGCTCCGCTCGGCCTCCTACAACAACATCCAGGCGCTGGCGGTACTGCTGCCGGGCCAGCTGGTCGCGGACATGGTGGCGATCCTGGGCTCCCTGTTCTTCGTGGTCGGGGACATCGACAAGTAATCCCGGGCAGCGGCCGCACCGGCCCGCCTACCCTGGGCGGCATGATCACCGCACCCCTCGCCGGCTATCTGCGGCGGCTCGGATTCGCCGGGCCGCCGCGCCCCACCTCCGAGGCGCTCTTCGCGCTCCAGCGGGCCCACCTCGAACGCATCCCGTACGAGAACCTCGACATCCAGCTCGGCCGGCCGGCCGGCATCGACCCCGAGCTGTCCGTGCGCCGCATCGCCGCCGGGCGCGGCGGGTACTGCCTGCACCTCAACGGCGCCTTCTCGGTGCTCCTCGGCGCCCTCGGCTACGACGTGACCCGGCACTTCGGCGCCGTGCACCTCGCGGCGGAGCGGGAGCGGCGCGACGTCACGGGCGACCATCTCGCGCTGACCGTACGGGTGGACGGGGCGGAGTACCTCGTCGACACCGGGCTCGGCGACGGGCCGCACGAGCCGCTGCCGCTGCGCGTGGGCAGGTACCGGCGGGGCGGGTTCACGTACCGGCTGGAGGAGCTGGGCGGGCCGGTGGCCGGCTGGCGGTACGCGGACGGGTCGGAGTCCGGCATGGTGATGAACTTCCACGCGGGGCCCGCGGTCATGGGCGAGTTCGAGGCCGAGCACCTGCGGATGTCCACCGACCCCGAATCCGGGTTCGTACGGACCCTCGCGCTGCTGCGGCGCGACGCGAGCGGCATCGACGCGCTGCGGGGGCGGGTGCTGAGCCGGATCGACCCGGTGGCGGGGACCACCGAGCGGGAGTTGGAGACCCCGGCGGAGTTCTTCCGCGTCATCGAGGAGGTCTTCGGGCGCCGGCTCGACGACCTGACCCCCGCCGACCGGACGGCGCTGTGGGCCCGGGTGGAGCTGGCCCACGAGACGTGGCTGGCGGGCAAGAAGGCCGGCAAGGCGGCGAGCAAGGCCGGCAGCTAGTGCCGTGGCCGGAAAGGTTTGCCGGGGCGCGGTGTCCGGTGCGGTGCATCGCAAGGCGGAGGGCCGCGGGCCGTACTGGACGTACTTCCGTGGTCCGACAACGCGGCGAGGTGCCGTGCCGGGCGCCGCGACCCGGTGGACCTTGCCGGTCACGGCACCAGGGGGTGTCTGACGGGTGTCCGTGGGGGAAGGAGCGGCGTCCGGTGCGGCGAGAGCGCGTGCCGGGCGTCGCGACGCCGCGGACATCCGTCAGACACCCCCTAGGTTTGGGGGCATGTCCCACTCCCCCCGACGGGCCTGCCCCGCATGCGGGCGCGACTGCGCCGTGACCGCCGGCCGGATCGCCCGCCACGACCCCCCGGCCGGACGCGGCCGCGGCGACCTGGTTTCCTGCCCCGGCTCGCGGGCCCGGGTGGTGCTCGGGGCGTCGGCGCCCGTCCTGGACGGGTTCGTGCTGTCCGAACACCCGGGCCAGCTGCCGCTGTTCTGACGGCGCACGGGCGGACTGAGTATCCGTACGGATGCCCCCGGCGGCGGCCCGGGACAGGATGGCCGCATGTCCTGGAACCCACAGCCCCGTTCCGTCGCCGCGCCGCCGCCCGCCGCCGCGGCGCGGGTACGGATGCACGCGGGGATCGGCGCCGCGCTGTTCCTGCCCGCCCTGGTCCTCGCGAAGGTCCTGGTGCTCACCACGGAGACGGGCTCGCGCTGCCTGGAGAAGGGCGGCTGCACGCCGTTCCCGGCCGCCGCCTTCGGGGTGCTGACCTGTGCGGCCGCGGTGGCGCTCGTGGCGGCGATGGCCGCGCCGCTCCGGGTGCGGGCGGGCGCGCTGGCCGCGCAACTGCTGCTGGAGGCCGTCGCGGTGGGGACAGTACTGGTCTACCCCTGAGGCCAGGAGGGGGATAGCCCCCGTCAACTACCCCTGGGCAGCCGGATGTTGACGGGAACGGGCCGACCTTACCGTTCCGGCCATGACGCATACGCAGACGACACGGCCAACGCAGCGGCGCGACCGGCGGCAGTGGCTCCGGCGCGGGGCCGCCACCGTGGCCCTCGCGGCCGTCCTCGGCGCGGCCGCCGCCCCGGCCGCGCTGGCCGCCCCGGCCGCGCCCGGAGCCGCACCCGCCTCAGCGCCCGGCGCGGCCGCTTCCGCGACCGCCCGGGGTGCGCTGATCTCCACCGCCCCGCTCGCCACCCTCGACCGCGAGCAGGTCGTCGCCGAACTCGCCGCCCTCGGCATCGACCCCGCCACCGTGCGGTACGGCATCACCGCGCACCGGCTCACCTACGCCACCGTCGACCCCCGGGGCCGCCCCACCACCGCCACCGGGCTCCTCGTCCTGCCGCGCGGCGGCCCGCACCGCCTCGACCTCGTCTCCGACACCCACGGCACGGTCGCCTCCCGCGACGCCGCCCCGTCCGGGGGCCCGGGCTACAACCGGCTCACCCCGTACCTGCACGCCTCCGCCGGGCGTGCCGTCGCCGCCCCGGACTACCTGGGCCTGGGCGGCGGGCCCGGCCGCCACCCGTACATGGACACCCGCTCCTCCGTCACCGCCTCCGTCGACATGCTGAAGGCCGCCCGGACCGCCGCCGAGCGGCTGGGCCGGCCCGTGACCCGCGACGTGTACGCCACCGGGTTCTCCCAGGGCGGCCAGGTGGCGATGGCCCTGGGGCGTGAACTCTCCCTGGGCCGCGACGGCCTGCGGCTGCGCGCGCTGGCTCCGATGGCCGGACCGTACGACCTGTCCGGCTCCGAGGTCCCCGGCATCTTCGACGGCCGGGTCGCGCCGCGCTCCGCCGTCTTCTACCTCTCGTACGTCCTCACCGCGCAGAACCGGCTGCACCCGCTCTACGGGGATCCGGCCGAGGTGTTCCGCGCACCTTACGCACAGGCTGTGGAAAACCTGTTCGACGGAAGCCACCGCGAGGAGGAGATCGTGGCCGCGCTCCCCGCGACCCCCGAGGAGCTGCTGACGCCCGAGTGGGCCGAGAACCTGCGCAACCCGCGCGGAGCCCTGCGCGCGGTACTGCGCTCCAACGACTACGCCTGCGACTGGCGGCCCGCCGCCCCCGTACGCCTCTACGCGGGCGCCGCCGACACGGACGTACCGATCGCCAACGCCCGGGCCTGCGCCGCCGACCTGGCCCGTAACGGGGTCCGGGCCCGGGTCGTCGACCAGGGCCCGGATGCCGACCACTCCACCACGGCGATCCGCTCGGCTCCCCAGGCGGTCCGCTGGTTCGACTCGCTGAGCCGGGCGGAGTAGGCGGCTAGGGGGTGGGGGGGGGGGGGGGGGGGGGGGGGGGGGGGGGGGGGGGAAGGAGAAGGCGGGGTGGGGGGGGGGTGTCTGGGTCCTCCTCCGCCCCCCCCCCCCCCCCCCCCCCCCCACCCCCTAGGAGATGGCGGTGCGGAGCTGGGCCACGTCGATCGGTTCCGTCTCGTCGTGGGCCGTCAGGTCGATGACCTGGCCCACCGCGCGGTGTTCGGCCGTGGCCGGCTTGAACTCCGGTCCGGTGGCGCCGCGGGCGGCTTCCGCCTTGTGGACCGCGAGAGCCTCGGCGCCGACCACGTCGGCGAGGTCCTCGTTCTGCACCGACTCGATCACCGCGCGGGCCTGCGCCGCGTTCTTGGTGCCGAAGAAGTCGAAGCCGCCCTCGACGCGGGACGCCGAGCGGCGCTGCGGGGAGTACGGGGCCACCGTGGCCGCGAGCCGGCGCGCGGGGACCGCGGCGGCCGGGCCGGCCGGCGCGGGCCGCGAGTGCGCCTCCAGCGCCGGGGGCACGGGAGCCGCCGCGAGGGCCGGCGTCTCGGGGGCCCCGGCGGCCGCCTCGGCCTTGCGGGCCAGCGCCATCAGGGCCGCGTGGGCGCGGGCGTAGCCGACCGGGGTGGGCGCGCCGGCCGCGGTGCGCTCCTCGGAGGCCGGCGGAAGTTCCTTGGGGGCGGCCGCCGCCGGGGCCGCCGCGGCCTCGATGGCCAGCAGCCGGCGCCGTTCCAGGGCGCTCGCGCGCTCGGTCTCGGCGGTCGCGTACCGGCGCAGCAGCGCCGCGTGCTCGCCGCGCAGACCGGCGAGTTCGACGCGCTTGGCCCGCAGCTTGGCGTCGAGCCTGGCGCGCAGGACCCGGGCCTCTTCGAGGTCGGACTCCAGCTCGGCTATGCGCTCTTCGGTCTTCCACTCGTCCTTGACCCGTTCGCGCGCCAGCTCCGCCACCCGGCGGCCGGCCGAGCGGTCCCAGGAGCGCATGACGACGGCGCCGGCCACACCGGCGGCCGCGGTCAGGGCGACGAGCAGGCGCAGCGCCATCGGTTCCGCGAGCAGCCAGGCCGCGCCGGCACTGCCGACGGATATGCCGGCAACGGTCGTCGGCGTGAGCAGCCGGTGCAGGGGTTCGGGATTGCGGTGGCGTCCACGGGGCATGGCCTGAAATTTACAGGGCGTGGACGGGGAGTGGGGTAGCCGCCCGGCAATTCGTTCCCGAGCAGTTACCCCGCAATTCTCCATCAACCCCGCAACTGCTACTTCTTCACGAGGCCCTTGGACTCCAGGTAGGCCTTCGCGACATCCGCGGGCTTCGCGCGCTCGGCGTCCACCTTGCGGTTCAGCTCGACCAGGTCGGCGGTCGTGAGCACCTTGGTGAGCTTGTCGAGCGCGGCCGCGATCTCCGGGGCCCCCGCGTCCTTGGCGTTGACCACCGGCAGGACGTTGTCGGCGTTCTGGAGCTTCTTGTCGTCCTCCAGCAGCACCAGACCGTAGCTGTCGAGGGTGGCGTCCGTGGTCGTGGTCAGCACCAGCTGGTCGGTCCCGTCCTTGACCGCCTGCTTGGCCTGCGGGGTGCCGACGCCCTTCGGGTCAATACCGGAAATGTCGATTCCGTATGCCTTCTTCAACCCCGGGGCGCAGAACGGGCGGACAGCGCATTCGTCGCCCGCCGCGATCTTCACCTTGAGACCCGACTTACCGAGGTCGGAAAGGGACTTGAGGTTGTTCTTCTGCGCGAATTCCCTGCTCACCGCGAAGGCGTTCTGGTCGACCGCCTCCCCCGCCGGGAGCACCTTCAGGCCCAGCGGGCCGGCCAGCTTCTCCAGGGCGGCGACCGTCGCCGCCGCGTCGCTCGAAGCGACCGGCTTCTCGGCGGGCGCCTTCGGGCCGTTCACCTTGGCGTTGAGGAACTCCGCGAGCGTGGCCGCGTACTCCGGGACCACGTCGATCTCCCCCTTTTCCAGGGACGGCTCGTACAGCTCACGGTTGGCGACCGTGGTGATCGAGGTGTTGTAGCCCGCGTCCTTGAGGATCTGCGCGTACAGCGCGGCGAGGACGTCCGACTCGGTGAAGCCCGCCGCACCGATCACCAGCTTGCCGCCCTTGCCGGCCTCACCGGAACCCGAGGCGGAGGCGCCGCCGTCCTTGCTCTTCTCCAGGCTGTCGCCGCCGCACGCGGCGAGCGAGACGGTCAGGGCCACCGCGCCCAGGGCCGCGCCGAGGACGCGCGTGGACTTGCTCATGGTGTTGCTCCTTCGGGCTGAGGACAAAGAGAGGTAACCGACGGTCAGCGGGCCGCCGTGCGCAGGAGGAGCCGGTCCACCGCGATCAGCGCGCCCTCCACGAGCAGGGCCAACGCCGCCACCAGCAGGGCGCCCGCGACGACCTGCGGGGTGTTGTACGTGTTGAAGCCGGCCGTGATGATCCGGCCGAGGCCGCCCTGCCCGACCATCGCCGCGATCGTGGCGGTGGCGATGACCTGCACGGCTCCCGAGCGCAGACCCGTCATCACCAGGCCGCGCGCGAGGGGCAGTTCCACCCGCAGGAACAGCTGGCCGCCCGACATGCCCATGCCCCGGGCGGCCTCCACCACGGAGCGGTCCACCTCGCGCATGCCGACGTAGGCGTTGGTCAGCAGCGGCGGTACGGCGAAGAGCACGAGCGCCGCGATGGTCGGCACGTACCCGGCGCTCCGCAGCGGCGAGACCATGAAGAGCGCCAGCACCGCGAAGACGGGGATCGCCCGGCCGATGTTGGAGACGTTGACGGCGAGGGCCCCGCCCTTGCCGAGGTGGCCGAGCCACAGGCCGAGGGGCAGCGCCACCGCGCAGGCGATGGCCAGGGCGACCCCGCTGACGTAGACGTGCTCGCCGAGCCGGTGCCAGACACCGCTCTCGCCGGACCAGTTGGCGCCGTTCGCCAGCCAGTCCCAGGCCTCGCCCATCACACCCATGGCTCAGGCCTCCCCGGTGGTCCGGACGGCCCGCGTCCACGGCGTGAGCAGCCGCTGTACGCCGAGCAGCAGCAGGTCCGCCACCAGCGCGAGCAGCACGCACAGCACCGAGGCAGTGAGCACCTGGGCCTTGAAGGAGCTGTTCACGGCCGGGGCGATGAGATTGCCGAGGCCGCCCTTGCCGACGATGGAGCCCACCGTGGTCAGCGCGACCGTGGACACGGTGGCGATGCGCACCCCGGCCAGCAGCGCGGGCAGCGCCAGCGGCAGTTCGACCTGCCACAGCAGCCGCCCGGGCCCGTAACCCATGCCGCGCGCGGCCTCCCGTACGTCCTCGGGGACGGCTTCCAGGCCGGCCAGCGCGTTGCGGACCAGGATGGTCAGCGAATAGAGCACCAGCCCGGTCACCACCAGCGCCGCGGAGAGCCCGAACACGGGCAGCAGCAGGGAGAACATGGCGAGCGAGGGGATCGTGTAGAGCAGCGTGGTGACGCCGAGCACGGGGGCCGCCCAGCGGCGGCCGCGGCGGGCCAGCAGCGCGAGCGGCAGGGACACGGCGAGTCCGATCAGCACCGACAGGCCCGTGATCCAGATGTGTTCGAGGGTGGCGTCGGTCAGCTCCTGGGAGCGGGAGGTGACGTACTCCCAGCAGAGCCAGTCGTTCGCCACCAGGCAGTTCTGCTGCCCGGCCATGCCGCTCACCCCCTGCCCTCGAACGTACGTCTTCCCGAATGCACAGCCACGAGTGACCATAACCCCCGCCGCCCACAATGGCCGGAACCGTTCGCAGGCGCGCAACACTCCTCTTACAAACCCTTCGCCGGCCCGGGCACGCGGTAGGGAAGGATGGTGATGTGATCCGATTCGAGCAAGTGACCAAGCGCTACCCCGACGGGACCACGGCCGTCGCGGACCTGTCCTTCGAGGTCGCGGAGGGCGAGCTGGTCACGCTGGTGGGCCCGTCCGGCTGCGGCAAGACCACGACGATGAAGATGGTCAACCGGCTGATCGAGCCGACCTCCGGCCGGATCCTGCTGGCCGGCGAGGACATCGCGGCCGCCGATCCGGTCGAACTGCGGCGCCGCATCGGCTACGTCATCCAGCAGGTCGGTCTGTTCCCGCACAAGACGGTGCTGGAGAACACGGCGACCGTGCCGCAGCTGCTCGGCACGCCGAAGGCCAAGGCCCGCGCGCGGGCGGCCGAACTGCTCGAACTGGTGGGGCTGGACCCGGCGGTGCACGGCGGCCGCTATCCCGAGCAGCTCTCCGGCGGGCAGCGCCAGCGCGTCGGCGTCGCCCGCGCACTCGCGGCGGATCCGCCGGTGCTGCTGATGGACGAGCCGTTCGGGGCGGTGGACCCGGTGGTGCGCGAACGCCTGCAGAACGAGTTCCTGACGCTCCAGCGGACGGTGCGCAAAACGATCCTGCTGGTCACGCACGACCTGGAGGAGGCGATCCGGATGGGCGACCGCATCGCGGTCTACGGAGCGGGCACCATCGAGCAGTTCGCGAGCCCGGCCGCGGTGCTCGGCTCGCCGGCCACGGAGTACGTGGCCTCCTTCGTCGGCGCCGACCGGGGGCTCAAGCGGCTCGCGGTCACCCCGGTGGAGGCGACCGACCTGGCTGAGCCCCGGGGCGGGGAGCCCGCCGCGACGGTCGCGCTGGGGGCCTCGCTGCGCGAGGCCCTCGCGGTGCTCCTGCAGGAGGACTCCGGCCGGATCGGGGTCACGGATCCGGAGTCCGGCGCGCTGGTCGGCGTACTCACCCCGGAAGGGGTGCACCGGGCGCTGCGCCGGGCCCAGCTGCAGGAGGCGTGAGGAGGGGCGCTGCCGGGCTCAGGCCTGGATTCGCCCGCTCATCCACACCAGCATCGGCGGGATCTCGCGGCGCCACGTGTTGAAGTTGTGGCCGCCGCTGTCGAGGATGATCGACGAGACCCGGTCGGGGCTCTTGACCTTCTTGATGAACTTCTTGGTGTCGGCGAGGTTCGGCTCGCCCTTCTCGCTGCTGGTGACGAGGAAGGACGTACCGCTCGGGGTCTTGTTCTCGATGCTGTAGAGGATGTCCGCGCGCTTCTTCAGCTTGTCGTCGCCGTGGAACAGGTCACCGGTCGTCGGGTCGTCCGCAGCGTCGTAGTACGCGGACAGACCAGCGGCGGCGCCGAAGGTCTGCGGGTAGTGCGCGGCGATCTTCAGGGCGCAGTAACCGCCCGTGGAGTTGCCGATGAAGCCCAGGTTCTGCGGCTTCTTGCCGACCCGGAAGGTGTCGGTGATGGCCTGCGGCAGGTCCACGCCGAAGAAGGTCTCGGTCTGCGGGCCGTCAGGTATGTCCACGCACTCGGTGTCGCGCGGCGGCGCGATGGTCGGGCGCAGCATGACCAGGATCATCGGCTTCATCTTGCCGGCCTTGGACAGGCTGAAGGCCTTCATCGGGTAGTCGAGCCCTTTGATCAGGTTCTCGGCGGTGCCCGGGTAGCCGGTCAGCACGATGGAGGCGGGAAAGTTCTGGTCCTTGTGCTGGGGCTGGAAGTACTCCGGCGGCAGCCACACGTAGCCCGGGCTCGTTATCTTCGACTTCTGGCCGGTTATGGCGACCTTCAGGATCTGACCGCCGACCTGGGGCTTGCCGCCGCCGGGCACGTCCAGCTTCTGCTTGTCGACGACCTTGATGTCCTTGCTGCTCATCGAGTGGTCGACGACCTTGCCGATGGCCGTCTCCTGGCCCAACAGGTCGGCCCAGGACCCGTAGAAGAGGAACGACTTGTTCGCCGCGAGCCCCACCGCCGAGAACAACGCCAGCTGAGTGGCCAGCAGGAGGCCGATCCGGCCGATCAGCGCGCGCCAGGTGCGGCCCGAGAGCCGCGGCCAGAACCAGACCGTGGCTGCGAACAGCAGCACACCGGCGACAATGGCCAGCGCCAGAACCGTATTACTGGTGAGACCCATGAGCAGTCAGTCGACTTTCTATGGCAGGACTAGTTTTTTTCTCGACGGAAGAGTGAACCCGCTCCTCCTCGATGTCGTCCTAGTGGACGCACCACACTCCGGAGGCTGTCGCGGCCTTCGGCCACATGATCTCTCGCGGAGCAACGGGAAGCGATGTCTAGCAGGATAGATGGCGATAAGTCCGGACAGGTTCCGAAGCGGGTCAGCCGAATCCTCCAAGGCCCACGACCGGAGTCCGTCCCGGGCCTGGTAGGTACGGCCGTGATGATCGTCGGCCTGTTGGACATCGCGGCGGGCGTCTTCCCGCGATTCCGGCACAGCCGGATCCACGCGGTCACCGAGGTGCTGCCCGGCTCCCTGGGGCCGTTCGCCGCAGCCCTCTCCATCAGCGCGGGCGTACTCCTGCTGCTGCTCGCCCACGGGCTCAAGCGCCACAAGCGCCGCGCCTGGCGGGCCGCCGTGGTCCTGCTGCCCGCCGGAGCCGTGGCCCAGTTTACGTACCGTCACTCGATCATCGGTGTAGTCATCGCGGCCGTGCTCCTCACGCTGCTCGTACGCCACCAGGGTGAATTCCGGGCCCTGCCCGACCCGCGCAGCCGCTGGAAGGCACTCGCCAACTTCGTGCTGATGAGCGCCGGCTCGATCGGCCTCGGCCTGGTCATCGTCAACTCGCACCCCGGCCGGGTCGTCGGCAATCCGGGTATCTCCGAGCAGATCAGCCACGTGGTCTACGGGCTCTTCGGCTTCGAGGGACCCGTCGACTACGCCGGGCGGGTGTCCTGGACCGTCGGCTACTCCCTCGGCGCCCTCGGCATGCTCACCGCGCTGACGACCATCTACCTGGCCTTCCGCCCCGAACACCCCGCGGCCCGGCTCACCTCCGACGACGAGACCAAGCTGCGCGAGCTCCTCGCCAAGCACGGCGGCCGCGACTCCCTCGGCCACTTCGCGCTCCGCCGCGACAAGGCCGTCGTCTTCTCCCCCAGCGGCAAGGCCGCCGTCACCTACCGCGTCGTCTCCGGCGTGATGCTCGCCTCCGGCGACCCCATCGGCGACGTCGAGGCCTGGCCCGGCGCCATCGAGCGGTTCATGGAAGAGGCCAAGGCCCACTCCTGGACCCCGGCCGTCGTCGGATGCAGCGAGACCGGCGGCGAGGTCTGGACCCGCGAGACCGGCCTGGACGCCCTGGAGCTCGGCGACGAGGCGATCGTCGACGTCAAAGACTTCTCCCTCGCCGGCCGCCCCATGCGCAACGTCCGCCAGATGGTCAAGCGCATCGAACGCAACGGCTACACCACCAAGGTCCGCCGCGTCAGCGAGCTGACCGCGACCGAGCTGGAGCAGGTCCGCGGCGCCGCCGAGGCCTGGCGCGGCACCGACACCGAGCGCGGCTTCTCGATGGCACTGGGCCGGGTCGGCGACGACGGCGACGGCGACTGCTTCATCGCCACCGCGCACCGCGTGGAGGAGGGCGACACCTCCCCGTACGGCGACCTCAAGGCCGTCCTGCACTTCGTCCCCTGGGGCAGCGACGGCATGTCGCTGGAGCTGATGCGCCGCGACCGCGCCGCCGACCCCGGCATGAACGAGCTGCTGATCGTGGCCTCCCTCCAGGAAGCCCCGTCCCTGGGCATCGAGAAGGTCTCCCTGAACTTCGCGATGTTCCGCGCCGCCCTCGCCCGCGGCGAGAAGATCGGCGCCGGCCCGGTGCTGCGGATGTGGCGCGGGCTGCTGGTCTTCCTCTCGCGCTGGTTCCAGATCGAGTCGCTGTACAAGTTCAACGAGAAGTTCCGCCCCCGCTGGGAGCCGCGCTTCATGGTCTACCGCCAGACCCGCGACCTGCCCCGCATCGGCTTCGCCGTGATGCAGGCCGAGGGCTTCGTGACCCTGGCCCTGCCCCGGCTCTTCGCCAGCCGGCGCCGTCCCAAGCCGGTCCGCACCTGCGCCCACCACCGCATGACCGCGGTACCGGTCCAGGCCGAGCGGGAGGTGCGGGCCGCGTAAGCGGTCCCCCGGCCCCCACCACCGGCCCCACCACCCCGTGCGCTCCACCCAGGGCCCCGGCAGCCGAACGGCTCCGGGGCCCTGCGTTGTCCAGGTCAGCCCTACCCTTGGACCTATGAACACGAAGCGCGGAGCTGCCGACAGGGGCCGGGTCACAGGTCTGCCGGAATGGGACCGCTGCGGGGTCATGGGCGTCGTCAACGTCACCCCCGACTCCTTCTCCGACGGCGGCCGCTGGTTCGACACCACCGCGGCCGTCAAGCGCGGCCTCGACCTCGTCGCCCAGGGCGCCGACCTCGTGGACGTCGGCGGCGAGTCCACCCGCCCCGGCGCCTCCCGCGTCGACGAGGAGGAGGAGCTGCGCCGCGTCGTACCCGTGGTGCGCGGCCTCGCCTCCGAGGGCGTCGTGGTCTCCGTGGACACCATGCGCGCCTCCGTCGCCGCCCGGGCCGTCGCCGCCGGCGCGACCCTGGTCAACGACGTCAGCGGCGGCCTCGCCGACCCCGCCATGATCCCGGCCGTCGCCGCCGCCGAAGTGCCGTTCGTGGTGATGCACTGGCGCGGCTTCAGCGACGGCATGAACAGCCTCGCCGTCTACGAGGACGTGCTCGCCGAGGTCACCGCCGAGCTGCGCGACCGCATCGACGCCGTGGTCGCCGACGGCATCGCCCCCGAGCGGCTCCTCGTGGACCCCGGCCTCGGCTTCGCCAAGAACGCCGAGCACGACCTGGCCCTCGTCGCGCACCTGCCCCGGCTGCGCGCGCTCGGCTTCCCGCTGCTCGTCGCCGCCTCGCGGAAGCGTTTCCTCGGCCGGGTCCTGGCCGGCGCCGCCGACGCCTCACCGCCGCCCGCCCGCGAGCGCGACGCCGCCACCGCCGCGGTGTCCGCCATCGCCGCCCACCAGGGCGCCTGGGCCGTACGGGTCCACGAGGTACGGGCGAGCGCGGACGCGGTTCGGGTGGCCCGCGCCGTGGAAGGGGCACTGTGATCCGCGCTGTGATCCGCACTGTGTTCCGCCGAGCACAGACACGCCGTAGCGACAGGGAAGGGGCACGGTGAGCCGTACCGACATCGAAGCGGTCGAAGAGGTCAACACGGCCTTCTACGAGGCCATGGAGCAGGGGGACTTCGACTCGATGTCGGCGCTCTGGCTCGACGACGAGATCTCCTGCGTGCACCCCGGCTGGCCGGTGCTCTCGGGCCGCGGCGAGGTGCTGCGCTCGTACGCGCTGATCATGTCCCACACCGACTACATCCAGTTCTTCCTCACCGACACCAAGGTCGCGGTCATAGCTGACACCGCACTGGTGACGTGCACGGAGAACATCCTCAGCGGCGGCCCCGCCGAGGAGGCCGGCGAGCTCGGCCCGCTGGTCGGCCAGCTGGTGGTCGCCACGAATGTGTTCCGACGCACACCGGACGGCTGGCGGCTCTGGTCCCACCACGGTTCTCCCGTACTCACGGACTCCGACGAGGACGACGAGGAGCAGCCCTCCTGACCCCTCCGGCGGGGTCCGGGGTATTTCGCAGGTAAATTCGAAGACGGACGACGCCGACCGCACTCGGCGCAGGCCCATGGCCCCGGGGAGCCCCGGGGGCCGGAAGCACCTACGAAAGCAGGAGTGATTCGCGTGGATCGTGTCGCGCTGCGCGGCCTCAAGGCTCGCGGGCACCACGGCGTCTTCCCCCGGGAGCGCGAGGAAGGCCAGACCTTCATCGTCGACCTGGTGCTGCACATCGACACCCGCCCCGCGGCGGAGGACGACGACCTGGCGAAGACCGTGCACTACGGGGTCGTCGCCGAAGAGGTCGTCGACGTGGTCCAGGGAGAGCCCGTCGACCTGATCGAGACCCTCGCCGAGCGGATCGCCCAGCAGTGCCTCAAGCACGAAGCGGTGGCGCAGGTGGAGGTGGTCGTCCACAAGCCGGACGCGCCCATCACCGTCCCCTTCGACGACGTGACCATCACGATCACCCGGAGCCGCGCATGAACAACGGACAGAACGCCCAGAGCGACCCCACCGTCCAGCCGGTACCCGCCTCCGTCGTCGAAGCCGTCGACGCGGCGGACGTCACGCTGTCCAACCCCAAGTGGGCCGTCGTCGCGCTCGGCGCGAACCTCGGCAACCGCCTGGAGACCCTCCAGGGCGCCATCGACGCCCTCGGCGACACCCCCGGCCTGCGGGTCAAGGCCGTCTCCCCCGTCTACGAGACGGAGCCCTGGGGCGTCGCCCCCGGCTCGCAGCCCTCGTACCTGAACGCGGTCGTCCGCATCAGGACCACCCTGCCGCCGTCCTCGCTCCTGGAGCGCGGCCACGCCATCGAAGAGGCCTTCGACCGCGTCCGCGAGGAGCGCTACGGCCCGCGCACGATCGACGTCGACATCGTCTCGTACGCCGACGTGGTCTCCGACGACCCCGTCCTCACCCTCCCGCACCCGCGGGCCCACCAGCGCGCCTTCGTACTGGCCCCCTGGAACGACATCGACCCCGAGGCCCGCATCCCCGGCCACGGCCCGGTCGCCGCCCTCCTGGCCGAAATCGGCCTCGCCGGCATCACGGCGCGCCCCGACCTGGAACTCCGCCTCCCGGAGTAGTCGTTAGCGTCGCTGATCAGCCCGCTGTTTCCACCGTGGAGAGGTGGCGTGGGCGTGGAGATGGAATCCCGCGCCGAGTGCTGCTCCTCTTGGCCGGTGTCGGCTGGTGGTGGGTGTGCTGATCGTCGTCGCGCCCTGGTGCCGGTGGGCTGCGCGGGGCAGTCGGATCCGGTCCGTGTGAGCGTGTCCCTCCGGACGCTTTCCTACCGGTGCTTGCGCTCCGGTGGGGGAGGGTGTCCGGCGTCGCCTGGGCGTCGGACGCGCTATTTTGCGCCGGGTGGGCCCGGTCTTGGACCGGTCCCGCCGGGTGGTGTGTTGCGCGGTGGGGGTGATGACCGCGGCCGCTTCGAGGGTGTCCACGACCGAGTGGATGGACCTGACGCCGGTGCGGTCGGTCATGGTCTTGGCCTGGTGGGCGAGGCCGCGTGATGCGATGCGCTGCCAGGCGCCGTGGTCCCGGTCTCCCTGCCAGGGGCAGGTAGGGCAGATGGCCCATTTCCAGCCCGGTGTCGTGGGCCGGTCGGGAGCCTTGCGGTGGCGCAGCGGGGTGAGGCAGCACGGGCAGTGCCGGGAGGTGTTGCGCGCCGGGACGGTGACGACGGCGATGGCCGCCTCGGCGGCCATGTGCCGCATCCAGGAGACGATCTGCCCGCGCACCTGTTGAGAGAGGCGGGTGTTGAGGGTGCGGCCCATGCCACCGGCCTCCATGGAGCGGAGGTCTTCGACGTAGATGACGCTCGCCCCGGCCGCGACAGCCTGATCCACGGCCCAGCGGGCGGCGGCCCGGGCCAACGCGTCGTTCAGGTCCGACCGGCGCGCGCGGACCCGGCCGAGCTCCTCGTCCAGAACGGCCGCCCTGCCGGCCAGCGGGTGCTCCTCGTCCGCGGCCACGAGCCGCCGGTAGCGGTCAGCCTTGGCATGCAGTTGTTCGGAGAGCCGGCGCAGCCGGTGCTGTTTGGCCAGGACTCCGGCCGCCCGGAACATGCCCCCGGCCCCCAGAACCGTGATCCGGCCGCCGCCGTGGAGGCGGACCGCACCCGCGCTGAGCAGGGTGTTCAGACCCCAGTCCACCCCGAGCGCGACCGTGTGCCCGCTACGGGCAGAACTCGCCACCGCATGCGTATAGGCGAGATCGACCCGGACCCGGCCCCGGTCCAGGCGCAGGGTCGGCAGGTGCAGCATCCCGCCCGCGGGCACCGTCGGCGGCAGCGTGATCGGGCAGGCCACCCACGTCCAGTCGCCGTACGACCGAGGATCGGGCCGGGTCGGGAGCTGCAACCGAAGCAGCACACGACCCGGCTCACCGGCCCGATCGATGGTGGCCTGCTGCCCGTCACACGCCGACAGCAACAGCGTCCGAGCCGCCCGGGGCGTGCTCTCCACCTCGAACACATCCGCCGGCAGACGCTCGTGCTCCCTGACGAACGCGGCGATCTGCCGGGTGCGGGCCGTGATGGTGCCGGACGGCAGGTGCTGCCCGCCGGGCACCGCCGCGCGGACCGCGTCCCACTCCGCAGCCGTTCGCTTCGCCGGGTCGACCGGCCACGTCGCCAGGATCCCGGCCGTCAGGTCCGCGCGCCACGCCACCGACCGCACCACGCGCCCGGCCTGCTCCTGCGCCATACGGACGATCCGGTCATTGACCCGCACACCCTCCGGCGGCGCAACCGTCCAGCCCAGACGACGCAACGCCATCCACGCATGCGACGGCAGCCTGCGACCCCCACCGTCCTGCCCCGACGCGAGCACCGCCACATCGACCGCATTCCAACGCGCAGTCAGCAACCCGGCAGCCATCCCCGCCACCAGATCGACACACCAGCCCACCCGCTCCGCCAACACCGAACGAGCCAGCACCTCACCACTCGCCTCGACCACACCCACCCGCAACACACCACGGGCACAAGCAGTCCGGGTCGTCTCACCTTCAGCGAGCAGAACCTTCCGAGTCACCCTCAAGCCCACCCGCTCCGTCCGTACTGTCATCCGATCAACGACAGCCCTCACGGAAAGGTCACTCATTCGACCGACGAACCCAGGTCCGGAGCCGGTGCAGGACCGACATCACGACCAGAACGCGATGCGATCGCTACGGATGCCCCGGGAACTATGCGAGCCTGTGGACTGCTGACGGAGTGGTGCGGAGAGCGGGGAACGGGCAAGTGAAGCAACTGAGGCCGGCGGTCCTGGCGGGCATCTTCCTGGTCGCCGGGGTCCTGTCCTGGGCGGGTGCCCGGCTGTTGAGCACCTACGGCAGCCTGCCGGGAGTGCCGCTGGCCGCGCCGATCGTGCTCGCGGTGATCGCGGTGGTGCTCCTCGCCACCGCCCTGTCGCTGCGCGCCCGCCTGAAGGCCCAGCGCGAGCGGCGGGCGGGCGCCAAGGGCGTGGAGCCGCTGATGGCGGCCCGCGCGGTGGTCTTCGGGCAGGCCAGCGCGCTGGTGGCCGCGCTCGTGGCGGGCATGTACGGCGGCGTGGGCATCTACCTGCTGATGGAGTCCCTCGACATTCCCGCCCGCCGGGACCAGACCTGGTACGCCGGGTTCTCGGTCCTGGCGGGCGCGGCCGTCATCGGCGCCGCCCTCTTCCTGGAGCACGTCCTGAAGCTCCCCGAGGACGACGACCAGTCCCCGGAAGCCCCGGCCCGCGCCTGAAAAGCATCGGTCCCCCTCCGTGAACGTCACTGAGGGGGACCGTGGCGGGCCGTGCCGGCAGCGAGCCGCCTAGCGGGCCATGATGAGGCTCATGGCCTCACTGCGCGTCGCGGGGTCGCGGAGCTGGCCGCGGACCGCGGACGTCGTCGTCTTGGCGCCCGGCTTGCGGATTCCCCGGACCGACATGCACATGTGCTCGGCCTCGATCACGACGATCGCCCCGCGGGCCTCCAGGATCTCCATGAGGGAGTCCGCTATCTGCGTCGTGAGACGCTCCTGCACCTGCGGACGGCGTGCGAAGACGTCCACCAGACGGGCCAGCTTGGACAGACCCGTGATCTTGCCGGTCTCCGCCGGGATGTAGCCGACGTGGGCGACACCGTGGAAGGGCAAGAGGTGGTGTTCGCACAGGGATACGATTTCGATGCCCTTGACCAGGACCATCTCGTCGTGGCCGAGGTCGAAGGTCGTCGTCAGGACATCCTCCGGCTTCTGCCGCAGGCCGGCCAGAATCTCCCGGTACGCCCGCGCGACGCGCGCCGGCGTCTCCAGCAGGCCCTCACGCTCCGGGTCCTCACCGACCGCGATCAGGAGCTCTCGGACGGCCGCCTCGGCACGCTTCTCGTCGAACTCGCCGATCGCGCCCTCGTCACCGGTCAGGGTCACTGGGTCGGTCATGTCTTCCTCGTTCCTGTGCACACAGCGCTCGCGGGCATATAAAAGTGCCGCGCCCCCCAGGCTAGAACCTGGGGGGCGCGGCTTCCATTCCGGGTGGATCAGGCCTCGGGGCGGTCCTCCGGAGCGACCTCGATGCCCTTCTCCGTCGAGACCGGCGTACCGGCCGACGTGCCGTTCGCCGAGTTCGTCAGCTGGAGCTCCTTGGGAGAGAGCACCGGCGGGCGGGTCGACGGCGTGCGGTGGGAGGAGCCGGTCCACGCCGGGCGGGCCGGGCGCTTCACGATCGTCGAGAAGATCTCGGCGATCTGCTCCTTGTTCAGCGTTTCCTTCTCCAGCAGCGCGAGGACGAGGTTGTCGAGGACGTCGCGGTTCTCGACCAGGATCTCCCAGGCCTCGTTGTGCGCGGTCTCGATGAGCTTCTTGACCTCTTCGTCGACCAGCGCCGCGACCTCTTCCGAGTAGTCCCGCGGGTGCGACATCTCGCGCCCGAGGAACGGCTCGGTGTTGTCGCCGCCGAACTTGATCGCACCGAGACGCTCGGTCATGCCGTACTGCGTGACCATGGCCCGCGCCGTGGCGGTGGCCTTTTCGATGTCGTTCGCCGCGCCCGTGGTCGGGTCGTGGAAGACCAGCTCCTCGGCCGCGCGTCCGCCCAGCATGTACGCCAGCTGGTCGAGCATCTCGTTGCGCGTGGTCGAGTACTTGTCCTCGTCGGGCAGGACCATGGTGTAACCCAGGGCCCGGCCGCGGGACAGGATCGTGATCTTGTGGACCGGGTCGGAGTTCGGGGAGGCCGCCGCGACCAGGGCGTGTCCGCCCTCGTGGTACGCGGTGATCTTCTTTTCCCGGTCCGACATGATCCGGGTCCGCTTCTGCGGACCCGCCACGACGCGGTCGATCGCCTCGTCCAGCATGTGGTTGTCGATCAGCTTCTTGTCCGAGCGGGCCGTGAGCAGCGCGGCCTCGTTCAGGACGTTGGAGAGATCGGCACCGGTGAAGCCGGGGGTGCGGCGGGCGACGGCCGAGAGGTCGACGTCCGGTGCGACCGGCTTGCCCTTCTGGTGGACCTTGAGGATCTCCAGACGGCCCTGCATGTCCGGACGGTCGACCGCGATCTGGCGGTCGAAGCGGCCGGGGCGCAGGAGGGCCGGGTCGAGGATGTCGGGGCGGTTCGTGGCGGCGATCAGGATGACGCCGCCCTTCACGTCGAAGCCGTCCATCTCGACCAGCAGCTGGTTGAGGGTCTGCTCGCGCTCGTCGTGACCGCCGCCGAGGCCCGCACCGCGGTGCCGGCCGACGGCGTCGATCTCGTCGACGAAGACGATCGCCGGGGCGTTGGCCTTGGCCTGCTCGAACAGGTCACGGACACGCGAGGCGCCGACACCGACGAACATCTCGACGAAGTCGGAACCGGAGATCGAGTAGAACGGGACACCGGCCTCGCCCGCGACGGCACGCGCGAGCAGGGTCTTACCGGTGCCGGGCGGGCCGTAGAGCAGCACGCCCTTGGGGATCTTGGCGCCGACGGCCTGGAACTTCGCCGGCTCCTGGAGGAACTCCTTGATCTCGTGGAGCTCCTCGACGGCCTCGTCCGAGCCCGCGACATCGGCGAACGTCGTCTTCGGGGTGTCCTTGGTGATGAGCTTGGCCTTGGACTTCCCGAAGTTCATCACTCGGGAGCCGCCGCCCTGCATCTGGTTCATCAGGAACAGGAAGACGACGACGATGAGGACGAAGGGCAGGAGCGAGAGCAGCACGCTCAGGAACGGGCTGGTCTTGTCCGGTGCGACCTTGTAGCCGTCCGGGATCTGACCGGCTTCGTACTTGCTCTGGAGGTTCTGGGCGAGCTGGACGCCCTGGTCCCCGATGTAGTTGGCCTGGAACTTGGTGCCGGAGTTGTCGGCGAGCTTCTGGTCCTTCTTCAGCTCGACCTTGACCATCTGGCTGTCGCCGGTGGTGAGCTCGGCGCTCTGCACCTGGCCACTGTTGATCGCCTTGATGACCTCGCTGGTGTCCACCGTCTTGTAGCCGCCGCCGGAGCCGACGACATTCATCAACACGACCACGGCGAGGACGGCCAGCACGATCCACATGACCGGCCCACGGAAGTATCGCTTCACGTCCATCCATACGGGGCGCCAGGCACCCCGTCCCTCCTGCCCGTAGGTAAATGCTGCTGTGAGTAAAGAGTGTTCTTCGGAATGTACCCCTGAATTGTCACCCGCGGCCTCGTGGGACGGCTGACAGACCCGCCTTCCCCTGCTCCAACGGCGGGAATCGTTCCAGGGTTCCCCTGCGGGGCGGCCGCTGCGGCCGCCCCGGCCGGTTCCTGCCTCAGCCGCCGTAGACGTGCGGGGCGAGCGTGCCGACGAACGGCAGGTTGCGGTACTTCTCCGCGTAGTCGAGGCCGTAGCCCACGACGAACTCGTTCGGGATGTCGAAGCCGACCCACTTCACTTCGATCGCGACCTTCGCGGCGTCGGGCTTGCGCAGCAGCGTGACGACCTCAAGGGAGGCCGGCTCGCGGGAGCCCAGGTTCGACAGCAGCCAGGACAGGGTCAGGCCCGAGTCGATGATGTCCTCGACGATCAGGACGTGCTTGCCCTTGATGTCGGTGTCCAGGTCCTTGAGGATCCGGACGACGCCCGAGGACTGGGTCCCGGCGCCGTACGAGGACACCGCCATCCAGTCCATGGTGAGCGGGGTGGACAAGGCGCGCGCCAGGTCCGCCATCACCATCACGGCGCCCTTGAGGACACCGACGATGAGCAGGTCCTTGCCCGCGTACTCCGCGTCGATCTTCGCGGCCAGCTCGGCCAGCTTCGCGTCGATCTCTTCCTTGGTGATGAGCACCGACTGGAGGTCGCTGCCCATGTCCTTCTCGTCCACCCGCATCACTTTCGTTGTCGGCCGGGGCTCCGGGGGTGCCCCCGGAGGACTCAGCCGTGTTTCAGCACCAATCAGCCCTGCCGGATGACAAGTCTGCCACCCTGCCGCTGGGCCTCGACCCGGCCGGGCAGGTTGATGGCGCCCTGGCCGCGCCATCCGGTGATGAGCCGGTCGACTTCCTCGATGTGGCGGGCGAAGAGGGAGCCTGCGGGGGACCCGGCCGCGACCACGGCACGGCGCAGTACGCGGCGCCGGACGGCCGGGGGCAGGGCGTAGAGCTTGGCGCACTCCAGGCGGCCGTCCTCGTCGCGTACGCCGGTCTCGGCCTCGGCGGCCCAGGAGTCCAGCGCGTCGGCGTCGTCGCGGGAGAGCTGGGCGGTGCGGGCGAGCGCTTCGACGACTCCCTTGCCGAGCGCCTTTTCGAGGGCGGGCAGTCCCTCGTGGCGCAGCCGGGAGCGCGTGTAGGCGGGGTCGATGTTGTGCGGGTCGTCCCAGACGGCCAGGGACTGGACCATGCAGGCCTTGCGGGCGGTCTGGCGGTCCACCTGGAGGAAGGGGCGGCGGTAGCGGTTCGTCCGGCCGGGACCGCCGGACTTCTCGGCCATGCCGGAGAGGGAGCGGATGCCGGAGCCGCGGGCGAGGCCCAGCAGGACGGTTTCGGCTTGGTCGTCGCGGGTGTGGCCGAGCAGCACGGCGGCGGCGCCCAGCCGGTCGGCGGCCTCGTCCAGGGCCGCGTAGCGGGCGTCGCGGGCGGCGGCCTCGGGTCCGCCGTCGCGGCCGACGCGCACGGCGACGGACTCCACCGGGTCGAGCCGGAGCGCGGTCATGCGGGTGACGACCTCGGCGGCGCGCAGGTCGGAGCCGGCCTGGAGTCCGTGGTCGACGGTGATGCCGCCGGCCCGGATGCCGAGCTTGGGGGCCTCGAAGGCGAGGGCGGAGGCGAGCGCCATGGAGTCGGCGCCGCCGGAGCAGGCGACGAGCACGAGTGGCAGGGTGCCGCCGGCGGTGCGACCGTCGGTGCCACGGCCCGCGGAGCCGCGGCCGGAGCCGGCTGCGGAGACGGACGCGTGAGCGGGACGGTCGGTGAGGTCGGTCAGTACGTCGTGGAGTACGCGGCGGACCGCCAGGCGTATCGCTGCGACCGCAGGATGGGGACCCATGTCCGGTGCCCTTCGGTGGAGTTCGGACGCCTGGCCTGCCAGGCGGGAAGCTTTGGGGAGGGTGGTGCGGGTGGTGCGCTGGGGTTCTGCCCGGCGTCCCCGCGGGGCGGGGATGTCACTCAGAGTGCGTCGATGGTGACAGAGACGAGCCGTTCCCCGAGCATCGCACGCCCTTCCACGGCCCACGGTCCCTCGGACGGGTGATGCTGCTTCCCCCAGAGGGACATGTTTACGCCCCTTGTGTCACTCCACTTCACTTCCCTTGGCTCTCTTCGCTCCCCTTGCGGTGCACCCGGGCCACCCAGTCCGCGGGCCGGGCGATCTCGGCCTTGGTGGGCAGTGTGTTCGGGGAGGTCCAGACGCGGTTGAAGCCGTCCATGCCGACCTGGCCGACGACGGCTCGTACGAAGCGCTCGCCGTCGCGGTACTGGCGCAGCTTCGCGTCGAGGCCGAGCAGCTTGCGCAGGGCTGCGTCGAGGCGGCCCGCGCCGCTGGCCCGGCGCTGCTGGAACTTCTCGCGGATCTCGGCGACCGAGGGCACCACCTCGGGGCCGACGCCGTCCATGACGAAGTCGGCGTGGCCCTCCAGCAGGGACATGACGGCCGTGAGCCGGGCCAGGACCTCGCGCTGCTCGGGGGTCTGCACGAGCTCGACCAGGGAGCGGCCCTCGTCGCCCCGCTCGGCGTCGGGGCGGGCTCCGGCGAAGGACTGGGCGGCCTCGCGCAGCCGCTCCAGCACGGTCATCGGGTCGACCTCGGTGGCGCCGAGGAACGTCTGGATTTCGCCCTCCAGGTGCTCGCGGAGCCACGGGACGGCCGTGAACTGGGTACGGTGCGTCTCCTCGTGCAGGCAGACCCAGAGCCGGAAGTCGTGCGGGTCCACCCCCAGCTCGCGCTCCACGTGCACGATGTTCGGCGCGACCAGCAGCAGTCGCCCGCCGCCCGCCCGGGAGCCGGGCAGGTCGCGGGTGACCGGCGCGAAGGTCTCGTACTGGCCCAGCACGCGGGAGGCCAGGAAGCTGAGCAGCATGCCCAGCTCGACGCCGGTGACCTTGCCGCCGACCGCGCCGAGCACGGCGGCGCCGGGGGTGCCGGCGCGGCGTTCCTGCATCTTGCCGAGCAGCGGCGCCAGGAGCTCCCGGAAGCCGGCCACATTGGCCTTGACCCAGCCCGCCCGGTCCACGACGAGGACGGGGGTGTCGGGGACGCCGCTGTTCTCGGGCAGCATCCGGGTGAACTCGCGCACGTGCCGTTCCGAGGTCCTGGCGTGCCTGCGCAGCTCCGCGACGACGGCCCGGGCCTCGTCCCGGCTGACCTCCGGGCCGGGGCGCACGAGCCGGGTCGCGGTCGCCACCGCGAGGTTCCAGTCGACCATCTCCGCACCACCGATGCTCGTCATGCGTCAACCGTACGTGGACGAGGCGTCGGGCGGATCCCCCGGCGCAGGTCTAAGGCGTCGTGGCCACGACGGCGGCCAGTTTGTCGAGGGCCTTCTCCGCCCCCTCGGCGGCCGGGCTGTTCGCCGTCAGGAACGCGAAGGCGAGCAGTCGGCCGGAGGGGTCCACGACGGTTCCGGCGAGGGAGTTGACCCCGGTCAGGGTGCCCGTCTTGGCCCGCAGCACGCCGGCGGCCGGGGAGGTTCCGGAGTTGCGGGTGCGCAGCGTGCCGGTGAAGCCGGCGACGGGCAGCCCGGTGAGTACGGGGCGCAGCTCGGGCCGCTTCGGGTCGGCGGCCTTGGCGAGCAGCCCGGTCAGCAGTCCGGTGCTGACCTTGTCGGCCCGGTTGAGGCCACTGCCGTCGGCGAAGCGGGAGCCGGTGACGTCGACGCCGAGGGAGGCGAGCCGGTCGGTGACGGCCTGCTCGGCTCCCTCGAAGCTGGCGGGCCGGCCCGCGGCGAGGGCGGTCTGGCGGGCCAGTGCCTCGGCGATGTCGTTGTCGCTGTTGGTCAGCATCCGCTCGACGAGCCCGGCCAGGGGGGTCGAGAGGGTAGTGGCGAGCGGGACCGCGCCGGCGGGGGCCTTGGCCCTGGCGGGTTCGCCGGTGACCTTGATGCCGCGTTCCCTGAGCAGGGCGGCGAAGGCGCGGGCGGTGTCCTTGGAGGGGTCGTCGGTGCGCTCGACGGGCCCGGACGCGGAGTCGTCGGGGCGGCCCTCGTCGGCGGTGAGGGCGGTGACGGGGGCGAGGTTGTCGTTGCGGCCGATCGGGTGGCGGACGGCGCCGGTGTACAGGGAGTCGTCGTAGCCGAGGCCGACGGTGTCGGTGCCGGCCGCCTTCAGGGCCTGCGCGGTGTCGGCTGCCAGGGCGACGAGGCTGCCGCCGGAGCCGGCGGGGGCCTTCTTCTTCGCGGTGAGCGAGGGGTCGCCGCCGCCGACCAGGACGATCTGGCCGGGGCCGGCGCCGGGGGTCACCGTGGTCCTGATCCGGTGCTCGGGACCGAGGGCGGCGAGCGCGGCCGAGGCGGTGGCGATCTTGATGGTGGAGGCGGGGGTCATCGCGTCCCGCGCCCCGGACTCGTAGAGGACCTGCCCGGTGGCGGTGTCGATCACCGAGGCGGTGCGTACGGTGCCCAGCGCGGCGTCCGCGAGCAGCGGCCGCAGCGCGGCGGCGAGCCCGGACGGACCGGTGGCGCCGGCCTTCGCGGCCGCGCCGTCGGGCCCGACACCGGGGCCGACACCGGGCCCTGCGCCGACCAGCACGCCGGGGGCGCTCGGTGCGGGCCGCGGGAGTCCTCCGGCGCCGCCCGCGGCTGCGCCGCCACCGTGATCTGCGCCACCCGTAAGGCCCCAGGAGGCGGCTCTGTCCCGCTCGGCCTTACGCTGGCCGGAGTCCCAAGGACCGGCCGCGGCCACCGCAGCCGCCGACAGGGCGAGGCCGGCGACGGCCGACCCTGCGATGAGCTGCCACGTCTTGACCAATGGCACCTCGGACCAGCCCCTTTCGCGATCACACATATGCGTGAGGGACACTTAACCACTGCGTCTTGCCGCGAGCATGGCACCCCACCCGGTGGGGCTGGGCCGGACGCGCACGCAGTTCATCACAACGCAGTCCCGAAGCAATCAAGCTGCATGCAGCTGATCATGGAGGAGCAGGACGTGGAGTTCGACGTCACCATCGAGATCCCCAAGGGTTCGCGGAACAAGTACGAGGTGGACCACGAGACCGGCCGGATCCGCCTGGACCGTCGCCTCTTCACCTCGACCAGCTACCCGGCCGACTACGGCTTCGTCGAGAACACCCTCGGCGAGGACGGCGACCCGCTGGACGCGCTGGTCATCCTTGACGAGCCGACCTTCCCGGGCTGCCTGATCAAGTGCCGCGCCATCGGCATGTTCCGCATGACGGACGAGGCCGGCGGCGACGACAAGCTGCTGTGCGTCCCCGCCTCCGACCCGCGTGTCGAGCACCTGCGCGACATCCACCACGTGTCGGAGTTCGACCGCCTGGAGATCCAGCACTTCTTCGAGGTCTACAAGGACCTGGAGCCGGGCAAGTCCGTCGAGGGCGCGAACTGGGTCGGCCGCACCGAGGCCGAGGCCGAGATCGAGGCCTCGTACAAGCGCCTTGAGGCCCAGGGCGGCCACCACTGAGGCTCCCGCCGGTGAGCGGGGCCGCGGGGATTCCCGCGGCCCCCTCCGGTACGACAGCGGGCGGTACCCCACGCGGGGTGCCGCCCGCTGTCGCGTTCCCGGGCGGCGGGCGGCGTCGCCGGGGAGGAAACGGTTCCGCATACTGATACCGCCGGTGATCGCAGAGTGGAGGACGCGTGGCGGAGGCCGACGGGGCAGAGGACAAGAAGCCCACGTCCGACGAGGCGCGCAGCGCCTTCACCCCTCCGCCCGGCATGGAGCCGGAGGCGGCCGAGGAGGACCAGCCGACCTCGGAGTTCGCCGTCCCCGACGGCCTGGCGGCGCTGCCCCCGGAGCCGGAGGAGGGTTCCGCCTTCGCGACCCCGGCGACCTACAGCGCCGCGCACTCCCCGCCCGCCTACACCCCCGCCCCGGGCTTCCCCGTCGCCTCCCCCTGGCAGGACCGCATGCGCACGATGCTGCGCATGCCGGTCGACGTACGCCCGGTCCCCGAGTCCGTGCAGAAGCAGACCGAGGCCGGGCCCGCCGTGGGCCGCGTACTCGACCTCACGCTGCGCATCGGCGAGCTGCTGCTCGCGGGCGGGGAGGGCGCCGAGGACGTGGAGGCCGCGATGTTCGCGGTGGCCCGCAGCTACGGGCTCGACCGCTGCGAGCCCACGGTCACCTTCACCATGCTGTCCATCACGCACCAGCCCTCGCTGGTGGACGACCCCGTCTCGGCGAACCGGACCGTGCGCCGCCGCGGCACCGACTACAACCGGCTCGCGGCCGTGTTCCGGCTGGTGGACGACATCAGCGCCCCCGAGATCGACATCTCGCTGGAGGAGGCCTACCGGCGCCTCGCCGAGATCCGCCGCAACCGGCACCCGTACCCCGGCTGGGTGCTCACCCTGGCCGCCGGGGTGCTCGCCGGCGCGGCCTCCACCCTCGTCGGCGGTGGCGTGATCGTGTTCTTCGCGGCCGCGATCGGTGCGATCCTCGGCGACCGGCTGGCCTGGCTGTTCGCCGGGCGCGGCCTGCCGGAGTTCTACCAGTTCGTCGTGGCCGCGATGCCGCCCGCCGCCTTCGGGGTCGCGCTCAAGCTCCTGGAGATCGAGGACATCAAGGCCTCCGCGGTGATCACCGGCGGACTGTTCGCGCTGCTGCCGGGGCGAGCCCTCGTCGCGGCCGTGCAGGACGGCCTGACCGGCTACTACATCACCGCGTCCGCCCGGCTGCTGGAGGTCATGTACCTCTTCATCGGCATCATCATGGGCGTCCTGGTCGTGCTCTACATCGGGCTCCAGTTCGGCGCCGCCCCCAAACCGGAGGAGGTCCTCCAGATCACCCAGCGGCCGCTGATCCAGATCGCGGCCTCGATGGTGCTGGTGTTCACCTTCGCGATCCTGCTGCAACAGGAGCGCGCCACCGTGTGGATCGTGACCTTGAACGGCGGGGTCGCCTGGGTGACGTTCGGGGCCCTGCACTACGCCGGGGGCATCCCGCCGGTGCCGTCCACCGCCATCGCGGCCGGGCTGGTGGGCCTCTTCGGCCAGCTCTTCTCGCGCTACCGCTTCGCCTCGGCCCTGCCGTACGTGACCGCGGCCATCGGCCCGCTGCTGCCGGGCTCGGCGACGTACTACGGGCTGCTGCTGATCGCCGAGGACCGGCTCAACGAGGGCCTCGGCTCCCTGACGAACGCGGCCGCCATCGCGCTGGCCATCGCGATCGGGGTCAACCTCGGGTCGGAGACCTCCCGGCTGTTCATGCGGATTCCCGGGGCGGCGAGCGCCGCCAAGCGCCGGGCCGCGAAGCGCACCCGCGGCTTCTAGCGGCGCGCGCGGACACACGTACACGCGTACACGCGGACACACGTACGCCCCGCAGACTCTCGCGGGTCTGCGGGGCGCAGGAGGCCTTACGGGGCTCCGTACGGGTCAGCGCTTGGCGTGGCGGCCGCCGCGCGGGCCCGGGGTCTGCGGGTCGTCCTCGCCGCCCTCGGCCGACGCCGGCACCGGCTCCGCCGCGGGCTTGTTCTTGCGCTCCTTGCGGGCCTTCAGCACCTCGAAGACCACGGGGATGACGGAGATCAGGACGATGCCGATGAAGATCGGCTCGATGTTGTTCTTGATGACGTCGAACTGGCCGAGCTTGTAGCCGAGGCAGGTGACACCCGCACCCCACGCGATGCCACCGATGACGTTGTACGTCAGGAACGTGCGGTACTTCATCGAGCCGGCGCCCGCGACCATCGGCGCGAAGGTGCGGATGATCGGCACGAAGCGGGCGAGCACGATGGCCTTGGGGCCGTGCTTCTCCATGAAGTCGTGCGCGGCGTCGAGGTTCTCCCGCTTGAAGAGCTTCGAGTTCGGCTTGTTGAAGAGCTTCGGGCCGAAGTACTTGCCGATCAGGTAGCCGACCTGGTCACCGATGATCGCCGCGGCCACGATCAGCGTGCAGACGAGCCACAGCGGCTGCTTGATGTACTCGCCGTTCGCGACCAGCAGGCCGGCCGTGAACAGCAGGGAGTCGCCGGGCAGGAAGGCGAAGAGGCCCGATTCCGCGAAGACGATGACCAGGATGCCGATCAGGCCGAAATGCGAGATCAGGTAGTCCGGGGACAGCCACTCAGGGCCGAGCGCAAGCGTGTACACGAGTTCCGGGCTCTCCTGGATCGGGGGGTGTCGGCGGTGTGCGGGAACGCGACAGGTGGTTCCAATTATGAACGCACACGGCCCCCACCTGGTTCCAGTCACCGGAGGGGGCCGTGCGGGAAACTCGCCGTCTAGACGCCGCGCACCGCGTTCGCCATGATCGCGTCACGCAGGAAGACCGCCAGACCAGGGCGGATGCCGTCGTAGAACGCCGTGAAGCGCTCGTCTGCGACATACATCTCACCCAGGCAGGTGTGCATCTCGTACGAGCAGTCGTAGTGGTTCGTGCCGATCCAGCCGCGGTGTTCCTCGGCCAGGTCCATGGCCTGCTCCCCGTCGGCCGCAGCGCCCGAGTCCATCAGCGCGACGAGCCTGCGGTGGAGGTCGTCCGCCTCGTCCTGGATCCGCTGCCAGTCCTCCTTCGTGTAAGAGGCCGCGCGGCGGGCGGACTGCTTGTAGGCGTCGGTGCCGCCCCAGCGCTCCTCGGCCTCCGCCGCGTACTGGTCGGGGTCGAAGTCCCCGAAGACCTCGAACTTCTCCTCGGGCGTGAGGTTGATGCCCATCTTCTTCGCCTCCATGGCGTGCTCAACGGCCCTGGCCATCTGCTGGAGCCGGGCGATCCGGTCGGACAGGAGGGCGTGCTGCCGGCGCAGGTGCTCCCTCGGGTCCGAGTCCGGGTCGTCCAGCAGGACCGAGACCTCTTCGAGCGGGAATCCGAGCTCCCGGTAGAACAGGATCCGCTGCAGCCGGTCGAGGTCGGCGTCGTCGTACCGCCGGTGTCCCGCGTGGCTGCGGCCGCTCGGGGAGAGCAGCCCGATCTCGTCGTAGTGGTGCAGGGTGCGCACCGTGACTCCGGCGAATCCGGCGACCTGGCCCACTGAGTAGCCCATTTCCGTCCGCTCCTCTGGTTGGGTACGCCCTCGACTGTGGTCCCTCACGCGGCGTGAGGTGCAAGCCCGGGCCCCCCTTGCCTACCGGCTCAGGCCGCGGAAGCGCCCCACCGCCAGCGGGAAGAAGACCGCCAGCAGCAGCACAGGCCAGCCGACGGCCAGCAGCGCCGCGTGGTCCGAGGCCCACGACGGGGGCGCCGCCGCAGGGTTGCCGAACAGGTCGCGCACCGCCGTGGCCGTCGCCGACATCGGGTTCCATTCGACCACCGCGCCCAGCCAGCCCGGCATCGATTCCGGCGTGGCGAACGCGTTGGACAGGAAACCCACCGGCCAGACCAGGATCTGCACCGCCTGCACCAGCTCGGGCCGCCCCGCGACCATCCCGAGGTAGATGCCGATCCACAGCATCGCGAGCCGGAACAGGAGCAGCAGGGCGCAGCCGAGCAGGGCGGCCCCCACCGATCCGTGCCAGCGCCAGCCCAGCAGCAGGCCGACCCCGCCGAGGACCAGCAGGCCCACCGCCGACTGGAGCATGTCCGCCGCGCTGCGGCCGACCAGCACCGCCGAGGAGGACATCGGCATCGCGCGGAAGCGGTCGATGACCCCCCGCTCCAGGTCGCGGGTGACCGCCGTCATGGTCGACTCCAGGCCGAAGGCCATGGTCAGCGCGAGCATCCCCGGCACCAGGAACTCGACGTACTCGCCGTCGATCCCGCGGCCGCCGCCGATCAGGAAGCCGAACATCAGCAGCAGCATCACCGGGAAGACCAGCCCGACGACCACCTGTACGGGCTGGCGCGCCCAGTGCGCGAGCTCGCGCCGGGTCATCGTCCAGGAGTCCGAGACCGCCCAGGCCGCGCTCATGCCGCCACCTCCGTCCCGGTGCGACCGGTGCGGTCGGTGCCGCCGGTGCGGTCGGTCAGGTGCAGGAAGGCCTCGTCCAGCGTGGGCCGCCGCACCGAGAGGTCCGCCGCCTCGATGCCCGCCTCCTCCAGGACGCGCAGCGTCCGGGTCAGGCCCGCCATGCGGTCCCGCACCGGCAGGCTCAGCGTCAGGGAGTCCGGGTCGGCGGACGGGTCCCCGTACGGGTCCCCCGTCGCGTCCGCCAGCAGGGCCGCCGCGCGCGCCAGTTGGTCCGCGTCCCGCAGGACGAGGACGATCCGGTCCGCCCCGACGCTCGCCTTCAGCTCGTCCGCCGTGCCCTCGGCCGCCACCCGTCCGCCGTCGATCAGGGTGATGCGGTCCGCCAGTTGGTCGGCCTCCTCCAGGTACTGCGTGGTCAGCAGTACGGTCGTGCCCCCGCCCACCATCGAGCGGACGGCGCTCCACACCTCCGCGCGGCCGCGCGGGTCGAGGCCGGTGGTCGGCTCGTCCAGGAACAGCACCTGCGGGTCGCCGCCTTCCCCGTTGCCGATGAACGACGCAGCCAGGTCGAGCCGGCGCCGCATGCCGCCGCTGTAGTTGCCCACGGGCCGCCGGCCGGTGTCCGCCAGGCCGAAGCGCTCCAGCAGCGCGTCCGCCCGCAGTCCGGCCCGCCGCGCGCCCAGGTGGTGGAGGCGGCCGAACATCTCCAGGTTCTGCCGCCCGTCCAACTGCTCATCGAGCGCCGCGTGCTGGCCGAGCAGCCCGATCCGGGCGCGGACGGCCGCCGCGTCCGTCCGTACGTCGTGGCCCGCCACCCGGACCACGCCCTCGTCGTGCCGCAGCAGGGTGCTCATGATGCGTACCGCCGTGGTCTTGCCCGCGCCGTTGGGGCCGAGCACCGCGTGGACGGTCCCTGTGCGCACTTGCAGGTCGAGCCCGGCCAGGGCCTGCTTCCCGCCGTACCGCTTGTGGACTCCCTCGACTTCGACGGAGATCGCCAAGATCACTCCCCAGTAATCAAACTTGAGTAGTTGGATGGCGAAGATATGCCCGGGAGCCCGGCTAGTCAAACTTGATTACGCGAAGGGGTTCTCCTGGCCCTCCGCCAGGACCCCCACGAACGGTTCGCCGCCCTCGCCCGCGAAGGAGTACGCCCCGCCCTCGATCCGCTCGATCAGCCCCCGGGTCCACTGCGCCTCGGCGTCCGCCGAGTGGACCCACATGTGCATGATCTCCCCGATGTGGCCCAGCTGCTCCGGGCCGCCCTCCGGGGTGTAGTACTCGGTCACCGACGACCGCCAGCCGGCCAGCTTCGCCAGCCGCTCGCGCAGCAGCTCCAGCACCTCAGCGCGCGGCAGGTCGACCATGAAGCCGATCGCCGCCGAGAGCACGTCCGTCTTCTGGTCGTACGCGCACAGGGCCTCGCGGAGCAGCTTGAAGTACTCCGCGCGGCCCGCGTCCGTCAGCTCGTACTCCGTCCGCGGCGGACCCCCCGCCGCGGACGGTGCGACCTCGTGGGCCAGCAGCACGCCCTGCTTCGCCATCTGCTTGAGCGCGTGGTAGATCGACCCAGGCTTGGTGTTCGACCACTCGTGGGCGCCCCAGTACTCCAGGTCGGCCCGCACCTGGTACCCGTGGGCCCGCCCGTGCTGGCGGACCGCGCCGAGGACAAGAAGCCGAATCGCTGACATGCGGCCAGGCTAGCCAACGCAGCCCCGGCCCCGACCCCGACCCTGGACCTAGCCCATGGCCTTGGTGCCGTCGAGGGACTCGCGGACGATGTCCGCGTGGCCCGCGTGCCGGGCGAACTCCTCCACCAGGTGCAGGAGCATCCAGCGCATCGATACCTTGCCGTCCTTCGGGAACCAGGGCGCCGGCGGGAGCGGGAAGGTGTCGTCCAGGCTCGGGAGGGCGGCGACGAAAGCCTCCGTCTCCTTCCGCACCCCGTCCCAGAAGGCCAGGACGGCCGGGATGCTCTCCTCGTCGGTCAGCCGGAAGCCCTCGCCCCACTGCTCCCAGGGACGCTCCCGCTCGTTCGGCTGCTGCTGCGCCATCCGCAGCCAGCCCAGCTCCACCT
This sequence comes from Streptomyces sp. NPDC037242, assembly GCF_055604165.1. Taxonomy (NCBI): domain Bacteria; kingdom Bacillati; phylum Actinomycetota; class Actinomycetes; order Kitasatosporales; family Streptomycetaceae; genus Streptomyces; species Streptomyces sp. NPDC037242. The sequence continues at coordinate 81,846 of NZ_JBVJUY010000010.1, forward strand.
CGGCCACGTGCTTGAGCAGCCCGGACAGCGAGAGCTCGCTGGCGCTGGGGCGGCTCGCCGCCTGCTCCTCGCTCAGCCCCTCCACCGCTTCGCGGATCGCGGTGCGCTGGGCCTCGACGAAGGACAGGAGCGTGCCGCGCTCGTCGCCGAGGATCTCCGTGGACATCTGAGCCATGACGTGACCAACCTTCTGTGGTGGGGTGTCTCTCCCGCTGACAAGAACCACATTACGGAGCCTTGCGGTCAGCTTCTGTCCTCAATGCGGGGCGTTTTCTCCGTCCGGGCGAACGGCGGGCAGCGCGGTGGCCGGCTTCGGCAGCAGGGCCTTGGAGAGGTCCTGCTTGCCCGTCGGGTCCAGCCCGTACATCGCCTCGTAGATCTTGCGGACGGCCGGGCCCGAGGCCCCGGAGCCGGTGCCGCCCTGCGAGATCGTCATCACGATCGAGTAGTCCTCGGTGTACGAGGCGAACCACGAGGTCGTCTGCTTGCCCTGGACCTCGGCGGTGCCGGTCTTGGCGTGCATGGGGATCTGCTTCTGCGGCCAGCCGCCGAAGCGCCAGGCGGCGCTGCCGGTGGTGGCCACGTCGGCCAGCGCGCCGTCGATGTCGTCGCGGAGCTTCGCGTCCATCGGCAGCCTGCCCTTCTCCTTCGGCGCGATCTCCTTCACCGAGGTGCCGTCTGCGCTGACCACCGCCTTGCCGATGCTGGGCTGGTGCAGGGTGCCGCCGTTCGCGATGGCCGCGTAGACCGACGCCATCTGGATCGGGGTGACGAGGGTGTCGCCCTGGCCGATCGAGTAGTTGATCGCGTCGCCCTCGCGCAGCTGGTTGCCCTGGCGGCAGTTCTCGTAGGCGATCTTCTCGGCGAAGGAGCCGTCCTTCTTGCCGTCCCGGCACCACGCGGCCTTGTTCGCCTCGAAGAAGTCCTTCTTCCACTGCCGGTCGGGGACCCGGCCGGGCACCTCGTTCGGCAGGTCGACGCCGGTGGGCTTGCCCAGGCCGAACTCGTGGGCCGTCTTGAAGAACCAGTCGCTCGGGTTCTTCTTCGGGTTGATCCCGCCGTCCTTCTTCCACTCCTTGTCCGCGATGCCGTAGTAGACGGTGTCGCAGGAGACCTCCAGCGCCCGGCCGATCGTGATGTCGCCGTAGCCCTGGGACTCGAAGTTCGTGAAGGTCTGGTTCCCCACCGAGTACGAGCTCGGGCAGCCGTAGCGGGCGTTGAACGGGTACCCGGCATTGACCGCCGCGGTGGACGAGACCACCTTGAAGACCGAGCCCGGGGCCGCCTGGCCCTGGATCGCCCGGTTCAGCAGCGGGTAGTTGGACTCCTTGTCGGTGAGCCCGGCGTAGTCCTTGGCCGAGATGCCGCCGACCCACGCGTTCGGGTCGTAGGTCGGGTTCGACGCCATCGCCACGACCCGGCCCGTCTTCGCCTCCATCACCACGACCGCGCCCGAGTCCGCCTCGTAGTTGCGCCGGGTGTTCTTGTCGTACCCCTTGCGGGCTTCGAGCATCGCGTTGTACAGCTCGCGCTCGGCCACCGCCTGCACGCGCGAGTCGATGGAGGTCACGATGTTCGCGCCGGGCTGCGCCTTGTCGCTCACGCCCTCGCCGATGACCCGCCCGAGGTTGTCCACCTCGTAGCGCGTGATGCCCGCCTTGCCGCGCAGCTCCTTGTCGTACGTACGCTCCAGGCCCGAGCGGCCCACCTGGTCGGAGCGCAGGTACGGGGAGTCGGAGTGCTTCGCCTTGCCGATCTCCTCGTCGGTGACCGGCGAGAGGTAGCCGAGCACCTGGGAGGTGTTCGCGCCGTCGGGTCCGGCGTAGCGGCGCAGGGCCGTGGGCTCGGCGGTGATGCCGGGGAACTGCTCGGCGTGCTCCCGTATCTCCAGGACCTGCTCGGTCGTCGCCTCGTCGGTGACGGGGATCGGCTGGTACGGGGAGCCGTTCCAGCAGGGCTTGGGGGTCTTGGCGTCGCACAGCCGCACGCCGTTGACCACGTCCTCGGGCTTGAGGCCCAACACCTCGGCGAGGTGGGTCAGAACGCCCTTGCCGCGGTCCTTCATCTTCGACAGCTCGGTGCGGCTCGCGGAGACCACCATGCGGGTCTCGTTGTCCGCGAGCGGTACCCCGCGGGAGTCGAGGATGGCGCCGCGCACGGCGGGCTGGACGACCTGCTGGGTGTGATTGTTCTTCGCCTCGTCCGTGTACTCCTGGCCATTGCGTATCTGCAGGTACCAGAGCCGTCCGCCGAGGGTCAGCAGCAGCGAGAACACCACGATCTGGATCATGACGAGCCGGTTCTGGACCCGGGGCGTCCGACCGGTCTCCGGTATGTTGCTCAACTCGGCTCCCCCGGGACGCGTCCTGCCTGACCCGCCCGAGTCTAGGGGGATCTAGAAGGGGAAACGGGTCCTACCGTGTTGAACGGAGATCCATTTCTGCGTGGTGAAGGCCTCCACCGTGGCCTCGCCGTTGAGCCGGCCCAGGCCCGAGGCCTTCTCGCCGCCGAAGGCGGCCAGCGGCTCGTCCCCGATCGTGGAGTCGTTGACGTGGATCATCCCCGTCTCGATCCGCTGCGCGAAGCGCACCCCGCGCTCCACGTCCCGCGTGTGCACGGCTCCGCTCAGGCCGTACGGGGTCGCGTTGGTCAGGCGCACGGCCTCGTCCTCGCCGTCGAAGACCACCAGCAGCGCCACCGGGCCGAAGATCTCCTGGCCCAGCAGCGGGGAGTCCTCGGGGAGCCCGGCCAGCACCGTCGGCTCGACCAGGTTGCCGCGCGTAGATCCCCGTACGAGCGCCTGCGCCCCGGATTCGACGGCGCGGTCGACCAGGGCGGTCAGGGCGTCGGCCTGGAAGGAGTTGATCAGGGGGCCGATGTGGGTGTCGGCCTCGTGCGGGTCACCGGTTCTCAGGCCGCGCACGCGGGCGGTGAACTTCTCGGTGAACTCCTCGGCCACGGCCGCGTCGACCAGGATGCGGTTGGCCGCCATGCAGACCTGGCCCTGGTAGACGAAGCGGCTGAAGACCGCCGCCTCCACCGCGTAGTCGAGGTCGGCGTCGTCGAGGACGACCAGCGCGCTGTTGCCGCTGAGCTCCAGCACCGTCCGCTTGAAGTGGCGGGCGGCGACCGCTCCGACGTGCCGGCCGACCCGGTCGGAGCCGGCGAAGGAGATGACCCTGGGTACGGGGTGGGTCAGGAGCGCGTCGCCTATCTCGGCGATGTCGGTGACCAGGACGTTGAGCAGCCCGGCCGGCAGCCCGGCGTCCTCGAAGATCTTGGCGATGACCCCGCCGCCGACGACGGGGGCGTTCTGGTTGGGCTTGATGACGACCGCGTTGCCCAGGGCGAGGGCCGGGGCGACCGACTTCAGGGTGACCAGGAACGGGAAGTTGAAGGGGCTGATCACGGCGATGACCCCGACCGGGAGGCGCTGGACCCGGTTCTCCTTGCCCGCCACCAGCGAGGGCAGGATGCGGCCCTCGGGGCGGACGGCGAGCTGCATGGCCTCGCGGAGGAACTCCATGGCGAGGTGGACCTCGTACTCGGCCTTGGGACGGGTCCCGCCGAGCTCGTCGATCATCGCCTCGACGATCTCCTTCTCGCGCTCCTCGGTGATCCGCAGGGCGCGCTCCAGGACCGCGCGTCTGGTGTAGGGGCTGGTGGCCGCCCATTCCTTCTGGGCGCGCTCGGCGCCGCGGTAGGCCTGGTCCACCTGCTCGACGGTGGCCACGGTGATGGCCGCGAGCTTCTCCCCGTTGTACGGGTTGACGTCGATGATGTCCCACGAACCGGTGCCGGGCAGCCATTCGCCGTCGATGTACTGGTGAGCCAGGTCCTCGAATATGGACATGCCATCCCTTACTGCGAGCGCGCACCCTTGCGCTGCACCGGAGACCGATCGGTCATCATGCACTGATCAGACGTCATACTACGTGCGTATCAAGACAGTTGAAGCAGGCCACGGAGGAGATCCCGGGTTTTGTCGGGGTCGGGGCAGTCGGCCTGCAACCGCTCCATGGCCCTTCCGTACTGCCCCACTTCCTCGTCTTTGTCGAGGTAGAGGGCACTGGTGAGCTGTTCCAGATAGACGATGTCCTGGAGATCGGACTCGGGGAAGCGCAGCAGGGTGAAGGCCCCGCTCTCGCCGGAGTGGCCGCCGAAGGAGAACGGCATCACCTGAAGATGCACGTTCGGCCGCTGGGAGACCTCGATGAGGTGCTCCAACTGGCCGCGCATCACGTCGCGGTCGCCGTACGGGCGGCGCAGCGCGGCTTCGTCGAGCACGGCGTGGAAGACCGGGGCGTTCTCGGAGACCAGCACCTTCTGGCGCTCCAGGCGCAGGGCCACGCGCCGGTCGATCTCGGCGCGGGTGGCGCCCGGCATGCCGCGGCTGACGACGGCCTGGGCGTAGGCCTCCGTCTGCAACAGGCCGTGCACGAACTGCACTTCGTAGATGCGGATGAGCGAGGCGGCGCCCTCCAGGCCGATGTACGTCTGGAACCACCCGGGCAGCACGTCGCCGTAACTGTGCCACCAGCCGGTCGCGTTGGCCTCGCGGACCAGCCCCAGGAGGGACTCCCGCTCGGCGCTGTCCGTGACTCCGTAGAGCGTGAGGAGGTCCTCGACGTCTCTGGCCTTGAAGCTCACCCTTCCCAACTCCAAGCGGCTGATCTTCGATTCGGATGCGCGGATCGAGTAGCCGGCCGCCTCACGGGTGATGCCGCGGGATTCTCGGAGTCGCCTGAGCTGTGAGCCCAGGAGGATGCGGCGCACCACAGAACCGCTGGCTTCTGCGGTCACTAGTCCTGCCCTCCCCATCGCAATGGTGTGCGCGTGGTGTGCGCGTGTGCGTCGCGGGGCCCCCGTACCCCAGGGGCCGCAGTCTGCCACCAAAACGCATCGGTCCGTACTCGTTCTGTAACGGAATCCGGCGTCCCGGAAAAGAAGTCCGTAAGTATGCGTAGGAAGAAATGAGCAAGAACCGTCACGGGAGTGGACAGGTCCGGCGCGTGCACGTGCATCTGCCCTTGCATCCGGCTTCGGCATTCGGAACCATGGTGCCGCGCACCTGCGTGCTCTTCGCGCCGGCGCGGGACCCACCCCGCAGTTCTTTCTGGGCAGAGTTGCCGCTCTGCCCGCGAATCCCGGGAGTGCCTCGCATGGGGACGAATGGATCGACCATGCTCGAGCCGTTACGGCAGGGGCTTCCCCCGGTCGACCCCACGGCTGTCTCCGGGTCTGCCTCCTGCGCTCTGCCCGCCCGGTACGAGGCGGTGCGGGGCGCCCGTTCGTTCACCAGGTCGACGCTCACCCAGTGGGGTCTCGACGACCGCTTCGACGACGTGGCCCTCGTGGTCTCCGAACTCGTCACGAACGCGCTGCGCCATGCCCTGCCGGACGATGCGCGCTGCCGCGGGGCCGAGTCGGATCCGCCCGTACGGCTGCACCTGATGCGGTGGAGCACCCGTCTGGTGTGCGCGGTGCGGGATCCCAGCGAGGACCGGCCGGGCGGGGCGTTCGCCCCGGAGCGGACCGAGGAGAACTTCGACCTGGAGTCGGGACGCGGGCTGTTCCTCGTGGACTCCTACAGCGACAGCTGGGGCTGGCACCCGCTCGCGGGGCGCCTGACCGGCAAGGTGGTCTGGGCCCTGTTCATGCTCCAGGACTAGGGCTGCGCGAACGCGCGAACGCGCGAACACCATTCAATGCGAGGCAGTACGACCCAATACGACAACTGGCCGGGGTTGATCATTTCGATCAGTCCCGGCCAGTGCACGTGCAAGGCTTGATCTTTGCGCCTTTCCGGTCAGCCGATCAGGTGGTCGAACTCGCCGTCTTTGACGCCCAGCAGCAGAGCCTCTATCTCGGCCGGCGTGTAGACGAGTGCCGGACCGTCCGGAAAGCGTGAGTTGCGCATGGCGACATCACCGCCGGGCAGCTTCGCGAACTCGACGCAGGAACCCTGCGAGTTGCTGTGTCTGCTCTTCTGCCAGGTCACGCCGTCGAGTTCTGCAGCTGCCATCCCGTTGTACGCGTGGTCCACAGGAAGCCCCCGATAGTGCAGATGTCAACTGCACCGGATCATAGCTGTGTTCATAGGCTCCTGCATGGGCAGATGCACGTGCACGCGCTGTGCCCCCTTGATCACAGCTCCTCGCACTGCTATTGGCGGGCCGCCGGACGCAGCGCCTCCGAGACCTCGTCCAGCGACTCCAGGACCTGCCGCGCGGCCCCGCGCAGGACCCCGGCCCCGGTCCCGGTCCCGGCCGGTGGCGCTGGGGCCGGAGCGCCGTCACCGCCCTCGCCGCCCTCGCCGCCCTCGGCGAGCAGCTCCCGGACGCCGTCCCACCGCGGGACCCGGCGCTCGCGCACCGCCTTGGCGCCCTCCCGCGTAGCCGTACGCAGGGCCAGCGCGAGCTCGGCCGCGCCCGGCACCGGGGCCTGGGCCCGGTCCGGGAGGTGCGCCTCCAGCAGCATCACGCCCTGGCCCAGCGCCGCCAGTGCGTGCCCCGCCTCGTCGGCGGCCGCGCGGGAGATGCCGCGGTGGCGCACCGGCTCCCCCGAGGCCCGCTCGACCGCGTCCTGCCAGGCGATCCGGGCGTCCCTGGCCGCGAGCAGCGCCTCGCGCACCTCGCCGGGCCGGGCCCCGGCCGGGTCGGCGTACTGCCGGAGCACGGCGGCCCCGTAGCCGCCGAGCGCCTCGACCCAGTCGGCCAGCCGGGTGCGCAGCCGCGGGGTCTCCCAGGCCGGGTAGAGCGCGTACGCGAGCATCGCCAGCAGGCCGCCGAGCAGGGTCAGGCTCACCCGGTCGGGCACGGTCTGGTCCCAGCGGGCCCCGCCCATGCCGAGCAGGAAGACGACGTAGGCGGAGACGAAGACCTGCGAGACGGCGTACCCGGTGCGCATCAGCACGTACATGAGGCCCGCGCTCAGCACCGCGAGGAAGCCGGACAGGTACATCCCCGGATGCACGAGCTGCACGACGGCGGTGGCCACGGCCACCCCGACCAGGGTGCCGCCGAAGCGGGCGACGGCGCGCGAGTAGGTCTGCGTGAAGTCGGGCCGCATCACCATGACGGATGCCATCGGGGCCCAGTAGGCGTGGCCGAGCGGCAGCGCGTGGCCGATGACGTAGCCCGCGCAGGCCACGGCGGTGACGCGCAGGGCGTGCCGCAGGATGGGCGATCCGGGGCGCAGTTCGGCCCGTACGGCCTTCAGCACCATCGGCACCAGCGCGGGCAGGGTGGGCCGCAGCATCGACTCCCCGGGGGCGGCCGTCCGCCCGGACCCGGGCTCGGCCGTCTCCAGTACGTCGTCCAGCAGCGCGGCGAGCCGGCGCGCGGCCCGCAGCGGCGCACCCTCCAGCAGGTCCGGCGTGTCGGGGGACTTGAGCACCGCGAGGGCCGGGGCGGGCAGCCGTACGGGCTCCCCGTGCCGGATCGCCCGCGCGGCGGCGTCCAGCACCGAGGCGGCCGCCGCGAGCAGTTCCCCCACCCGGTCGCGCGCAGGCCCCTGCGCGGGCGCCCCGACCGCCGGGTCGGCGAGCGAGGCCAGCACCGGCCGGATCCGCTCGGCGAGCCCGCGCGCCCCGTGCAGTTCGGCGGGGCGCCGCCGGGCCTGGCGGCGGGTGACGGTCGCGGCGGCGCGCGCCCGCATCAGGGGCTCCGGGTCGAAGTGCGCGACGGGGTCGTGGCGCAGCCGCCGGGCGTAGTCGGCCTCGTCGTCGAGGGCGTCGGCCAGGGCGTCGCGCTGGGCGCCCCAGCGGCGCACGGGGAACAGGACGATCAGCAGCGCCTGGACCACCCCGCCGGTGGCGATCATCGCTGCGTGCCCGGCGGCCTGCGGCACGGAGGTCGGCAGGGTGACGGTGACGAGCATGATCGCGACGTTGCCGGAGGCGATCATCCCGGCGGTGGGGCCGGCCGCCCACATCAGGCTCGCCGCGAAGGCCCAGACGGCGAGCAGGACGAGGAACAGCCAGGTGTCGGAGGACCCGACGAGGTAGCCGATGAAGGTGGAGACGGCCAGCGTCAGCCCGGCGGCCAGGGCCAGGACGGGACGCGGCCGCCAGCTCTTCTGGAAGGTGGCGATGGCGGCCATGAAGGCCCCGAAGGCGGAACTGGCGGCCGATCCGGGCCCCAGGAACGCCAGTCCGGCGCCGATCACGATGGCGAGCCCGGCGGCGGCCCGCAGCGCGGTGAGGGGCTCCAGGCGGGTCCGCTCGACCGTCATGCCCGTACGAGCGGTGTCCTTCAGGGCCCGCAGCCAGCTCATGGCGTCGACAATATCCGCTTTCAGGACTTCTTCAGATTTGTACAGGTCTGGTGACAAGCGGTTCGATAAGGCCGATCATCGGACGGTGATCACCACGATCACCCCGAGAAGGCGAGTACGCACGTGATCCGCAACGCCGTTCAGCCCTGGCACCTGGTCGTCCTCCTCGTCGTCTGCCTCATCGTCTTCGGCTCGAAGAAGCTGCCGGAGATGGCCCGCTCCCTCGGCAAGTCGGCGCGCATCCTGAAGGCCGAGTCCCGTGCCATGCGCGGTGAGGACGAGCGCCCTTCCAAAGAGGCGGCTTAACGCCCGGGCAGCGGGCGCCGGTTCCCGCCGACGTGCGCGCGGTCGGCGGCCGCCGTGCCGTCCTCCCAGCCCGCGAGGTCGGTCGCGCCGCGCAACCGGGTCGTGGTGGTCCGCGGGAACATCTCCTCCGCCCGCGAGGTGACGGCCACGTCCCGGGCCACCAGCGCCGGCAGGTGGTCCGGGGTCTCGGCCACCGTGTGCTCGGCGGTCTCGGCGAGCCGCTGGCCCAGCCGGCTCGCGTAGGCCAGCAGGAACGACTGCCGGAACGTCTTCGTGCGCTTGCGTCCGCCCGCCCGCTGCCCTGCCTCGGCCCGCGTCATCGCGGCCGTCCCCTGCACGAGCAGCGAGGTGTACAGCAGCTCCACCGCCTCCAGGTCGCTCTCGAAGCCGACCACCGTGGAGAACTCGAAGCCGCTGTTCCACACCGCCCGGCAGCGGTTCGCCCCGGCCACCGCGTCGAGCAGCACCGCCTTGGCCTCCTCGTACGGCGGCTCCACCCCGATCCGGCACGCGGCGGGGACCTGGGCCGGCCCCTTGCCGCTCGCCGCCAGCAGCGCCTCGTCCACGGTGTGCCGGGCCATCAGCTCCTGCGCCTTGGCGCTGAGCGCCTCCGCCTCCTCCGGGAACGTCGTCGCCTCGGCCTTGGCCAGCAGCGCCCGGATCCGCCCGAGCATGCGGGGCTCGATGTGCGCGTGGTGCTCAAGGGCGTCGGCCGGGCCGCCCGGGACCGGGCCGACGGGTTCGATGGAGGGCAGCCGGATCAGCAGCCGGAACAGCTCCAGCACGGCGGTCGCCAGGGTGAACCGGTCGACGCGCTGGCGGGCCGCGAGCTGCTCCCCGTACCGCGCGTCGTCCTCCCACCACACCTCGGCGTCGGTCCACCGTTCGGGCAGCCGCGCGTACGCCCGCGCCTCGCCGGCGACCAGGTCGCCCGCGATGTCCAGGTGGATCTGCCCGAGGTCCCGCCGTACGAGCCGCAGCACGTCGGCCGGCCGCCACCCCCGCTCCCAGGCCTGCCGTACGTAACCCTGCCCGCGGCCGAGCAGCGCCGCGCCCACGCCGGCCCAGCGCCCGGTGTCGGCGGCGAGCAGCGAGGCCCCGGCATCGAGCGCGGAGTCGTCCTGGCTGTAGAGGGCTGCTTCGCACGCACGGTCGACGATTTCGGCAAGGTCTGTCACGCCCCTCAGCTTGCCTCGCCGTGCGGCGCCCGCGAAATTCGACGGCCCCGCGGCGGCCGCCGGGTCCCTCGGGGCCGTTGTCATACCCCGGTGGGACACTCGCAACCATGAGCGACCGCACCCCCCGGTGGGCCCTTGCCGAGGACGGCGACGGCCGGTGGCACGCCGCGCCCCTGGACCCGGCCGCCGGGGGCGGGCGGGTCGACGGGGGCGGCATCGAGCGGGTCGACGGGCAGGGCACCGGGCGGGTCGACGGGCAGGTCAGCGGGCGCGACCCCGCCGAAGCCGTGCGCGCCGCGCCCGCCGGGACGCGCTGGGTCTGGGCGTCCACCGCCGCCGTGTACCCCCGCCTGCTCGCCGCCGGCGTCCGCGTCGAGCGGTGCTACGACGTGGAGGACGCCGAGCTGCTGCTCCTCGGTCACGAGGGCCGCTTCGGCGAACCCCGCTCGGCCGCGGCCGCCTGGGCGCGGCTCACCGGGGCGCCCGTACCCCCCGATCCGCCGCAGCGCGCGGCCACACCCGGGACCCAGGACTCGCTGTTCGACCCGCAGCCCGCCCCGGTACCGCTCGAAGCGCTGCTCGCCGTCCACGCCGACCAGGCGAAGCGGCACGCCGCCACCGCGCACCCCGACCGGATGCGGCTGCTCACCGCCGCCGAGTCCGCCGCGTTCCTCGTCGCGGCCGAGATGAACCGCGCCGGCCTGCCCTGGCGGGCCGACGTGCACCGCGCCCTGCTCACCGACCTCCTCGGGGAGCGGTACGCGGGCGGCGGGCAGCCGCGCCGGCTCGCGGAGCTGGCCGACCGGATCTCCGGGGCCTTCGGCCGGCGGGTGCGCCCCGAACTCCCCGCCGATGTCGTCAAGGCCTTCGCCGAGGCCGGGATGAAGCTGAAGTCCACCCGCCGCTGGGAGATCCAGGATCTCGACCACCCGGCCGTGGAACCCCTCCTGGAGTTCAAGAAGCTCTACCGGATCTACACCGCCCACGGCTGGGCCTGGCTCGCCGACTGGGTCCACGACGGCCGGTTCCGCCCCGAGTTCATCCCCGGCGGCACCCTCACCGGCCGCTGGGTCACCAACGGCGGCGGGGCCCTGCAGATCCCCAAGGTGATCCGCAAGGCCGTGGTCGCCGACCCCGGCTGGCGGCTCGTCGTCGCGGACGCCGACCAGATGGAGCCCCGGGTCCTCGCCGCGATCTCCCGCGACCCCGCCTTCATGGAGGTGGCCGGGCGCCCCGAGGACCTCTACACCGCCATCTCCCGCCAGGGCTTCTCCGGCGACCGGGAGATGGCGAAGATCGCCGTGCTCGGCGCCGTGTACGGGCAGACCTCGGGCGACGGCCTGAAGAACCTGGCCGCGCTGCGCCGCCGCTTCCCGCTCGCCGTCGCGTACGTGGACGACGCGGCCAGGGCCGGCGAGGAGGGCCGCCTCGTACGCACCTGGCTGGGCCGGACCTGCCCGCCGCCCGCCGAAGCCCCCGAGGAGGGCGAGGCGGGGATCCCCCAGGAGCGGGACGAGGGCTACACCCCGAGCTACGCCTCGACCAACACCCGGGCCCGCGGCCGGTTCACCCGCAACTTCGTGGTCCAGGGCAGCGCGGCCGACTGGGCCCTGCTGCTCCTCGCGGCCCTGCGCCAGGCCACCGCCGGGATGCGGGCCGAGCTGGTGTTCTTCCAGCACGACGAGGTGATCGTGCACTGCCCGCAGGAGGAGGCCGAGGCCGTCGCCGAGGCCATCCGCACCGCCGGCGACCTGGCCGGCCGGATCACCTTCGGCGACACCCCGGTCCGCTTCCCGTTCACGACGGCGATCGTGGAGTGCTACGCCGACGCGAAGTGAGCCCGTCCGCTCAGCCGAACCACTTCGGGTCGAGCGCGATCTCCTTGAGCTGCTGCATGGTCAGGGCGGGCTTCTCGCGGGTCGCCGGCTTGTTCTGCTTGTTGGTGTTGAAGCCGGAGACCACCACCCGCTTGCCGTCCGGCCGCAGCGTGTCCACGCTCCACCAGACCACGTTCGTGCCGCCCTTCTCGCCGGGCTTCTGCTCCTCCTTCACGAGGGTGCCGTCGGGCAGGGTGCTGCTGCCGGGGCCGGTGAACATCGCCCGGAACGCCTGGTCGCCCATGTTCGCCTGCACGTTGACCTGTACGAGCGACTTGCCCTTGCCGTCGTCGAGCACGACGTACCCGTACTCGCCCTCGCCGCCCCGCTCGACGACCGTGATCCCGTACTTCTCCGACAGTTGCACCAGCATGTCCGGCGCCGACACCTTCGTGGCCGCGGGCGGCCGGGCCCCCTCCGGCCGGGCGGCCGGCAGGTCGTTGAGCGCCAGGTGCCACAGCGGCGAGATGGTGAGCGCCTTGAGCTGCGCCATGGTCAGCGGCGGCGTGGGCCGGCTGATCGGCTTGCCCTTCTGGGCCGCCGAGTTGTGCTCCTGCACGTCGACGAGGAAGCCCTGCGGGGTCGTCAGCGTGGCCCGCCAGTTCTTGGTGTCCACCCGGCGGTCGGGGTACTCGTAGCCCTGGAACAGCAGGAGCCTGGAGCCGTCCGGGAGCGTGTCGGAGGTGCAGCTGTCGTACTCCAGCTGGCCCCGGTCGGGGCACTTCACCATCTCGGCGGCCATCGCGCCCTTGGGGTCCACCCGGGAGAGGGAGACGCCGATGCTCCCCTTGCCCTTCCCGTCGTCGAAGACTCCGGAGACCATCGGGCCCAACTCGTCGCCGGTGCCCCGCGCCTCGGTGTCCGTCAGCTTCCCGGGCGGCACGAGCTGCTTGAGTACGTTGACCAGCTGCTCGGCGGAGACGGCCCCCGTCCCCCTGCGCTCCTTGATCGCCCGCTCGCGGGCATCGCCCGGCGACTCCGACTGCAGGGCCGGCGGCGCCGCGACGTTCACCGGGCCGCCACCGCCGCCACCCGAGCCGGAGCCGCCGAACAGGCCGGTCGTGTAGGCGCCGGTGGTGCCGATCACCGCGAGGGCGACGACCGATCCGCCGATCACGGCGGCCCGGCGGCGGGCCACGAGGCGCCGCCCGCGACGCTCACCGCCGTCCACGAGGGCGGTCCGGTCGGCCGTGAACCCCTCCCCGGTGCGCCGGAGGGCTTCGCCGAGCTCATCTTCAAAGGGCATGCGGAATCAGACCTTCCATCCAGGGGTGTCGTGAAGGAGCAACGGAGCAGGGACAGGGGACAGAGCAGCGGCCGCGATCCTCAGATCCGGGCGAACTCGGCCAGAGAGCCGCCCAGTTGGTCCCGCAGCCGGGCCAGGGCCCGCGAGGTCCGGGTGCGCACCGCCGCCGAGCTGACGTTCATCGCGTCGGCGGTCTCCTCGACGCTGCGGTCCTCCCAGTACCGCAGCACCAGCACCGCCCGGTCCTTCGGCGCCAGCCTGCCCAGCGCCTCCAGCAGCGTCAGCCGCAGCACCGGGTCGGCGCCTCCCGCGGCCGGGACCCCCGACTCGGGGAACTCCCCGACCGGGCGCTCCCCCGTCGAGCGGCGCCGCTGGTGCGTCAGGAAGACCCGTACCAGAACCGTCTGCGCGTAGGCCGCCGGGTTGTCGATGCGGGAGATCCGCCCCCACAACAGGTACATCCGGCCCAGGGTCTCCTGGACCAGATCCTCCGCGAGGTGGGTGTCCCCGCTCGCCAGCAGGCATGCCGACCGGTACAGGTGACCCGATCTGCCCGCGGCGAACTCACGGAACCCATCTCTGCGACCCTGCCGCATTTACTCCCCCTCGCGTCCGTCTCACTCCAATGACGCCGTGGCGGCACCGGAATGTTTCACGCTTCCCGCGACCGCTTCAGCCGAGGTCGTGGAAGTAGACGTGGAACTCCTCACGGACGAAACCCTCCGCCTCGTACAGCCCCTGCGCCACGTGGTTGTCGTACGCCGTCTCCAACTGCACACCGGCCGCCCCGGCCTCCGCCGCCAGGCGCAGCACCTCGCGCAGCAGCGCCCGGGCCGCGCCGCTGCGGCGGCCGGACGGAGCGACGTACAGGTCGTTCAGGACCCACCCGGTCCGCATCGAGAGCGAGGAGAAGGTCCGGTAGACCTGCGCGAAGCCGACCGTCCCGGCGCCGCCCGGGACCTCCGCGAGCAGGACCAGCGACCCGCCGTCCCTGACCCGCTCCGCGAGGAAGGCGCGCGGACGCTCCGGGTCCGCCTCGATGTCGACGCCGTAGAAGTCCAGGTACCCGCGGAACAGCTCGGCCGCGATGTCGAGGTCGGCCTCCCCCGCGACGCGCAGGACGACCCCGGATCCTTCCTTCGCCTCGTACTGCGTTGCTTGGCTGTCCATGCCGTTCTCCCTCGTCCACCCCGCGCGCCGCCACCATTGTGCGCGGGAGGTCAAGGGAGGTCGTCAGTGCTGCCCGGTCACCGGCGCGGCGGGCAGTTCGAAGAGGTGCTGCGGAGTGACCGTCTCGGTGATGGCCTTGCCGAACAGCGAGCTGGGCTCCGATCCCCGGTACGGGATGTCCGTGTTCAGCAGCACCACCATCGTGGCCCGGGACTGCGGCAGGTACACGGTCAACGACTGGTAGCCGGGCAGCGAGCCGTTGTGCCCGATCCAGCCCTCGACGTTGAAGATGCCCAGGCCGTAGCCGGTGTCGGGCAGATCGCCCGCCGGGCTGACCTTCAGCCGCTGCGCCTGGGTGGCGGGCGTGAGCAGCCGGCCGGTGGCCAGCACCTCGGCCCACTTCCGCATGTCGCCGAGGTCGGAGATCATCGCGCCGGCCGCCCAGCCGTAGGAGGGGTTCCAGTCGGCCGCGTCCTGAGTCTTCCCGGAGGCCGTCTGCTGGGTGTAGCCCTGGGCGTGCGGGGACGGGAACTCCGCGCCGGTGGGGAACAGCGTGTGCCGCAGGCCGGCCGGCTCCACGACGTTGTCATTGATGTAGTCGGCGAGCTTCTGGCCACTCGCCTTCTCCACCACGAGCCCGAGCAGGATCAGGTTGGTGTTGCAGTACTCGAACTTCGCGCCGGGCTCGAACTGCACCGGATGCCCGAAGGCGTACGCGAGCAGTTCCTCCGGCGTGAACCGCCGCCGGGGGTCGGCCGTCAGGGCCTTGAAGAACCCCTCGTCGGCCGAGTAGTTGAACAGCCCGCTGCGCATCCCCGCCAGCTCGCGCAGGGTGATCCGGTCGCCGCCCGGGACGCCGTCGACGTACTTGCCTATCGGGTCGTCGAGCCCGACCTCGCCCTTGTCCACCAGCTCCAGCAGGGCCGTCACCGTGAAGGTCTTGGTCTCGCTGCCGATGCGCATGTTCAGGCCGGTGTCCATGGACCGGCCGGTCGCCTTGTCCGCCACGCCGAAGGCCCGTACGTACTCGCCCTTGCCCGGCGCCGACAGGGACACCAGGACGCCGGGCACCTGCGCCTCGGCCATCACCTTCCGGACGGCCTCGTCGAGCTGCCGGGCCACGGCGGGGGTGAGCTGCGGGAACTCGTCCGAGGTGGGGATGGTGGTGGGGGCGGTGGTGGCGGTGGACATCGCGGCGGGCGGCGCCGACCCGTCCCACGCGTACCCCGCGTACCCCGCGCCGATGCCCAGGGGGACCACCACGAGCCCGACCGCCGCGGCCCCCACCGCCGCGCCGCGCAGCCTTCCAGTCACCCGTCCAACCTAACGCCGGGGCTCGGGGCGGGCGAGCGGAGGGAACAGGGTCCCCGGGCTGAACAGGCCCGCCGGGTCCAGGGCGTCC
The DNA here is from genome assembly GCF_055604165.1 of Streptomyces sp. NPDC037242. NCBI lineage: Bacteria > Bacillati > Actinomycetota > Actinomycetes > Kitasatosporales > Streptomycetaceae > Streptomyces > Streptomyces sp. NPDC037242. The sequence goes on from NZ_JBVJUY010000010.1 coordinate 97,302, forward strand.
TTGATCGAGCGCATGACGGCGATGTCGACCGCCGAGCGGGTGAGGGGGAGGTGGCCGGCCTTGGCCCGGCCGACCCCGTGCTCGGCGCTGATACTGCCGCCCACGGCCGCGACCCGGGCGAGCACCGCCGTGGTGACCGCCTCCTCGTCGGCGGGCACCACCTCCAGCAGGTTGACGTGGAGGTTGCCCTCGGCCAGGTGCCCGAAGAGGTACGGACGGGCCCGGCCCGCCAGCAGCGCGGGCAGCTCGGCGACGAAGCCGGGCAGTTCGGCGAGCGGAACGGTCACGTCGAGCTTCAGCGGGATCCCGGCGGCGTTGATCGCCTCGGTGTGCCGCTCCCGGTAGGCGGCCAGGCGCCGGCCGTCGGCGGCGTCCAGCCCGACGGCCACGTCCCGTACGGCAGCCCCCGCCAGCACCGCCGCGAGCTCCTCGGCCGGGTCCCGGCGGCCCGCGCACTCCACCAGGAGGTAGACCGGATGGCTCTCGCGGAAGGGGGCGGGGAGCCCGCTCTTCTCCCTCACGAGGGCCAGGCCGTCCGCCGTGAAGAACTCGGCCAGCTCCAGCGACTCCAGCAGGCGCAGCTCCGCCAGGACCGCGAGGGCCGCTTCGAGCGAGTCCAGCCCCAGCAGCGCCGTGGTCCGCCGGGGCAGGTGCGGCACCAGGCAGAGCCGGGCCCGGGTCACCACGCCCAGGGTGCCCTCGCTGCCGACCAGCAGGCCGGTCAGGTCGTACCCGGTGTTGTCCTTGGGCAGCCCGGCCAGCCGGTCCAGGACCCCGCCGTCGGCCATGACGGCCTCCACCCCGGCCACGTTGGCACGGGTGGTGCCGTACTTCACGACCCGCTCGCCGCCCGCGTTGGTCGCGATCATGCCGCCGAGCGTGGCGGAGTCCCGGGAGGCCAGATCGACCCCGAACTCCCATCCGTACGGCCTGACATGGCGTTGCAGCTCGGCCAGCGCCACCCCCGCGCCGACCGTCACCCGCCGCGCCCCCGCGTCGACCGGCCCGATGCCGTTGAGCCGACGCGTCGACAGCACGACCTCCGTACCCCCGGGCCCGGGGACGGAACCGCCCACCAGCCCGGTATTGCCGCCCTGCGGCACGACCGCCACCCCGGCCTCGCCGCAGAGCCGCACCACGGCCGCGACCTGCCCGGTATCGCCGGGCCGCACCACCAGCCGGGCGCGCCCCGCGTAACGGCCGGTGAAGTCGGTCTCGTACGAGGCACACAGCGCGGGATCGGTCAGCACATGCGCATCCCCCACCACACCCGCAAGGCGCCGAACAAGCAGATCGAAATCCATGCCGGCGCATCCTACGAGCCCCGCACCCGGACATAGCAAAAGCCCCAGGTCACGGCGAGTGAGTCCTGGGGCTTCTACAGAGCCGCCTTCGGGATTCGAACCCGAGACCTACGCATTACGAGTGCGTTGCTCTGGCCAACTGAGCTAAGGCGGCACCGCTGGGAAGACAAGAATTTCCCTGGTGGGAGGCTCTCATCAGCAGCGGCGCCAAGTCTACAGGGTTAAACCGGGTGCCCCGAACCGGGCTGCGGGAGGGGCCGGAGCGCGAGCCCATAGTGGCCCAATCTGAGGCATATCGGGCACGCCAGGTGCCGGGTTCGGCTCGGCTCGGCGTGTCGCGGTGCTAGCACTTCTTGCCGTCCGTCGGGGCCTTGCCCTCCAGCAGGTAGGTGTTGATCGCCGTGTCGATGCAGTCGCTGCCGCGCCCGTACGCCGTGTGTCCGTCGCCGTCGTAGGTGAGCAGCACTCCCGAGTCGAGCTGCTTCGCCAGCGCCTGGGCCCACTTGTACGGGGTCGCCGGGTCGCGGGTCGTGCCGACCACCACGATCGGCGCGGCGCCCTTCGCGGCGATCGGGCCGGCCTTGCCCGTGGCCTTCACCGGCCAGTACGCGCAGTTCAGCGAGGCCCAGGCCAGGCCAGGCCCGAAGACCGGGGAGGCCTTCTCGAAGGAGGGCAGGGCCGCATCGACCGCCTCCGGCCCCGCGAAGGCCGGGGGCTGGTCGAGGCAGTTGACGGCGGCGTTCGCGTACATCAGGTTGGCGTACTTGCCGTCCGCCTCGCGCTCGTAGTAGCTGTCCGCGAGGCCGAGCAGCGCGGAGCCGTCGCCGTCCATCGCCGCCGCGAGCGACTCGCGCAGCTGCGGCCAGGCGTTCTCGTCGTACAGCGCCGCGATCACCCCGGTGGTCGCAAGGGACTCACCGAGCGGGCGGTCGGACTCGCCGCTGGGCACCGGCTGCGCGTCGACCTTGCGGAAGAACTCCTTCAGGCGCGCCGCCACCGCGTCGGGACCGCCCTGGCCCAGCGGGCAGTCCGACTGCTTCGCGCAGTCCTTGGCGAAGGCGCGGAAGGCCGTCTCGAAGCCCTCGGTCTGGTCCCGGTTCAGTTCGAGCGCGGGCCGGGAGGGGTCCATCGCGCCGTCCAGCACCAGCCGGCCGACGCGGCCCGGGAAGAGCTCCGCGTACGTCGCCCCGAGGAAGGTGCCGTACGAGGCCCCGACGTACGTCAGCTTCTCGTCGCCCAGCACCCCGCGCAGCAGGTCCATGTCCCGGGCGGCGTCCACGGTGGAGACGTGCGGCAGGACCCGCGCCGAGTGCGCCTGGCAGCCGGCCGCGAACTCCTTGAACGCGGCCACCAGCAGGCTCCGCTCCGCCGCGTTGTCCGGTGTCTGGTCGACCTGCGTGTACTTGTCCATGGCCGGGCCGGTGAGGCACTGGACGGGACTGCTGCGGTCCACGCCGCGCGGGTCGAAGGAGACCATGTCGTACGCGGCGCGCACCGCCGCCGGGTAGCCGATGCCCGCGTACGCCTGGAGGTACCCGATCCCGGAGCCGCCCGGCCCGCCCGGGTTGACCACCAGCGAGCCGAGCCGCTTGCCGGGGCTGGTGGCGGGGCGGCGGGCCACCGCGATCTCGATGTCCCCGGCCTCGGGGCGGGCGTAATCGAGCGGGGCCTTCATCGTGGAGCACTGGAAGCCCGGGACACCGCAGTCGCGCCAGCTCAGCTTCTGGTCGTAGTACGGGCGCAGTGCGGCCGGGATCGCGGTCGGTGCGGCCGAAGCGCTGCCCGCGTCCCCGGCGGAGGACGCGGCGGCCCGGGATCCCTCCGAACCGCCCGAAGTGCACCCGGAGAGCAGCAGCGCGGCGGCGGCGATCACGGTCCCGGTAGTGCGCAGCACGCGACTGGTGTCCATTCCCGGAGCCTACGGCCTGGGCACCCTCCCGGCTCGGCCCGGCCCCGCCCCGGCCCGGGCCCGCACCGGGGACGCACGGCCCACCTCCGCCCGGGCGCCCCGCGCCACCCGGCACGGACGGCCACGGACCGGCCCCGCGGCCCGGACCGCTCGTACGGGTGAAGCCGTCAACGGGAGCACCGCCGCGCTACCCGCCTCGGGGCCGGTCCGGGGACAGTGGGTCCGGGTCCGTCAGCCCGCGCGCAGCGACATCGTCATCGCCTCGACCGCGAGGAGCGGCGCCACATTGCGGTCCAGGGCGTCCCGGCAGGCGATGATCGCCTCGATCCGGCGCAGGGTCCGCTCGGGACCCGACTCGCGGGCGATCCGGTCGAGGTCCGGCCGTATCTCCTCATTGGCGATGGCCACGGAGGAGCCGAGCTGAAGCGCCAGCACGTCCCGGTAGAAGCCGGTGAGGTCGGTCAGGGCGAGGTCGAGGCTGTCGCGCTGGGTGCGGGTGCGGCGGCGCTTCTGCCGGTCCTCCAGCTCCTTCATCACGCCCGCCGTGCCGCGCGGCATGCGCCCGCCGGTGCCGGCAGCGGCGCCGAGCGCCGCGCGCAGTTCCTCGGTCTCCTTGGTGTCGACCTCCTCGGCGACCTGCTTGGCATCCTCGGCGGCGGCGTCCACGAGCTCCTGCGCGGCCTTGAGGCAGCCGCCCACGTCGTCCACGCGGAGCGGGAGCCTCAGCACCGACGCCCGACGCGTCCGGGCGGCCTCGTCGGTGGCGAGCCGGCGGGCCCGGCCGATGTGGCCCTGGGTCGCGCGGGCGGCGGCAGCGGCGACCGCGGGCTCGATGCCGTCCCGCCGGACCAGCACGTCCGCGACGGCGGCCACCGGCGGCGTACGCAGCGTCAGGTGCCGGCAGCGGGAGCGGATGGTGGGCAGCACGTCCTCCAGCGAGGGCGCGCACAGCAGCCACACCGTGCGCGGAGCGGGCTCCTCCACGGCCTTGAGCAGTACGTTGCCCGCGCCCTCGGTCAGCCGGTCGGCGTCCTCCAGGACGATGACCTGCCAGCGGCCCACGGCCGGGGAGAGCTGCGCCCGGCGGACCAGGTCGCGGGTGTCCTTCACGCCGATGGACAGCAGATCGGTACGGACGATCTCCACATCGGCATGCGTGCCGATCAGCGTGGTGTGGCAGCCCTCGCAGAATCCACAGCCGGGCTCACCCCCGAGCGCGCGGTCCGGGCTGGTGCACTGGAGCGCGGCCGCGAAGGCGCGGGCGGCGGTGGACCGCCCGGAGCCGGGCGGCCCGGTGAACAGCCAGGCATGGGTCATCTTGGACGCGGCGGGCGCCGCGGTCCCGGCCGAGATGGCCGTGACCAGGGCGTCGGCATCGCGGGCGGCGGCGGCCAGCTGCGTCTGGACACGCTCCTGTCCCACCAGGTCGTCCCATACGGGCATCCCGCCCACCGCCTTTCACTTACCGTCCGTGCCGTACCTGTTCACAGTGTGGCGCGCGCCACTGACAATCCCGGACAGCCGGGGCAGCCGGGGCAGCCGCCGGGTCAGCCGGTTCAGGAGCGGCGCGGGCGGCGGTCGTCCTCGTCGTCCCGGCGCGGGCCCAGCAGCTCGTCCGCCAGCGTCGGCAGATCGTCCAGCGGGGTCTCCTCGGCCCAGTCCGGGCGCGGCCTGCGCGGCCGGCCGTCGTCGCCGAGGACGGGAAGCTCCCGGGTCGCGTCATTGCCGGAGTCCCGGAAGATGCCCGGCGGCACCCGGTCGGCCGGGTTCTCCTCCGGACGCCGGGCCGTCGGCCGCGAGGCGGACTGTGCGGCCCGGGCGGTCCGGCCCGACTGAGCATCCGGCCGCGCGGGCGCCGCCCCCGTGGGGCGTACGGGCGGCAGTACGGCCGTCTCGTCGGCCGGACCCGTCACGCGGACGGGCGGCAGCACGGAGGTCTCCGCGGCCGGGTCGATCTTCGGCACCGGCACCGTCTCGGTGACGTCGTCCGGCTTCATGACCCGCTTGACCACCGGGGTCTCCACGGTCACGTCCTCGGCCCGCTCCGGAGCCGGGTCCTTGCGCATGCCGACCTTCGGCGCCGCAGCCGGTGCCGGTGCAGAGGCCGGAGCCGCAGCCGGTGCCGGAGCAGAGGCCGCCGCCGTGGCCGGTGCCGGAGCAGAGGCCGCCGCCGTGGCCGCCGCAGCCGCAGCCGCCTTCGCCGCCGCCTCGGCCGCCGCGGCCGCAGCCAGCCGGCGCGCCTCCTCGGCCTTCAGCAGGGCCTCCTCCGCGCGCCGCTGCTTCTCCAGCCGCCGCTCCTCGGCCTCGGCCCGCAGCCGGGCCTCCTCCGCCTCCTGAAGCCGCAGCCGCTCCTGCTCCGCCGCGCGGGCCTTCGCCTCGGCCTCCGCGCGCAGCCGCTCGGCCTCGGCCCGGGCCCGGGCCTCCTCCTCGGCGCGCAGCCGCTCCTCCGCCGCCTTGCGGGCGGCCTCGGCCTCGGCCTTGATCCGGGCCTCCTCGGCCTCGCGCGCCTTGCGGGCTTCCTCCTCGGCGCGCAGCCGCTCTTCCTCGGCCCTGCGCGCCGCCTCTTCCTCGGCCTTGCGCTTGGCCTCCGCCTCGGCGAGCCGCCGCGCCTCGATCTGCGCGGACACCTCGTCCTCGGACAGCGGGAGCATCCGGTCCAGGCGGTGGCGCACGACGGTGGTGACGGACTCCGGGTCCTGGCCCGCGTCCACCACCAGGTAGCGCCCGGGGTCGGACGCCGCGAGCGTCAGGAACCCGGCCCGCACCCGCTGGTGGAACTCCGCCGGCTCCGACTCCAGCCGGTCCGGCGCCTCCGTGAACCGCTCGCGCGCCGCCTCCGGCGACACGTCGAGCAGCACGGTCAGGTTCGGTACGAGGCCGTCGGTGGCCCAGCGCGAGATCCGCGCGATCTCGGTCGGGGACAGGTCGCGGCCCGCGCCCTGGTAAGCCACCGAGGAGTCGATGTAGCGGTCGGAGATGACGACCGCGCCGCGCTCCAGCGCGGGCCGTACGACCGTGTCCACGTGCTCGGCGCGGTCGGCCGCGTAGAGCAGGGCCTCGGCGCGGTTCGACAGCCCGGCGGAGGACACGTCGAGCAGGATCGAGCGCAGCCGCTTGCCGACCGGCGTGGCCCCGGGCTCGCGCGTCACCACGACCTCGTGGCCCTTGCCCCGTATCCAGTCGGCCAGCGCCTCCACCTGGGTGGACTTGCCGGCGCCGTCGCCGCCCTCCAGGGCGATGAAGAAGCCGGTGGTGGACGCGGCCTGAGCGGGCTCCCCGCCGCGCAGCGCCTCGCGCAGGTCGCGGCGCAGCGGTACGCCGCCGCGGTCGTCGGCCTTGGCGAGCACCACGACGGCGACGGGCAGCAGCAGGGCGCCGACCAGCATCAGCGTGAACGCGGCGCCGTCGTGCGCGAAAACGACGTCACCGAAGGCGAGGCGGTGCGGGCCGATCGCCGAGGCGAGGACGGGCGCGGCCACGGCCCCCACGGCCACGGCGACCCGTACGACGGCCTGCAGGTGCTCGGTGACCCGGGCCCGGCGGAACTCCTCGGTCTCCTGGTCGAGCAGCGTGTGGCCGGTGTTGGCGGCGACGCCCGCGGAGGTGCCGGCCAGCAGCGACAGGAACAGCACGGTCGCGGTGTCCGGGACCAGGCCGGTCAGCAGCAGCGCGAGCCCGGTGACGCCGACGGCGAGGGCCAGCAGCCTGCGCCGGGACAGCGCCGGGAGCACCTTGCCGGCCTGGGTGGCGCGGATGCCGATGCCGGTGCCGCCGACGAGGGCCAGGACGAGCATCGCGAAGGAGGCCGGGCCGCCGCCCAGGTCGATGGCGTGCAGCACGGCCACGGCGGCGGCGCAGGCCACCGCCCCGGCGACGGCGGCGCAGGCCAGCACGAGCAGCGGGATCGCGCCCGTACGGCCCTTCTCGGGCTGGTCGCCCGACTTCGGGGCGCGCAGGCCCTCCAGCGGGGAGCGCGGACGCGGGGTCTTCGTGGCGGGCAGCACCAGCGGGAGCAGCAGCGAGACGGACGCCGCGAACAGGCCGGAGGCCACGTACGAGCCCAGCGCGGCCTGGTTCTCGGCGAACCAGCCCACTCCGAGGCCGAGGGCCTTGCCGATCAGGGTCGCGGCGAGCAGCACGGCCGCGGCGGCCGGCATGGCCGCGAAAGCGGTACGCAGGTTCAGCCGGCGCAGCGCGTCGAGGTGGTCCGGCAGCGGCCGTACGGTCGCGCCCTCCGGCGGCGGCACCGGCAGCAGCGCGGGGGCGGCGCTGTCCTTGGCCACGCTCCACAGCCGCTCGGCGGCGCCGGAGACGAAGACGGTGGCGAGCAGTGCGGTGAGCGCGTGCTCCGGGATCCAGTCGAGCCAGAGCGGGGCGACGACGAAGAGGCCGAGGCGGACCCCGTCGGCACCGATCATCGTCCAGCGGCGGTCCAGCTTCCCGCCCGCGTCCCGGGGCGCGGTGAGCTTGGCCAGCGGGCCCAGCAGCACGGCGCCGAACAGGAGCGTGGCGAGGATCCGGACGCCGAAGACGGCGGCGACGGCCAGGGCCCAGCCGCTGTATCCGCCGCCGAAGGCGTCCTGGGACACGGCCGCCTGGAAGGCGAGCAGCACCAGCACCAGCAGGGCGAGGGCGTCACCGATGCCGCTCACCAGCTGGGCACTCCACAGCCGGCGCAGCCTGGGCGTGCGCAGCAGGGCGCGCACCGCTCGCTCGCGGGAGTCCGCGGCTAGGGCTTCGTCGTAGGTGGGGGTGGCGGGGGCGGTCACGACCGTTGGCTGCTCGGCTCGCGTCATCCGCCCAGCCTATCCGCTGTGCTTGGCGGGTGCGGAAGCCTGTGGACAACCCCGGGTGTGACCCCGGACCCACCTCGCGCGAACCTCGCCCGAACCTCGCGCGAACGGGCAGGGCCCCGTGCGTCTCGCACGGGGCCCTGCCCGGAGCCGAAGCCGAAGCGGAAGCCGGGGCCCGCAGCCGGGCCGGGAGGCTAGTCGTCCGACAAGGCCGCCGCAGCGGCCTTCTTCGCCGTCGTCTTCTTGGCCGCCGTCTTGGCCGTGGTCTTCTTCGCGGCCGTGGTGGTCTTCTTGGCCGCCGTCTTCTTCGCGGCGGCGGTCTTGGTCGCCGTCGCCTTCTTCGCCGGGGCCTTCTTCGCGGGGGCCTTCTTGGCCGTCTTCTTGGCCGGACCCTTCGCGCGCTTCTCCGCCAGCAGCTCGTAGCCGCGCTCCGGCGTGATCGTCTCGACGTCGTCGTCCCGCCGCAGCGTCGCGTTCGTCTCGCCGTCCGTCACGTACGGGCCGAAGCGGCCGTCCTTGACCACGACCGGCTTCTCGCTCACCGGGTCGGTGCCCAGCTCCTTCAGCGGCGGCTTGGCCGCGGCCCGGCCCCGCTGCTTGGGCTGCGCGTAGATCGCGAGGGCCTCGTCCAGCGTGATCGAGAACAGCTGGTCCTCGGTCTCCAGCGACCGCGAGTCCGTCCCCTTCTTCAGGTACGGGCCGTAGCGGCCGTTCTGGGCCGTGATCTCCACGCCCTCGGCGTCCGCGCCGACGACCCGCGGCAGGGACATCAGCTTGAGCGCCTCGTCGAGGGTGACCGTGTCCAGGGTCATCGACTTGAACAGCGAGGCCGTGCGCGGCTTGACCGCGTTCTTGCCGGTCTTCGGCGTGCCCTCGGGCAGGATCTCCGTCACGTACGGCCCGTAACGGCCGTCCTTGGCGACGATCTCGTTGCCGCTGACCGGGTCCTTGCCGAGCTCGAACTCGCCGCTCGGCTTCGCGAACAGCTCCTCCGCGTACTCCACCGTCAGCTCGTCCGGAGCCAGGTCGTCGGGCACGTCGGCCCGCTGGTGGCCCTCGGCGTCCTTCTCACCGCGCTCCACGTACGGCCCGTAGCGGCCGACCCGCAGCACGATGTCCTGGCCGACGGGGAAGGAGGAGATCTCCCGGGCGTCGATCGCACCCAGGTCCGTGACCAGCTCCTTCAGGCCGCCGAGGTGGTCGCCGTCGGCCGGCACGACCTCCGAGGCGTCCTCCGCGCCGAAGTAGAAGCGCTTGAGCCACGGCACGGACTGGGCCTCGCCCTGCGCGATGCGGTCGAGGTCGTCCTCCATCTTCGCGGTGAAGTCGTAGTCGACGAGCCGCCCGAAGTGCGTCTCCAGCAGGTTGACCACGGCGAACGACAGGAAGGACGGCACGAGCGCCGTGCCCTTCTTGAAGACGTAGCCGCGGTCCAGGATCGTGCCGATGATCGACGCGTACGTCGACGGGCGGCCGATCTCGCGCTCTTCGAGCTCCTTGACCAGCGAGGCCTCGGTGTAGCGGGCCGGCGGCTTGGTCGAGTGGCCGTCCGCCGTGATCTCCTCGGCGGACAGCGCGTCGCCCTCCGCGACCTGCGGGAGGCGCTTCTCGCGGTCGTCGAGCTCGGCGTTCGGGTCGTCCGCGCCCTCGACGTACGCCTTCATGAAGCCGTGGAAGGTGATCGTCTTGCCGGAGGCGGTGAACTCCGCGTCCCGGCCGTCGGAGGCGAGGCCGCCGATCTTCACGGTGACGGAGTTGCCGACCGCGTCCTTCATCTGAGAGGCGACGGTCCGCTTCCAGATGAGCTCGTACAGGCGGAACTGGTCGCCGGTCAGACCCGTCTCGGCGGGGGTGCGGAAACGATCACCCGAAGGACGGATCGCCTCGTGCGCCTCCTGCGCGTTCTTGACCTTGCCCGCGTAGACGCGCGGCTTCTCCGGCAGGTAGTCGGCCCCGTAGAGCTGCGTGACCTGCGCCCGCGCCGCCGACACCGCGGTGTCGGAGAGCGTCGTGGAGTCCGTACGCATATAGGTGATGAAGCCGTTCTCGTACAGCTTCTGCGCCACCTGCATGGTCGCCTTCGCACCGAAGCCCAGCTTGCGCGAGGCCTCCTGCTGGAGCGTCGTCGTACGGAACGGGGCGTACGGGGAGCGGCGGTACGGCTTGGACTCGACCGAGCGGACGGCGAAGGCGGTCTGCTCCAGCGCGGCGGCGAGCGCCCGGGCGCCTCCCTCGTCGAGGTGCAGCACCTCGCTCTTGAGCTGGCCCGTCGAACCGAAGTCACGGCCCTGCGCCACTCGCTTGCCGTCCACCGTGTTCAGGCGGGCGACCAGCGTGGACGGGTCGGAGGCGTCACCGGCGCGCCCGGTGGAGAAGGTGCCGGTCAGGTCCCAGTACTCGGCGGAGCGGAAGGCGATGCGCTCGCGCTCCCGCTCGACGACGAGGCGGGTGGCCACGGACTGGACGCGGCCCGCCGACAGCTTCGGCATGACCTTCTTCCACAGGACCGGCGAGACCTCGTAGCCGTAGAGGCGGTCGAGGATGCGGCGGGTCTCCTGGGCGTCGACCATGCGCTGGTTGAGCTCGCGCGGGTTGGCGACGGCGTCGCGGATCGCGTCCTTGGTGATCTCGTGGAAGACCATCCGGTGGACGGGGACCTTGGGCTTCAGGACTTCCTGAAGGTGCCACGCGATGGCTTCGCCCTCGCGGTCCTCATCGGTGGCGAGGAAGAGTTCGTCGGACTCGGCCAGCAGCTCCTTGAGCTTCCTGACCTGGGCCTTCTTATCGGCGTTGACCACGTAGATCGGCGCGAAGTCGTGCTCGACGTCCACACCGAGACGGCGGACCTCACCGGTGTACTTGTCGGGAACCTCGGCCGCGCCGCTCGGGAGGTCGCGGATGTGCCCGACGCTCGCCTCGACGACGTATCCGGGGCCGAGGTAGCCCTTGATCGTCTTCGCCTTGGCAGGGGACTCGACGATGACGAGTCGGCGGCCGCCCTTTGCGGTCTCGCTAGTCGGGGACAACTTGGCTCTTCTCTCCGGTCGGCACTCGGTCGCAGTACGGCGACGCTGCGGAGTGTGACGGTACAACCCGCCCCCGTGTCAAACGGCAGAAGCCCGCAACGGCCACTCGAACGGTAACCCGACAAGTGCCGTTTCTGCCGCCCGGATGCCGCGCCGGACCCTTGGCGATCACCATGCCGAGTGGCCAGGGGGCCGTCTGGCCCCGCCCTCGCGCCCCGTTTCACCTGGCCTCACGCGGCTCCGGGCGGTTTGACGCGGCGTCGGAGCGGGCCCGGCGCGACTCAGGCGGCTCCGGGCGGCGTCACGCGGCTCCGGGCGGCGTCACGCCCGCCCGAGGCACCAGACCCCGAGGGCCAGCGACACCCCGCCGCCCAGCAGTGCCAGCGGCACGGCCACGGCGGGGCGCACGCCCTCGGCCACCGGGGCGCGGCGCAGTGCACGCGCCCCGGTCCAGGCCAGCAGAGCGGCCCCGAACAGCAGGAACACCGTCGCAGCGAAGAACGCCGGACCGCCTTCCATGCCGCTCCCCTCAACCCCAGGCCGCTCCCGGGATCCCCCCGGATCCCGCTCCGCAGGAGCCTGCCAGCGGCGGGGGAACGGCGGGCATACCTCGGGTTACATTCCGGGGCCGGCGCCTGCGCGGCTACTGCGCGGGACCCGTCAGCGGCTCCAGGAACCCCTGCTCCACCAGCATCCGGATGGCCTCCGGGGTCCGGTCGCGCAGGACGACCGGGTCCTCCTGCATCAGCTGCGCGATGGCGTCCAGGATCCGGCCCGCACTGAGTGAGCCGTCACACACCCCGGCGAAGCCCGCCCCGACCGTGTCGACCTTGGTGGCGCGCCGCATGCCGCGGTTCTGCCGGAGCACGACGTGCTCCGGGTCCTCCGCGCCGGGCGCGCCGACCTGCTCCTGGACGACCTCTGCGGCCAGCGTGAAGTGGGCCTCCAGCAGTGCCGCGTCGTCGTGGTCCCGCAGGTAGTCCTGGCGGGCGAAGTGGGCCAGGACGGTCTCGCCGAGCGGCTGCTCCACCGAGTGCGGCCACTCCTCGACCACGATCGAGGGCTCGGCCGCGTCGCTGCGGCGCAGGGTGATCCAGCCGAAGCCGACCGCCTTGGTCTTGCGGGCCTCGAACTCGTCCAGCCAGTCCTCGTACCGCCGCGCGTACTCGGCGGGGTCGGTGCGGTGGTCGCCCGCGTCGCGCAGCCACAGCTCCGCGTACTGGGTCACGTCCTGCACGTCACGCTGCACGATCCACGCGTCGCAGCCGCGCGGTACCCAGGAGCGGAGCCGGTCGTGCCAGTCCTCGCCCTCCACGTGCTGCCAGTTGCCGAGGAACTGCGCGTACCCGCCCGGGTTGAGGTGGGCCCCCGCCTCCTGCACCAGCGTCCGGCACAGGTCGTCGCCGCCCATCCCGCCGTCCCGGTACGTGAGGCGGGCGCCGGGGGAGATCACGAAGGGCGGGTTCGACACGATCAGGTCGTACGTCGCGTCGCCCACGGGCTCGAACAGCGACCCGGTGAGCAGCTCGGCCTCCGGAGCCCCGGACAGCGCCAGCGTCAACCGGGTGAACTCCAGGGCCCGGGGGTTGACGTCGGTGGCCGTGACCCGGGTCGCGTGCCGGGTGGCGTGCAGCGCCTGGATGCCGGACCCGGTGCCCAGGTCGAGGGCGCTGCCGACCGGGGTGCGGATGGTGACCCCGGCCAGCGTGGTGGAGGCCCCGCCGACGCCGAGGACCACGCCCTCCTCGCGGCTGCCGATCCCGCCGGCCCCGCCGACGGCGCAGCCGAGGTCGGACACGATGAACCAGTCCTCGCCGTCCGGGCCCCCGAACGGGCGCACGTCGACGGTGGCGTGCACCTCGTCGCCCTCCCGGCGCAGCCAGCCGTCGGCCAGCGCCGCCTCGACGGGCAGCGCCGCCGCGGCGTGCACGTACGGCTCCGGCTCCTGGAGCAGGAACAGCCGGATCAGGCTCGCGAGAGAGCCGTCACCGGCGCCGCGGGTGGCGCGCAGCGCGGGGACCGTCTCGCTGCGGGCCAGCGCGGCGTACGCGGGGGCGCCGAGCAGTTCGAGCAGCCCGTCGGCGGTGAAGCCGGCGTCGAGCAGGGCGGTCCGCAGCTCGGCGGCGCGGTCGGGCGAGGGAAGGCTGGTGGTACTCACACGTCCATTGTGGCCGCTGGCGCGGACAATGCCCGCGTCGCGAGGCCCGGACACGCGCCAGGGCGGCCGCGGCCCCCTCGGGGACCCCGGCCGCCCTGGTCGGCGTACGGCCTGTGCGAACCGCCGGGTCGGCGTACCGCCCTGCGCGAGCCGCCGCCGCGCGGCCTACTTCGCCGGCGACGCCGTCGTGACCTGGCAGCCCTTCTGACTGTTCATCGCCTTGTCCAGGCCGCCCGCCTTGAGCTGGTCGAGCGCGTCCTTGCCGCCCTTGGTCGCGTCCTCCAGCCCGGCCGCGACGTCCTTGAGCCCCTCGGCGAACTTGCCCTGGTCCTTGGGGTCGAGGGCGTCCATCTTCGTCTTCAGGGCCGTGTAGCCCTGCGAGGTCGACTCGAAGCCCTGGACCGCGGCGGTCTGGGTCGCCTGGCCGTCCTTGACCGGGGGAACCCCCGCCCCCTGCAGGGCCGCACCCATCGCCTTGTACGACGCGGACATGGTCCCGAACGCCGCCGAGTCGGTCGACTGGACCTCCTCGGGCTTGCTGCTCTCGGTGGCCACCCGCTTGATGTCGGCGTTGGCCTGCTCGATCTTCTTCAGTTCGGGCTGCCAGCTGTCGCAGACCTTCTTGGCCCAGGCGTCGGCCTTCTTGTCGCCGTCGTCCCCGCCGCAGCCGGACAGGACGAGCATCAGTACCGCACCGCCTGACACTGCGGCCGCAAGCTTCTTGTTCACCGGATTGGTCCCTTCGAAGGCTCTCGGCCCGGAAGATACACGCCTGCCATCCGGGGACACGCAACGGCGGACGGACGGCGCGTCAGTCCGCGCCGCCCGTCCGCCGTTCGGGCGTACGGCCGAGCCCGTCCGACTCCCCGTCAGACCCTGCCCGGCCGCTGCCCGATCGCTGCCCGGGCCCGGCCTACGAGGAGACCACCGCGGTGTCGGCCGACTGGGCCACCCGCTCGGCGGGCGCCGGCTCGCTCTCCTCGCCGACCGCGATGCCGCGGCGCTTGGAGACGTACACCGCGCCGACGATGACGCCGATCGCGAGGACCGCGACGATCGCCCGCACGGTCGGGTTGGTGTCCGCGCCGTAGCTGAACTGCACGACGGCCGGGGCGATCAGCAGGGCCACCAGGTTCATGACCTTGAGCAGCGGGTTGATGGCCGGACCGGCGGTGTCCTTGAACGGGTCGCCGACCGTGTCGCCGATGACGACCGCCTCGTGGGCCGCACTGCCCTTGCCGCCGTAGTGCCCGTCCTCGACGAGCTTCTTCGCGTTGTCCCACGCGCCACCGGAGTTGGCGAGGAAGACCGCCATCAGGGTGCCGGTGCCGATGGCTCCGGCCAGGAAGGAGCCGAGCGCGCCGACACCGAGCGAGAACCCGACGGCGATCGGCGTGAGGACGGCGAGCAGGCCGGGCGTGGCGAGCTCGCGCAGCGCGTCCTTGGTGCAGATGTCCACGACGCGCCCGTACTCGGGCTTCTCGGTGTAGTCCATGATCCCGGGGTGCTCGCGGAACTGGCGGCGCACCTCGTAGACGACCGCGCCCGCGGAGCGGGAGACGGCGTTGATGGCGAGCCCGGAGAACAGGAACACGACCGCCGCGCCCAGGATCAGCCCGACGAGGTTGTTGGGCTGCGCGATGTCCAGGCTGAGGTTCATCTCCCCGGCCTTGGCCCCGACTTCCTTGACCGCGGTGGCGATGGCGTCGTTGTACGAGCCGAAGAGCGCGGCCGCCGCGAGCACGGCGGTGGCGATGGCGATGCCCTTGGTGATGGCCTTGGTGGTGTTGCCCACCGCGTCCAGGTCGGTCAGGACCTGCGCGCCGGCGCCCTCGACGTCGCCGGACATCTCGGCGATGCCCTGGGCGTTGTCGGATACGGGCCCGAAGGTGTCCATGGCGACGATGACGCCGACCGTGGTGAGCAGACCGGTGCCGGCCAGGGCCACGGCGAAGAGCGCGAGCATGATCGACGTGCCGCCGAGCAGGAACGCCCCGTAGACCCCGAGGCCGATGAGGAGCGCCGTGTAGACGGCGGACTCCAGGCCCACGGAGATGCCGGCGAGCACGACGGTCGCCGCGCCGGTGAGGGAGGACTTGCCGATGTCCCGGACGGGACGGCGGTTGGTCTCGGTGAAGTAGCCGGTCAGCTGCTGGATCAGGGCCGCGAGCACGATGCCGATGGCGACGGCGACGACGGCCAGGATGCGCGGGTCACCGGAGTGGTTGGTGATCGCGGGGTTCTCGACGCCCACGAGCTCCCTGTAGGTGGCCGGCAGGTACGCGTAGACGGCGATGGCGACGAGTACGAGCGAGATCACTGCGGAGATGAAGAAGCCGCGGTTGATGGCGGTCATGCCGCTGCGGTCGGTACGGCGCGGGGAAACCGCGAAGATGCCGATCATCGCGGTGACCACACCGATGGCGGGGACGATCAGCGGGAAGGCGAGGCCCAGGTCGCCGAAGGCGGCCTTGCCGAGGATGAGCGCGGCCACCAGGGTGACGGCGTAGGACTCGAAGAGGTCGGCGGCCATTCCTGCGCAGTCTCCGACGTTGTCGCCCACGTTGTCGGCGATGGTCGCGGCATTGCGCGGGTCGTCCTCCGGAATGCCCTGCTCGACCTTGCCGACCAGGTCGGCGCCGACGTCGGCGGCCTTGGTGAAGATGCCGCCGCCCACGCGCATGAACATCGCGATCAGGGCGGCTCCGAGGCCGAAGCCCTCCAGGACCTTGGGGGCGTCGGCGGCGTAGACCAGGACGACGCAGGAGGCGCCGAGCAGGCCGAGGCCGACGGTGAACATGCCCACCACGCCGCCGGTGCGGAAGGCGATCCGCATGGCCTTGTGGGAGACCTCGGTCAGGTCCTTGGCGGGCTCGCCCTCGGCGGGGGTGGCCTCGCGGGCGGCTGCGGCGACGCGGACGTTGGCACGGACCGCGAGGCGCATGCCGATGTAGCCGGTGGCCGCGGAGAAGATGGCGCCGACGAGGAAGAAGGCGGAACGTCCCGCCCGCTGCGTCCAGTCGTCGGCGGGCAGCAGGAACAGCAGGAAGAAGACCACGACGGCGAAGATGCCGAGGGTGCGCAACTGGCGGCCGAGGTAGGCGTTGGCGCCTTCCTGGACGGCTGCGGCGATCTTCTTCATGCTGTCGGTTCCCTCGTCGGCGGAGAGGACCTGGCGGACCAGGATCTGCGCGACGACGAGCGCGGCCAGTGCCACGGCCGCAATGACGATCACGATGAGCCGATTGTCATCGGTGAGTACTGCGGATGCCAGATCAGTGGTGCGATCGGGCGCGATAGGGGTGAAGAGCCCCGTCATTCGTCCTCCTTGACGTGATGAGCTCAAGATGTGGACGGATTGTAGGGAGCGCGCCCTGATCAAAACAGTGCGCGGGAAACGGAATTGGCCTGCTCTTGCTCCTCAGCAATAGATCGCGTCACTCCATTACCCTCGAAAGGGGTAATGGGACAAAGGCATTGACGCCTGGTCATTGATCTAGGAATTTGCGCGAGAGGCGGCGCGGAAACACAAAAAAGGCCCTGCTCAGCAGGGCCGGGATAAAGATCGGAAGATACGACGACCCGCGCACGCGGCGGCGTTGGACGGCGGGATCGGGGGCGACCGGGGGCCACCGGAGGCGACCGGGGGGTGGTCGGCGGACGGGCCGTCCGAGCAGCAGACGGCCAGCAGACGCACCGTCGGACGCGCAGCCGGTCTCGCAGCAGGGAGCGGGCAGGTCGGCAGGGCGGGGCCGGGCAGGGCGGGCAGCACAAAGCGCGCCGGGGCCACAGGCCCGGCGCGATCCCGGCGGTCCGGGCGACCCCCACCGCAGGAGGGTCGTGCCCTGACGCCTTACGGAAGTTCGGAAACCCCGGCCACGGGCCAGCTCATCCGGATGGTCCCGCCCGCTTCCCCGCTGGTCACCTCGACGTCGTCGACGAGCCCGCTGATCACCGCGAGGCCCATCTCGTCCTCGCCCTCGATGTCCGGGTCAAGGACGGCGTCGATGCCGGGCACGGCGTCGGCCGGGCCTCCGGGCGGCCCTGGAACCTCGTCGCCGACCTCGATGGAGAACACCTTCTCCTCCTCGGTCAGCACGACCCGGACGGGCGCGGTCAGCCCGTTGCTGCGGTGCAGTCCGACGGCGCGCGAGCAGGCCTCGCCCACGGCGAGGCGAACCTCGTCGAGGACGGCTTCCTCCACGCCGGCCCGCCGCGCCACGGCGGCCGCGACCAAGCGGGCCGTCCTGACGTGTTCGGGCTGGGCGCTGAAGCGCAGTTCAACGGTGGCCATGCGCGTCCCCCTCGGACTACGGGCGTGCCTTGCAGGGGCCCGGACCGCCTGTGGTCCGGTACCCCCCGCTCCTCATGCGGCTCCTCGGCGGCTGCCCGCCGGGCGGCTGCCGGGAAGCCGTCAGTCGGTGGCGCTGACGGCGTCCTCCACCGAGGTGTGGATGGGGAACACCTTGGTCAGGCCGGTGATGCGGAAGATCTTCAGGATGCGCTCCTGGTTGCAGACCAGACGCAGCGAGCCCTCGTGCGCGCGGACGCGCTTGAGGCCTCCCACGAGCACACCAAGCCCGGTGGAGTCGAGGAAGTCCACTCGCTCCATGTCGACAACCAGGTGGTAGCTGCCGTCGTTCACCAACTCGACCAACTGCTCGCGCAGCTTGGGCGCGGTATACACATCAATCTCGCCACCGACCTCCACGACCGTACGGTCGCCGACAGTGCGAGTCGACAGGGACAGGTCCACGGATCCTCCAGCACCTTGCTATCGAGCGGCGCCCCCCAGGGGCCTCCCCACCCGAAGGTAGGCGAGGGATTGGCTGCCGCGATGGCATTCAATCACTTACCGGCAGGCGCGCACGACGCCTTGGGACCATTGTCCCGCACGCCAGTGACACACTCGGTTCCAATGGCCAATACTCACCGCCCCGGTCGGCCCACGGCACCCGTGGACCCACGACCCACCCCCGCCACGGTCCTGGACCGGCTGGCAGGGGGGCCATCCCGGGCTGCGCGCATCACCCATACGGAGCACTTGCCCCCTCGGGCGGGCCGTCATGCGGTCTGGCCCGACCGCATCCGAACTGATGTCGTAGCCGCCATCCAGGCAGCCGGCATCGACCATCCGTGGGAACACCAGGCCGCGGCGGCCGAGCACGCCCTCGACGGCGAGTCGGTGGTCGTCGCGACCGGCACCGCCTCGGGCAAGTCCCTGGCGTACCTGGCTCCCGTGCTCTCCGCCCTGGCGGACGGCGCCGAGGCCCCCAACGGGCGCGGTGCGACCGCCCTGTACCTGGCCCCGACCAAGGCCCTGGCCGCCGACCAGCGACGCGCCGTACGGGAACTGGCCGCCCCGCTGGGCAACGCGATCCGCCCCGCCGTCTACGACGGCGACACCCCCGTCGAGGAACGCGAGTGGGTGCGCCAGTACGCCAACTACGTCCTCACCAACCCCGACATGCTGCACCGCGGGATCCTGCCCGCCCATCCCCGCTGGTCCTCCTTCCTGCGGGCCCTGCGCTACGTGGTGATCGACGAGTGCCACAGCTACCGGGGAGTTTTCGGCTCCCACGTCGCCCAGGTCCTGCGCCGGCTGCGGCGGCTGTGCGCCCGCTACGGCTCCGAACCCGTCTTCCTGCTGGCCTCCGCCACCGCGAGCGACCCGGCGGCCGCCGCGTCCCGCCTGACGGGCCTGCCGGTCGTCGAGGTCGCCGACGACGCCTCCCCGCGCGGCGAGGTCGTCTTCGCCCTGTGGGAGCCGCCCCTGACCGACCTCAAGGGCGAGAAGGGCGCCCCAGTACGCCGTACGGCCACGGCCGAGACCGCGAGCCTCCTCACCGACCTGGTCGTCCAGGGCGTACGCACCGTCGCCTTCGTCCGCTCCCGGCGCGGCGCAGAGCTGATCGCCGTCATCGCCCAGGAACGGCTCGCCGAGGTGGACCGCTCACTGCCCCGGCGGGTCGCGGCCTACCGGGGCGGCTACCTGCCCGAGGAGCGCCGCGCCCTGGAGCGGGCCCTGCACTCCGGGGAACTGCTGGGGCTGGCCGCCACGACCGCCCTGGAGCTCGGCGTGGACGTCTCCGGGCTGGACGCCGTACTGATCACCGGCTACCCCGGCACCCGGGCCTCCCTGTGGCAGCAGGCCGGCCGTGCCGGGCGCTCGGGCCAGGGGGCCCTGGCCGTGCTGATCGCCCGTGACGACCCGCTCGACACGTACCTCGTCCACCACCCGGAGGCGCTGTTCCGCCAGCCGGTCGAGGCCACGGTGCTGGACCCGGACAACCCGTACGTCCTGGCCCCCCACCTGTGCGCGGCCGCGGCCGAGATCCCCCTGACGGAGGCGGACCTCGACCTCTTCGGCCCGGCGGCCCGGGAACTGCTCCCCCAGCTGGAGGCGGCCAAGCTGCTGCGCCGCCGGGCGACGGCCTGGCACTGGACCCGCCGCGAGCGGGCCTCGGACCTGACCGACATCCGGGGCGACGGCGGCCGCCCCGTACAGATCGTCGAGGCCGCCACGGGGCGGCTGCTGGGCACGGTCGACGAGTCCGCCGCCCACACCAGCGTCCACGACGGGGCGGTCCACCTCCACCAGGGCCGCACGTATCTCGTGAAGCACCTGGACCTGGAGGATTCGGTGGCCCTGGTGGAGGAGTCCAGCCCGCCCTTCTCCACCACCGCCCGCGACACCACCTCGATCTCGGTCCTGGAGACCGAGACGGAGGTCCCGTGGGGCCGGGGCCGGCTCTGCTTCGGCTCCGTCGAGGTCACCAACCAGGTCGTCTCCTACCTGCGCCGCAAGCTGATCACCGGCGAGGTCCTCGGCGAGGCCAAGCTGGACCTGCCGCCCCGCACCCTGCGCACGCGGGCCGTGTGGTGGACGGTCACCGAGGACCAGCTCGACGAGGCCCGGATCAACCCGGAGATCCTCGGCGGCGCCCTGCACGCCGCCGAGCACGCCTCCATCGGCCTGCTGCCGCTCTTCGCCACCTGCGACCGCTGGGACATCGGCGGGGTCTCCGTCCCGCTGCATCCCGACACCCTCCTCCCGACGGTCTTCGTCTACGACGGCCACCCCGGCGGCGCCGGATTCGCCGAGCGCGCCTTCCACACGGCCCACGCCTGGCTGAGCGCGACCCGCGACGCCATCGCCGCCTGCGAATGCGAGGCCGGCTGCCCCTCCTGCATCCAGTCCCCCAAATGCGGCAACGGCAACGACCCCCTCCACAAACGCGGCGCCATCCGCCTCCTGACCCACCTCCTCAAGGAATCCCCCCACCCCTAACCCCGGGCCGGCCCTGGCGCCGGGGGCCCCAACCCGGCACGGGCACAGGTCCCGCCACCGCACCCCGGAGCCCCGGACCGCTGGCCCCAGGTCCCGCTGCCGCGCCGCGGAACCCCGGGCCCGTCCGGTCCCGCAGGGCCCGCTGCCGGACCAGGCCCCCGCGGCCCGGGCCAGTCCCGGGGCGGGGGTACCGGGCCGCGGGGCCAGCCCCGCCCCGGATCCGGACCGGTACTGGTCCCGGCAGGGCCTGGGGCCCGTGACCCGGACCCCGGGGATCGGGCCGCCAGCGGGTCCGAGCCGACACCGGGCGAGCGGGCCGGTACTTGTCCGGCCCCAAGCCCCGGACTGGAACCGAAGTCCGGACCTTGAGGCCGGTTCGGGCCGGTACCGGAACCACGGTCCAACCCGGCACCGGAATCCGGGCCCATACTGGTCCGGGCCGACACCGCGGTCCGGGGCCACGCCAAGGCGCGGACCAGAACTCGTCCGCCCCCAGCACCCGAGCTGGAACCACGTACCGGGCCGGCACCGGAGTCCAGGCCGGTACTCGTCCGGGCCGACACCCGGGGCGGGCCGGTACGTGCCGGACCCGGATCCCGGGCCACAGCCACGGTCTGGGCCGGAGCCCGGAGCCGAAGTCGGACCCCGAGCCGGGCCAGAACCCGGACCCGGGCGCCCACCGGGAGGCCCCCAGAGCCGAAGTCGGATCCCGAGCCGGCCAGAACCGGGACCCGGGCGCCCACCAAGGCCTGGTTCTGGCCTTAGCTGGGCCGACTGCGGGGCCGGGACCGTGCCGTACTCAGGGCCCGGGGTTGGGGCGGCGGCAGGGCCCTGGACGGGCTTCGGCTCAGGTCGGGGGCCCGGCCGGGGCGGGCGGCCGTTGCCCCGGTATGGCGCCGCCGTCCGGTGGCGGCAGGGGCGGGCCCGCCCGGGCGCGGATCGGCGGTGTGAACGGGCCCGTCGCCACACGGGCCGTGACCTGCGCCGTCTCTCCCGTCACCACGCACCTGGTGACGCGCGCACCCTGCGCCGCGGCAACCCGTATCGCCGTGGCGCAGGCGGCCTCCGGGCCGTGGGTCCAGCTCGCGGCGGCCGAGAGGGCCGCCAGGTCGGCGGCCGCCGCCGCACGGTGGCGGGCCACGACGGCCTGGCCGAGCAGGAGCACTCCGCCGAACACCGCCCCGAGCACGGTCATCACGAGCGCAGCCCATACCGTCGCCGACCCTCGATCCCCAGCCCGGCCCCGAGCCGGACCCACAAGACGACTCGCGCCCCGGCCCCGAGCCCGCCTCCCAGCCCCGTCCGGGACCCGCCCCGCCACCCAGCTCAGGGCCCGGCACCTGGCCCTACCCCGGCTCCCGGACCAGCCCAGAGCCCGGTTCGGGGGCCCGTTTGTGGACCGGCCCGGGGGCCAGCACGCAGTCCAACCCACGGCCCTGCCCACAGACCGGCCCAGGGACCAGGACACGGCCCGCCTCAGGGCCCGGCCCACAGACCGGATCAGGGGCCAGCCCACGGACCGGCCCGGGGCTCGGTTCGCCGTCCAACCCACGGCCCAACCCGGGGGCCGGCTCAGGACCCGGTCCATAGCCCGGCCCCGACCCCGGCTCTCGGACCGGGCGTGACCCCGGTTCGGTGACCGGCCCACGGGCCGGCCCGGGGCCCCGTTCGCGGTCCGACCCACGGACCGGCTCAAGGGCCAGTTCGCAGCCCGGCTGATGAGCCAACACGCGGCCCAGCCCGGAGGGCGGCTCGGGACCCGGGCGGCGGACCGGCTCAGGGCCCGGTTCATGGCTCGGCTCGTCGTGCGGCTCGGGGGACGGTTTGGCGGCTGGGGGGCGCGGCCGGTCATGGCGGGGGTCCCACGGTGTCTTCGGCCAGGGAGACCGCCTGGGCGCCGAGGTGGAACGGGAGGCCGGGTGGGCCCGGGGCGGGGGCTGACACGCGGACGCGCCACAGGTCGCCCGTCCGTTCCACCCTTACCTCGGCGCCCGGCGGGGCGGCCGCCTCGGCCGCCGCCACCGTCACCTCCGTCGGCTCCGCGCGGGCCGCCGCCCGGGCACCGGCCCGCGCGGCGTCCACGCACCGGATCTGCGCGGCAGCCGCCATCAGCGCCCACACGAGCAGCGCCGCGAACAGCACCAGCGCCGGGATCACCAGGGCGGCCTCCGCCGTCACATATCCCCGGTCGTCCCTCCCGCCCCGCATTCCCCGTGAGTTTCGCTCAGAACGGCACATCGAGTGCCTTCCCGATGGTCGTTTGGAGCGCCGTGGAGACCACCTCGCTCGTCACCACCTTGTACAGGACGGCCGCGAATGCACACGCCGCGATCGCGCCCATGGCGTATTCCGATGTCGACATTCCCGCATCTCCGCCGCGGCCCGTCAGTGCCGCCCGTACGCGAGACCAGATGATCCTCATGCCAACCTCCTGTTGATTCAGCTTCTTGACGTGATTTCAGATTTGGATTTCAGGTGTTCGAGAGGAGGCCCGAAGCCATACCGATCACCACCGGAGCCACTCCGATCGCAAGAAAGGCGGGGAGGAAGCACAGCCCCACCGGCGCCGTGACGAGCACCGCCGCCCGCTGCGCGCGGGCGCCCGCCAGCCGGGTCCGATCCGCCCGCAGCGCCCCCGCCAGCCGCGAGACCGGTTCCGCCGCCGGCGCACCCGTCCGGGCGGACCGCTCCAGGCACTCGGCCAGCGCCCTGGCGCCCGGTATCTCCGCCAACCTGCCCCACGCGGCGCCCGGTTCCCCGCCGAGCCGCAGCTCCGCCCCGGCCAGGGACAGCCGCTCGCCCACGGGGCCGCCCAGGGACTCCCCCACCACCTCGGCGGCCTCCACGGGCCCGGCTCCCGCCGCCAGGCAAGCGGCCAACAGGTCTGCCGCGAAGGGCAGCTGGCGCTCCGCCTCCTTCGGGTCCACCCCGGCGGGCGGCGGCGGGCGGCCCGACCACCACCGCACCCCGAAGGCCGCCGCGCACCCGACCGCCGCCCCCGCGAACCCGCCGATCAGCACCCAGCCCGCCGCCAGGGCCCCGGCCGACCCCGCCCAGGCGGCCGCCGCAGCCCGTATCCGCGGCCCCAACACCAGCCGTTTCCGCGCTGGTTGCGTCGCCAGCAGGACGCAGACCCGCCGCCGGGCGGCCCGCTCCCGGGCTCCGCCCGCCCAGGCCGTCGCCCCGCACAGCACCACCGCCGCGAGGCACAGTGCCGTCCCCAGCCTGTGGACCGCGAAGCCGCCCATCACCGCTCCCCCGCCCGCACGATCCGTCGGCACCACAGCAGTCCCAGCGCCTCCAGGACCCCGCCCGCCAGCAGGCAGCCCCAGCCCACGGGCGTGTGGAGCAGCACGCGCAGCGGATCCGCCCCCAGCCCCATGCCGATCAGCAGCGCCACCACCGGCAGCAGGGCCAGCACCGCCGTCGTCGATCTCGCCCCCGCCAACTGGGCCCGCAGCGACTCCTCCCGGTCGCGCTCGGCCCGCAGCGCCGCCTCCAGCCGGTCCAGTCCGGCGGCCAGCCCGGCGCCCCCGTCCACCGAGACCCGCCAGCAGGCCGCCATTCCGGCCAGCCCCTCCGCGCCGGGTTCCCGGGCGGCCTGCCGCAGGGCCCCGGGCACCTCCCCGCCGAACGTCGCCGCCGCCAGCACGGCCGCTTCCGCCCCGCCCGGCCCGCCGGGGCCCGAGACAGTCCGGCGAAGCGCCGCGGTCAGCGCCTGGCCGGGCTGCGCCCCGGCCCGCAGCTCGCCCACCACCGCGCCGCACAGGGCCGCCACCTCCGCGGCCCTCGCCGCCCGGGCGCGCTCCCGCTCCCGGGCACGCAGCCAGCGCCGCACCAGCGGCAGCGCCACGGCGCCCGCCACGACCGGAATCACCGACCCGCCCATCAGCCCGAGCACCAGCCCGGCCCCGAGGCAGGCCCACTCCCGCCACCGCGCGGCCCCTACCCGTACGCCGGTCACCAGCCGCTCCCAGCGCACCGGCCCGCTCGGCACCACCGGTCCCGCGCCGGCCAGCACCATCCGGGTCCGCCGGGACTCCCGGTCGCCCCCGGCCAGCGTCCAGGCGGCCGCCCCGGCGCACAGCACCCCGGCGAAGACCGGCACCGGCACCGCCGCCACGGCGCTCACCGGGCACCGCCCAGCAGCGGGCGCAGCCGCTCCCAGCCCCGCTCCCGTACGAACCCGCGCGCGGCCCAGCGCAGCGCCGGCACGGTGACCACCAGCCCGGCGGCGTCCCGCTGGAGCACATGCACCTCGGCGACCCGGCGCCGGCCTGCCCGGTCCCGGACCAGGTGCACCACCAGGGTCAGCGCGGCCGCCAACTGGCTGTGCAGGGCGGCCCGGTCGAGCCCCGCAGCCGTCCCGAGCGCCTCCAGCCGGGCCGGGACGTGCGCCGCGGCGTTGGCGTGGACCGTGCCGCAGCCGCCTTCGTGGCCGGTGTTCAACGCAGCCAGCAGGTCGGCCACTTCGGCGCCCCGCACCTCGCCGACGACCAGCCGGTCCGGGCGCATCCGCAGTGCCTGGCGGACCAGATCCGCGAGGGTGACCAGGCCCGCCCCCTCCTGGTTGGCCGGGCGGGTCTCCAGCCGCACGACATGTGGATGGTCGGGGCGCAGTTCGGCCGAGTCCTCGGCCAGTACGATCCGCTCTCCGGGTCCGACAAGCCCCAACAGGGCACTGAGCAGGGTGGTCTTGCCGGTACCGGTCCCGCCGGAGACGAGGAACGACAGCCGGGCCTCGATCATGTCCCGCAGCAGCCGCTGCCCGCCGGGCGGAAGCATCCCCGCCGCCACCAGCTCCTCCAGCGTGAACGCCCTCGGCCGCACCACCCGCAGCGACAGGCAGGCCGACCCGACCGCCACCGGCGGCAGCACCGCATGCAGCCGGGTGCCGTCCGGCATCCGGGCGTCCACCCAGGGCCGGGCGTCGTCGAGGCGCCGTCCCGCGACGGCGGCGAGCCGCTGGGCGAGCCTGCGCACGGCATCGGTGTCCGCGAAGGTCACCGAGGTCAGCTCCAGCCCGCCGCCGCGGTCCACCCACACCCGGTCGGGGGCGGCCACCAGAACATCGGTGACCTCGGGGTCGGCGAGCAGCGCCTCCAGCGGGCCCGCGCCGACCAGTTCGGAGCGCAGTTCGGCGGCCACGCCCAGCACTTCCGCGTCGCCCAGCAGTCGGCCCTGCTCCCGCAGGGCCGCCGCGACCCGGGCCGGGGTCGGGTCCGCCCCGCTCTCGGCGAGCCGCCGGCGCACCGCGTCCAGCAGCACGGCGCTCATACCGTCACCCCCTGGGCGGAGCCGAGCACCCGCTGCCAGAAGCCGTCGCAGAACCGGGCCAGCGCACCGCGCCCCTGCGCACCCGGCGGTTCCCCCTCGGCCACCCGCCCCGGGAGTCCCACCTCGACCGGCACCTCACCGGCCAGCGGCGCCCCCAGCAGCCCGGCCACCGCCTCGGCGTCGAGTCCGCCGGGTCCGCGGCCCCGTACGACGACGCGTACGTCCCGGGCCACCATCCGCACCCCGGCAGCCACCCGGCCCGCCGCGGCCACCGCCCGCAACTCGCCCGGGACCACCATCAGCACCAGGTCCAGCTGCGCCAGCACCTCGGCCACGGCCTCGTCCACCCGGCGAGGCAGGTCCACCACCACGACCCCGCCACGACGGCGGGCGGCGGCGACCACCGACCGCATCGCGGCGGGCGGCACCACCACCCGGTCCCCGCGGTCCCAGCTGAGCACCCGCAGGGCGTGCAGTTCGGGTAGCGACTCCTCCAGGGCCCCGGCGCCGACCCGGCCCCTGGAACCGGCGAAGTCCGGCCAGCGCAGCCCCTCGGCGGCTTCACCCCCGAGCAGTACGTCCATGCCCCCGCCGAGCGGGTCGCCGTCGATGAGGATGGTCCGCTCCCCGGCTCGGGCGGCCCGCAGGGCCAGCGCGCAGGCGAGGGTGGACGCTCCCGCTCCGCCGCTGCCGCCGATCACCCCGACGGCCAGGGCGGGCCGTCCTGCCCCCTCCACCACATCGGCGATGCGGTCCACGAGCAGGCCCTCGGCGTCAGGCAGCCGGAGCACTTCCTCGGCGCCGATCTCCAAGGCCCGCTGCCACACCAGGGGGTCGTCGACCTCGCGGCCGACGAGGAACACCCCGTCCCGCCTCGGGGCCCCGCGCACGCGCCGCGCGGCGTCGTCCCCGACCAGGACGAGCGGCGCCGACTCCCAGCCGACCTCGCCGGCGCTCCGACCACCGCCCGCGGATCCGGCCCCCGATCCGGCCCCGCTCTGCTCCGGCACCGCATGCTGCACGTGCGGCTCGGCACCCGCCGCGGCGCACAGCCGCAGCAGGTCGTCCAGCAGCACGGGGTCCTCGGTGATGATCAGCGGTCGTCCCCCACCGGGTGCGGCAGCACCCGAACCCGCGATCCGACCCACCCCGCCCGCCACGACGGCTTCCCGGACTTCCCACGACTTAGATCCAGCCACGATCTCCGCCCCCTTCTCACCGCATATCCAGCACCGCGGACTTCGCGGCCGGAATCACCGTGCCGCGATCAGGAAAAAGAAGTGGATCTTGCTTGAAAACTGTGGACAACCGGCCGGATGTGAATAACTCACTCACCCCAACAGGTGAGTTCCAGAGCGCGGCGGAACCACTACGCACCGTGACGAGTCTGATCTGGTGAGGGCCTTCGCCGCGCTGGCCCCGTCAAGAGGAAGGGCCAGAGGGATGGTCACTTGGGGCCGAAGGCAGGGACGCGAACCGCGTCCGGACATGCGACGACCCCCGCCGGGGGGGAGAGCGGGGGTCGTCCCCACGGTCCGACTCGGGGGGGGAGGAGCCAGACCGGGTTAGCACGGTCGCGAACGATCCGTGACTTCCATGGTGTACCCGAGAGCCTTCTCAGGCAAACCCACGCGCCACACCTTACGCCGAATGGTGGGCGCATATGCTCGGGTCGTGGAAAATCAGCCCTTGCCGCACTCCTTGCCTCGCACCGCAGCCTTCTTCGACCTGGACAAGACGGTCATTGCGAAGTCGAGCACTCTGACGTTCAGCAAGTCCTTCTACCAAGGCGGCTTGATCAACCGGCGAGCCGTGTTGCGCACGGCGTACACGCAGTTCATCTTCCTGGCCGGCGGCGCGGACCACGACCAGATGGAGCGGATGCGGGAGTACCTCTCCGCCCTCTGCAAGGGGTGGAACGTGCAGCAGGTCCGGGAGATCGTCGCGGAAGCCCTGCACGACCTCATCGACCCGATCATCTACGACGAGGCCGCGTCCCTCATCGAGGCCCACCACACCGCCGGCCGCGACGTTGTGATCGTGTCCACCTCAGGCGCCGAAGTCGTCGAGCCGATCGGCGAGATGCTGGGCGCCGACCGGGTCGTCGCCACGCGGATGGTCGTGGGCGACGACGGCTGCTTCACCGGCGAGATCGAGTACTACGCCTACGGTCCGACGAAGGCGGAGGCCGTGCGCGAGCTCGCGGAGTCCGAGGGGTATGACCTCGCCCGGTGCTACGCGTACAGCGACTCCGCCACCGACATCCCGATGCTGGAGGCCGTGGGGCACCCCCACGCGGTCAATCCCGACCGGGCGCTGCGGCGCGAGGCGACGGCCCGCGAATGGCCGGTACTGGTCTTCAACCGGCCGGTACGGCTGAAGCAGCGGCTGCCCGGGCTGTCGATGCCGGCCCGCCCGGCACTCGTCGCCGCGGCGGCCGTCGGTGCGGCCGCGGCCACCGCCGGACTGGTCTGGTACGCGAGCCGGCGCCGCGCCGCCCTCGCCGCCGCCGGCTCCGCCTGAGCTGCCCGAGCCGCCGCCTGAGCCACCCCTAGCGACCGCCCGAGCCGCCCCGAGCAACCGCCTCGGCCACCCCGGGCGGCCGCCTGACCTGCGCCGATTTGGGCTGTCCGGTTCGCCCCCGGACGCCCCGTAAAGCAAAGAAATGCGGCCAGG
Source organism: Streptomyces sp. NPDC037242 (assembly GCF_055604165.1). Taxonomy (NCBI): domain Bacteria; kingdom Bacillati; phylum Actinomycetota; class Actinomycetes; order Kitasatosporales; family Streptomycetaceae; genus Streptomyces; species Streptomyces sp. NPDC037242. The sequence continues at coordinate 125,736 of NZ_JBVJUY010000010.1, forward strand.
GGTTTCGCTCGACTCGGAAGCGGAGTACAAAGGAGTCAACGGCCCGCGAGACCAAAGAACATCCGAGAGGATCATCTTTAAAACGCAGTAAGGCCCACGGACCGAAGCATGAACGCCGAGCACCCACGCGACGTCGACCCGTCGATTACGGGCCAGCCGCACCAGGTGACGGGCAAAGTTCCCGACCTGATGGGCAACCATCGAGGACGCTTGGTAACTGGGCGTAAATGCCAGCGGCGACACCAAAGCAAGACGGTGTCGCCGCAACCCTTTGTCGGCGCGTAGGCGCCTACGCCACGCCTACGCCGCGCCCCGCTGCAGCGCCTCGCACACCGCCGTCGACTCGCGCACACCCAGCTCGATCGCGCGCCCGCAGTGGGCGATCCAGGCGGACATCCCCTCCGCGGTACCGGACACGTACCCGTCGAAGGCCGCCAGGTAGGCGTCGCGGCCCTGCTCCGCATGGCCCACCTCCGCCGGGCAGATCGCCTTCGGGTCGAGACCGCTGTTGATCAGCACGATCCGCTCCGCCGCACGCGCGACCAGGCCGTTGTACGAGCCGAAGGGGCGCAGGGCCAGCAGCTCGCCGTGCACCACCGCCGCCGTGATCAGCGCCGGGGCGGAGCCGCCCGCGATGATCAGCCGGGAGAGCCCGTCCAGTCGGCCCGCGACTTCCTCCGCACTCGGCAGCGGGGCGGTGACGAACGGCTCGTCCACCGGCTCGCCCGCCAGCCGCGGGCGCCCCACCGCATCGCCGTCCGCGGTCGACCCCGAGGCCACGAGGTGCAGCCGCGCCAGGACCCGTAGCGGCGACTGGCGCCAGATGCTGAGCAGTTGCCCCGCCTCGGCCGTGAGGCGCAGCGCCGCGCCCACCGTGCGCGCCTCGGCCTCCGCACCGAAGTCGGTCCGGCGGCGCACCTCCTCCAGCGCCCAGTCGGCCCCCGACAGCGCCGCGCTCCCCCGCGCACCACGCAGTGCGGCTTCCGAGGTGATCTCCCCGCTGCGGCGGCGCATGACCCGGTGTCCGTACACCCGGTCCACGGCCTTGCGTACGGAATCCACGGACTCGGCGACCCCGGGGAGCGCGCCCAGCGGGGCCAGCGGGTCGGCGGCCGAGGCAGCGGCAGCAGGGGTGGCGGAGTCAGAAGCACTACTCATAAGTAAGGAGCCTACGCACTGCGGCCCCATAGCACCGACCCCTCCTTGGAGTGGTCTTCTTCACTTACCGAGACAACTCAAAGCGACCAATCCACTACTCTTTGTGAACATGAAGATCGCTTTCGTGGGAAAGGGCGGCAGCGGCAAGACCACGCTGTCCTCCCTCTTCATCCGCCACCTCGCCGCCAATGAGGCCTCCGTCGTCGCGGTGGACGCCGACATCAACCAGCACCTGGGCGCCGCGCTCGGACTCAGCGAGGACGAGGCGGCCGCGCTGCCCGCCCTGGGCGCGCACCTGCCCCTGATCAAGGACTACCTCCGCGGCTCCAACCCGCGCATCGCGTCCGCGGACACGATGATCAAGACCACCCCGCCCGGCACCGGCTCGCGACTGCTGCGGGTCGGCGAGGACAACCCCGTGTACGAGGCGTGCGCGCGCACGGTGCTGCTCGACGGGGAGCCCGTACGGCTGATGGCCACGGGTCCGTTCACCGAGTCCGATCTGGGAGTGGCCTGCTACCACTCCAAGGTCGGAGCGGTGGAGCTGTGCCTCAACCACCTCGTCGACGGGCCGGACGAGTACGTCGTCGTCGACATGACGGCGGGCTCGGACTCCTTCGCCTCGGGCATGTTCACCCGCTTCGACGTGACCTTCCTGGTCGCCGAGCCGACCCGCAAGGGCGTCTCCGTCTACCGCCAGTACAAGGAGTACGCGCGGGACTTCGGGGTCACGCTCAAGGTGATCGGCAACAAGGTGCAGGGTCCGGAGGACATCGAGTTCCTGCAGGACGAGGTCGGCCAGGACCTTCTGGTCACCGTCGGGCACTCGGACTGGGTGCGGTCGATGGAGAAGGGCCGCCCGGCCGCCTTCGAGCTGCTGGAGGCGAGCAACCGGCTGGCGCTTCAGGCGCTCCAGGACGCGGCCGACGACTCGTACGCGCAGCGCGACTGGGACCGGTACACCGAGCAGATGGTGCACTTCCACCTGCGCAACGCGGAGAGCTGGGGGAACGCGAAGACCGGGGTCGACCTGGCGGACCAGATCGACCCCGGTTTCGTGCTGCGGGAAGTCGTCGCCCCGGGGGACTTCGTCAGTCCTCGCCCTGACTCTCGTCGGCCGACTCCTCAGCCGGCTTGACCCCGGCGGGGGCGGCCGGCGGCGCCGGCGGCCCCGCCGTCAGGAACTTCGTCCAGCCCTCCTTCGGCGCCTGGCCGACATCGAGCGTGCGCATCCACTCCAGGACCTTGGGGTCCTGGGCGTCCAGCCAGTCGGCCAGCTCGCGGAAGGGCACGCAGCGGACCTCCTTCTGCGTGCACATGCCCTTGATGGAGTCCTCGACGGCGCGCATGTAGGTGCCGCCGTTCCAGGACTCGAAGTGGTTGCCGATGATCAGAGGCGCCCGGTTGCCCTGGTAGGTGCGCTCGAATGCCTTCATCAGGCCGTCGCGCATCTGCTCGCCCCAGTACGCGTGCTGCGAGGGGTCGCCCTGCGAGGTCGTACCGGACTGGTTGACCATGTAGTTGTAGTCCATGCTCAGGGTGTCGAAAGCGCGGCCCGGCATGGGCACCAACTGGAGCGGCAGGTCCCAGAGTCCGTCCGTCTTCTTGGGCCAGATCTGCTTGCTGATGCCGCTGGAGTCGTAGCGGAACCCCATGCCCTTCGCGGCCAGCATGAAGTTCTTCTGACCTTCGAGGCAGGGGGTCCGGGCGCCGATGAGCTCCTTGTCGTAGTCGAAGGGGAGCGCCTCCATGTCCTTCAGGGCGGCGTTCGTCTTCCAGTTCTTGACGAAGGACTTGGCCTGATTGATCTCGCTCTTCCACTCGTCGACCGACCAGGTGCCGACCCCGCCGTCGGGTCCGCAGAAGTGGCCGTTGAAGTGGGTACCGATCTCGTTGCCCTCCAGCCAGGCGGCGCGCACCTGGGTGGCGGTGTCCTTGATGCCCTGGAGGTCGCCGAAGCCGATGTCGGAGCGGCCCGGTGAGTGCTGCGGGGCCGTGTAGAGGTCCTTCTTCTCCTCCGGGAGCATGTACACGCCGCTGAGGAAGTACGTCATACGGGCGTTGTACTTCTTGCCGACCTCACGGAAGTGCGAGAAGAGCCGCTGACTGTCCTCGCCGGCCCCGTCCCACGAGTACACGACGAACTGCGGCGGCTTCTCGCCGGGCTTCAGCTTCTGCGCCTTCTGTACGTTCGGCTGCGGACCGGTGTACGAGGTCGAGCCGTCGCCGATGAGCCGCTTGACGCTGCCCGGGGCCTCCGGGGCGGCGGCGCCCTTGCGTACGGGCGGGGACTTGGCGGGCTCCGAAGTACTGCACCCCGCAACTCCCAGGACCAGCGCCGAGGCGGCAATGCCACCGGCGATCTTCTTCGTGGCGGCGGTCATCGGGCCACCCCTTCCTCGCGGTTCCTTCGCGGTTCCCTCGCAGGACTTCCGCGCCGCAACGTCCCATGCGGTCCGATTTGAGGAAGGTGTGACAAGCCGGACTAAATGCTTAATCACTCCCAAGGGTCAATTCATAGTCCATTTGCCCGTATTACCTACCACAACTCTTTACTCTCCATTACCGTTCATTTACCGAGTGTTGAGACTCCCGCCGCTTCACCCCTCCCCACAGAGGAGACGGGACCTATGACAGCCCTTACCAAAGACTTCAAAGACTTCCCCGCCGACCTCTCCGCCTCCATCGCCGTCTTCCTGATCGCCCTGCCGCTGTCCCTCGGCATCGCGCTGGCCACCGGCGCCCCGCTCCAGGCCGGGCTGGTCGCCGCGGCCGTCGGGGGGATCGTGGCCGGGCGGCTCGGCGGCGCACCGCTCCAGGTGAGCGGCCCCGCGGCCGGACTCACCGTCGTCACCGCCGAGTTGATCCAGCGCTACGGGTGGCGCACCACGTGCGCCATCACCGTGTTCGCCGGCTGCTGCCAGCTCGGGCTGGCCGCCCTGCGTACCGCCCGGTCCGCGCTCATGGTGAGCCCCGCCATCGTGCACGGCATGCTCGCGGGCATCGGCGTGACCATCGCGCTGGCCCAGCTGCACATCGTGCTCGGCGGCACCCCGCAGAGCTCCGCCATGGCCAACGTCCTCGGACTGCCCGGCCAGTTGGCCGACCTGCACCCGGCCGCCCTCGGCGTCAGCGCGCTCACCCTGGTGGTGCTGCTCGGCTGGCCGCGGCTGCCCGGACCGGCCGGGCGCGCCCTGCGCAAGGTTCCGGCCGCGCTCGCCGCCGTCGCCACGGCCACCGCCTTCGCCGCACTCGCGGGGCTCACCCTGCCCCGCGTCGACCTGCCGTCCTGGCGCAGCCATGCGCTGCCCGAGCTGCCCGAGGGGCCGGTCCTCGGCATCATCGCCGCCGTCCTGACCATCACCCTCGTCGGCAGCGTGGAGTCCCTGCTCTCCGCGGTCGCCACCGACAAGCTGATCGCCTCCGAGCGGGCCACGGGCAACCGCCCCGCGCGGGCGGACCTCAACCGCGAACTGCGCGGCCAGGGCGCGGCGAACATCGTCTCCGGGGCACTGGGCGGCCTGCCCGTCACGGGTGTGGCCGTCCGCAGCGTGGCGAACGTCAAGTCCGGTGCGGCGAGCCGGAGGTCGGCCATGCTGCACGGCTTCTGGGTGCTGCTCGCGGCCGCGCTGCTGGTCCCCGTGCTCGACCTGATCCCGCTCGCCGCGCTGGCCGCCCTCGTGATGGCCGTCGGCGTGCAGATGGTCAGCATCACGCACCTGCGTACGGTCACGCGGCATCGCGAGGCCCTGGTCTACGCGACCACGATCGCGGCCGTCGTGCTCGGCGGGGTCCTGGAGGGCGTTGCCATCGGCGTCGCGGTCGCCGTCGCGCTGGCCCTGCACCGGCTCGCCCGGACCCGGATCACCGTGGAGGAACTCGAAAGCGGGGTCCACCGGGTGTGGGCGCGCGGACAGTTGACCTTCCTCGCGGTGCCGCGGCTGAGCCGAGTCCTGAACCAGATCCCGCACACCGGGCACGCGGTCATCGAGCTGGACGGCTCCTTCATCGACCACGCCGCCTACGAGACGCTCCATGACTGGCAGGACTCCCACCTGGCCCACGGGGGCTCGGTGGAGATCACCGGCCGCTCGGGAGCCCGGATCGCCGAGGTCGAGCGGGAGCGCGCGGAGGCCGAGCTCGCGGGCGGCCCGCGCGGCGCCCACCACTGCTGCCGGCCCTGGACTCCCTGGCAGAACCACTGCGACCACCGGCACACGGTTTCCCGTACGACGAGCCCGGAGGCGGGCACCGGGGCGAAGGCGAAGGCGGACCCCGCGGCCGCCGAGCCGGTCGTCGCCTCGGCGCAGCCCGGCGGCCGAAGCCGGGGCGCCGGCCAACTGGCCAACGGGATCAGCGCCTTCCAGCGGGACACCGCGCCCCGCGTGCGGGACGAGCTGGCCAGGCTGGCGCGCGAAGGGCAGCGGCCCTCGCAGCTCTTCCTCACCTGCGCGGACTCCCGCCTGGTGACCAGCATGATCACGGCCAGCGGCCCCGGCGACCTGTTCACCGTCCGCAACGTCGGCAACCTCGTACCGCTGCCGGGCGCCGAGTCCACTGATGATTCGGTCGCGGCGGCCATTGAATACGCCGTAGACGTGCTCAAGGTCGACAGCATCACCGTGTGCGGGCACTCGGGCTGCGGAGCCATGCAGGCGCTGCTCAACTCCTCGCCCGGGGCTCCGATGACCCCGCTGCGCCGCTGGCTGCGGCACGGTCTGCCCAGCCTGGAGCGGATGGGCAGCCGTCACCACGCCTGGGCCCGCATCGCGGGCCGGCTCCCGGCGGACGCCGTGGAGCAGCTGTGCCTGACCAATGTGGTGCAGCAGCTGGAGCACCTGCGGGCACACGAAGCGGTGGCCAGGCGGTTGGCGGAGGGCACGCTGGAGCTGCACGGGATGTACTTCCACGTGGGCGAGGCACAGGCGTATCTGCTCTCCGAGGGCGAGGACTTCTTCGACTGCCGCGTGTTCGACAGCGTCGGCCAGCACGCCTGAACCGATACTCTCCGGTATCCGTGCCACAGAGTGGCCCCTTCCCGCACCCTGCAGCGGGAAGGGGCCACTCACACGTGGGGCGCGCGGCGCGTGTGGAGCGTGCGATCCGAGCCGGGTAGCCGTGATATAGGTCTAAACCAATTTCCGGCCACCCCTTGCCACCAGGCCCTGTGACTGATGAGCTATGCCCGGGGACACAACGGACACCCTGGGAAAGGGAGATGTCGTGAGCAACGAAAGCCTGGCCAACCTGTTGAAGGAGGAGCGTCGGTTCGCTCCTCCTGCCGACCTGGCCGCCGCTGCCAACGTGACAGCGGCTGCGTACGCACAGGCCGACGAGGACCGGCTGGGCTTCTGGGCCGAGCAGGCCCGGCGGCTGACCTGGGACATCGAGCCCACCGAGACGCTCGACTGGACCAACCCGCCCTTCGCGAAGTGGTTCGCGGACGGCAAGCTGAACGTCGCGTACAACTGCGTGGACCGGCACGTCGAGGCCGGCAACGGCGACCGCGTCGCCATCCACTTCGAGGGCGAGCCCGGCGACAGCCGCTCGATCACCTACGCCGAGCTCAAGGACGAGGTCTCCAAGGCCGCCAACGCCCTGACCGAGCTGGGCGTGCGGGCCGGCGACCGGGTCGCCGTCTACCTCCCGATGATCCCCGAGGCCGTCGTCGCGATGCTCGCGTGCGCCCGCGTCGGCGCCGCGCACTCGGTGGTCTTCGGCGGCTTCTCCGCCGACGCCGTCGCCTCCCGCATCCAGGACGCGGACGCCAAGCTGGTCATCACCGCCGACGGCGGCTACCGCCGCGGCAAGCCCTCGGCCCTCAAGCCCGCCATCGACGAGGCCGTCGGCAAGTGCCCGCAGGTCGAGCACGTCCTCGTCGTACGGCGCACCGGCCAGGACACCGCCTTCACCGAGGGCCGCGACATCTGGTGGGACGAGCTCGTCGGCCGCCAGTCCGCCGAGCACACCCCGCAGGCGTTCGACGCCGAGCACCCGCTCTTCATCCTCTACACCTCGGGGACCACGGGTAAGCCCAAGGGCATCCTGCACACCTCCGGCGGCTACCTCACGCAGGCCGCGTACACCCACCACGCGGTGTTCGACCTGAAGCCGGAGAGCGACGTCTACTGGTGCACCGCCGACATCGGCTGGGTGACCGGGCACTCGTACATCGTCTACGGGCCGCTCGCGAACGGCGCCACGCAGGTCATGTACGAGGGCACGCCGGACACCCCGCACCAGGGCCGGTTCTGGGAGGTCGTGCAGAAGTACGGCGTCACCATCCTCTACACCGCGCCCACGGCCATCCGTACGTTCATGAAGTGGGGCGACGACATCCCCGCGAAGTTCGACCTGTCGAGCCTGCGCGTGCTGGGCTCGGTCGGCGAGCCGATCAACCCCGAGGCCTGGATCTGGTACCGCAAGCACATCGGCGGCGACCGCTGCCCGATCGTGGACACGTGGTGGCAGACCGAGACCGGCGCAATGATGATCTCCCCGCTGCCGGGCGTCACGGAGACCAAGCCGGGCTCCGCCCAGCGCGCGCTGCCGGGCATCTGCGCCACCGTCGTGGACGACGAGGCGAACGAGGTGCCGAACGGCGGTGGCGGCTACCTGGTCCTCACCGAGCCGTGGCCGTCGATGCTGCGCACCATCTGGGGCGACGACGAGCGGTTCATCGACACCTACTGGTCGCGCTTCGAGGGCAAGTACTTCGCGGGCGACGGCGCCAAGAAGGACGACGACGGCGACATCTGGCTGCTCGGCCGGGTGGACGACGTGATGCTGGTCTCCGGCCACAACATCTCGACCACCGAGGTCGAGTCGGCGCTCGTCTCGCACCCCTCGGTCGCCGAGGCCGCCGTGGTCGGCGCCGCCGACGAGACCACCGGCCAGGCCATCGTGGCCTTCGTCATCCTGCGCGGCAGCGCCTCCGAGACCGAGACGCTGGTCGCGGAACTGCGCAACCACGTGGGCTCCACGCTCGGCCCGATCGCGAAGCCGAAGCGGATCCTGCCGGTGCAGGAGCTGCCGAAGACCCGCTCGGGCAAGATCATGCGGCGTCTGCTGCGCGATGTCGCCGAGAACCGAGCGGTCGGTGACGTCACCACGCTCGCGGACTCCTCGGTGATGGACCTGATCCAGAGCAAGCTCCCGGCCGCCGGCAGCGAGGACTAGGCACCGGCAGGACGCCGGCACACGAGTAGGACACACCGGCAGGACACGGTGGGAGGGGCATTCGGCGCACCGCGCCGGATGCCCCTTTCGCGCATAAAGTGATGATCACCGGATACGCCCCTGCGTGCACCCTGTAAAGTATTAGAAGCGTAAAGAAATACATACAGGGTGCGCCGGGAAGTCTGGTCGGCAACGTGGTTCGTCATGCCGTCCAACCCACCCCGGAGGTGCCACCCGTGGCCGCGCCCAACACCACCGACAACCACCACCGCAAGCTCCTCGGCAGGCTGTCGCTGCCCGAGCGCCGCTTCGTGGCCGACGCCCTGCGCGCCGAGACGGTCGGCGGTGTACTGCTCCTCGTGGCCGCGATCGCCGCCCTGATGTGGGCGAACATCCCCGCGATCTCGGACAGCTACGACAGCGTCCGGTCCTTCCACATCGGCCCGTCCTCCCTCGGCCTGGACCTCTCCCTCCAGCACTGGGCCGCCGACGGCCTGCTCGCGGTCTTCTTCTTCGTCGCCGGCATCGAGCTCAAGCGCGAGCTCGTCGCGGGCGATCTGCGCGACGCCAAGGCCGCCGCCCTCCCGGTGATCGCCGCCATCTGCGGCATGGCCGTGCCCGCGCTGGTCTACGTACTGGTCAACGTCCTCGGCAACGGCTCGACCGACGGCTGGGCGGTCCCGACCGCCACCGACATCGCCTTCGCGCTCGCCGTCCTCGCGGTCATCGGCACCTCGCTGCCGTCCGCCCTGCGCGCGTTCCTGCTGACCCTCGCGGTCGTCGACGACCTGTTCGCCATCATGATCATCGCGGTGTTCTTCACCAGCGAGATCAACTTCCTCGCGCTCGGCGGCGCGGTCGTGGGCCTGGTCCTCTTCTGGTTCCTGCTCCGCAAGGGCGTCCGGGGCTGGTACGTCTACCTCCCCCTCGCCCTGGCGATCTGGGGCCTGATGTACAACAGCGGCGTCCACGCCACCATCGCCGGCGTGGCCATGGGCCTCATGCTCCGCTGCCACCGCAAGGACGGCGAGCACCACTCCCCCGGCGAGCACATCGAGCACCTGGTCCGGCCGATCTCGGCGGGTCTGGCGGTGCCGCTCTTCGCACTGTTCTCGGCCGGGGTCTCGCTCTCCGACGACTCCATCGGGCAGGTCTTCACCCGGCCCGAGACCCTCGGCGTGGTCCTCGGCCTGGTCGTCGGCAAGACGGTCGGCATCTTCGGCGGCACCTGGCTCGCCGCCCGCTTCACCAAGGCCGAGCTGAACGACGACCTCGCCTGGCCCGACGTGTTCGCCGTGGCCTCGCTCGCCGGAATCGGCTTCACCGTGTCCTTGCTGATCGGCGAGCTCGCCTTCACCGGCGACCCGGTGCTCACCGACGAGGTCAAGGCCGCCGTCCTGTTCGGCTCGCTCATCGCCGCCGTCTTCGCGGGCGTCATGCTCAAGCTGCGCAACCGCAAGTACAAGGCGCTCACCGAGGCCGAGGAGCGCGACGAGGACCTCGACGGGATCCCGGACATCTACGAGGAGAACAAGCCCGAGTACCACCTGCGGATGGCGAAGATCTACGAGGAGAAGGCCGCGGAGCACCGCCGCAGGGCCGAGGCGACGGCGGGCGCCGCGGCGCGGGCGGCAGCCGGGTCCAGCGCCGACGGCGACCGTCCGGCATGATCTGACTGACGCAGGACAGACTTGAGCACAGCCGTCGCCGACGGACGACAGAGGGAGAGAGCGATGAGCGCAGTGGACCAAGAGGCGCAGGGAGCCGAGCGCACACTCGGCCAGCTGGTCGCCTCGGCCACCGCCGAGATGTCCGCCCTGGTGCACGACGAGATCGCCCTCGCCAAGGTGGAGATCAAGCAGGACGTCAAGCGCGCGGGGATCGGCAGCGGCGCCGCGATCGTCGCGGGAGTGCTCGTGCTCTTCTCCCTCCCCGTACTGAGTTTCGCCGCGGCGTACGGGATCCATAACCTCGGGCTCGGGCTCGCCTGGTCCCTCCTCATCGTCGGCGGTGCGTTCTGGCTGCTCGCGGGCCTGATCGGGCTGCTTGCCGTCGCGAAGTTCAAGAAGGTCAAGCCGCCGACGAAGACCATCGACTCGGTCAAGCAGACCGCCGCCCTCGTCGGGACCGTCAAGCCGCACCCGCGGCCGGTGAGTGACAAGGCCGTGGGTGTGGCACGCTCGTCCTCATGACAGCTCCCTCGCCGGACTCCAGCACTCCGCCCACCGCTGCCTCCGCGGTCAGGATCGACGTGCCCGGCGGGCGGACGGTGACGCACCGCGACGTCGCCGCCAACGGCGCGAGGTTCCACGTCGCCGAACTCGGTGACGGGCCGCTGGTGCTGCTCCTGCACGGTTTCCCGCAGTTCTGGTGGACTTGGCGGCACCAGTTGGTGGCGCTGGCCGACGCCGGGTACCGGGCCGTCGCGATGGACCTGCGGGGCGTGGGCGGCAGCGACCGCACCCCGCGCGGCTACGACCCCGCCAACCTGGCGCTCGACATCACCGGGGTCGTACGGTCCCTCGGCGAGCCGGACGCCGCGCTCGTGGGGCACGACCTGGGCGGCTACCTCGCCTGGACCGCGGCCGTCATGCGGCCCAAGCTGGTGCGCCGGCTGGTGGTCTCCTCCATGCCGCATCCGCGCCGCTGGCGCTCGGCGATGCTGTCGGACTTCGGGCAGACCCGCGCCAGTTCGCACATCTGGGGCTTCCAGCGGCCGTTCGTCCCCGAGCGGCAACTGGTCGCCGACGACGGGGCGCTCGTCGCGGAGCTGATCCGGGACTGGTCGGGCCCCGTGCCGCCCGAGGAGGCCGATCTCGCCGTGTACCGGCGGGCGATGTGCATTCCGTCCACCGCGCACTGCTCCATCGAGCCGTACCGCTGGATGATGCGCTCGATGGCCCGGCCCGACGGGCTCCAGTTCAACCGCCGGATGAAGCGGCCGGTGCGGGTGCCGACGCTGCACCTGCACGGCTCGCTCGATCCGGTGATGCGTACGCGCAGTGCGGCGGGATCCGGGGAGTACGTCGAAGCCCCGTACCGCTGGCGGCTGTTCGACGGTCTGGGGCATTTTCCCCACGAGGAGGACCCGGTCGCGTTCTCGACCGAGCTGGTCAACTGGCTGAAGGATCCCGAGCCGGACCGCTGAGCACGGTCGCGGATCACTCGTACGACCATGTGACAAGCATTCAATTGCCCGGCGCATAGGCCAATTGGCCGCCCCCAACGCGGTTACGGACCTTGGGGCACGGGCAGAGCTCGGAGTATGGGCTGGACGCACGACTACGGTGAGACCGCACACGAACGCCGCTCGGCAGCTACGCCGGGCACCCACGAGAGGGCGGGCCGACGCGGCCACGACCCCAGACTCGGCATCCCGCGCATCCTGCGCCGCCGGGCCCGCTGGGTCTCGGCCAAGCTCCGGCACCAGCGCACGTAGGAACCCGGCCCGTACGGCTCACAGGGCGCAGCCCTGGGTGTCGACCCGCCGGTCCGCCGTCCTGCCGATCCGGATGTCGTCGCGGACCTCGTCCGCGGTCAGGGCGTAGCCGGTGTTCGGGTCGTCCAGGGACTTCGCGAAGACGACCCCGTACACCTTGCCTTCGGGCGTCAGCAGCGGGCCGCCGGAATTGCCCTGGCGGACCGTCGCGTACAGGGAGTAGACGTCACGGCGGACGGTGCCACGGTGGTAGATGTCCGGGCCGTTGGCGTTGATCCGGCCGCGGACGCGCGCCGCCCTGACGTCGTACGCGCCGTTCTCCGGGAAGCCGGCGACGATGGCGTCGCTGCCGCTCGCCGCGTCCTTGTCGGCGAACTCCAGCGCGGGCGCCTTCAGCTTGGGCACGTCCAGGACGGCGATGTCGCGCTCCCAGTCGTAGAGCACGACCTTGCCGTCATACAGCTTGCCCTCGCCGCCGACCTGCACGGTCGGCTCGCCGACTCCGCCGACGACATGCGCGTTGGTCATCACCTTGCCGGGCGCGAAGACGAAGCCCGTGCCCTCCAGCACCTTGCTGCAGCCGGGCGCGGTGCCGACGACCTTCACGATCGAGCGCTTGGCCTGCTCTGCGACCGGGCTGCGGGCGAGCGCCGGGTCGGGCGCCTTGACCTCGGTGATGGGTTCGTTGGAGAACGGGCTGAAGACCTGCGGGAAGCCGTTGCGCGCCAGGGTGGAACTGAAGTCCGAGAACCAGGTGTTCGCCTGGGCCGGGAGCACCCGCGACACGCCGAGCAGGATTTTGGAGTTGCGGACTTCCTTGCCGAGCGTGGGGAGCGAGGTCCCGGCGAGCGCCGAACCGATCAGCCAGGCCACCAGCAGCATCGCGACCACGTTCACCAGCGCCCCGCCGGTCGCGTCGAGCGCGCGGGCCGGTGACCAGGTGATGTGGCGCCGGACCCGGTTGCCCAGGTGCGTGGTGAGGGCCTGGCCGATCGAGGCACAGATGATGATCACGACGACGGCGATGACGACGACCGTGGTGGACACCTGGGTGCCGTTGTCGGTCACCCGGTCCCAGATCAGGGGCAGCAGGGACACGGCGACGAGACCACCGCCGAGGAAGCCGATCACCGACAGGATGCCGACGACGAACCCCTGGCGGTAGCCGACGATCGCGAACCACACGGCGGCGAGCAGCAACAGGATGTCCAGCACGTTCACGTGGGCCACCGTCTCATGCGCGCCAGTCGAGCGGGACCTGACGTGATCGGTCCCACGGGCGCTCCCAGCCCGCGAAATGCAGGATGCGGTCGATCACCCCGGCGGTGAACCCCCAGACCAGGGCCGATTCGACCGCGAAGGCCGGGCCCTGGTAGCCACCGGGGTGGACGACGGTGACCCGGTGCCCGGGGTCCGCGAGATCGGCCACCGGGACCGTGAAGACGCGGGCGGTCTCGGCCGGGTCTACGGCGCCGACCGGGCTGGGGGCGCGCCACCAGCCCAGCACCGGGGTCACGACGAACTCGCTGACCGGGATGTAGAGGCGGGGCAGCACCCCGAAGAGCTGTACGCCGGCCGGGTCGAGGCCGGTCTCCTCCTCGGCCTCGCGCAGCGCGGCGCGCAGCGGGCCGGTGGTGTGCGGGTCGCCGTCCTCGGGGTCGAGGGCGCCGCCGGGGAAGGAGGGCTGGCCGGCATGCGAGCGCAGGCTTCCGGAGCGCTCCATGAGCAGCAGCTCGGGGCCGCGGGGGCCCTCGCCGAAGAGGATCAGCACGGCGGACTGGCGGCCGCGGCCGTCCTCGGGCGGCAGGAAGCGGCTCAGCTGCGTCGGCCGGACGGTCCGTGCCGCCTCCACGACGGGGTCGAGCCAGCCGGGCAGGCCGTCGGTGGTGACGGCCACCTCACCGCCCTCGCGGGCTCCGGCCGTGGTCTCGCCCTGCGTACCGCGCGTCATAGGCACCCCTGTCCGCGTCTTTCTGTCCACACCGTGTCCCACACCGCCAAACGCGGCCCGGGTACCGATTCGTTCCTACGGCCCTACGGCTCTACGGCTGCTGCGCCGTCCGCCCGCCCGCCCAGCGGCGCCGCCGGGAGGCCCGGGTAGTCCGGGGGCGGGGTCAGGCGCTGGCCCGGCTGGCCGCCCTTCTCGTACTTCAGCAGCTTCCTGGCCTTCTCCGGGTCCGTTTCGCCCTCTCCGTACGCCGGGCAGAGCGGGGCGATCGGGCAGGCCCCGCAGGCGGGCTTGCGCGCATGGCAGATCCGGCGGCCGTGGAAGACGACGCGGTGCGAGAGCATCGTCCACTCGCTCTTCGGGAAGATCGCGCAGATCTCCGCCTCGACCTTCTCCGGATCCTCCTGCTCGGTCCACTTCCAGCGGCGCACCAGCCGGCCGAAGTGCGTGTCGACGGTGATCCCCGGGACTCCGAAGGCGTTGCCCAGGACGACATTGGCCGTCTTGCGGCCGACTCCGGGGAGGGTGACCAGGTCCTCGATCCGGCCCGGCACCTCGCCGCCGAAGTTGTCGCGCAGGGCCTGCGAGAGGCCGAGCAGGGACTTGGACTTCGCCCGGAAGAACCCGGTCGGCCGGATGATCTCCTCCAGATCCTCGGGGGCGGCGGCGGCCATGTCCTCGGGGGTCGGGTAGGCGGCGAAGAGCGCCGGGGTCGTCTGGTTCACGCGCAGGTCGGTGGTCTGCGCGGACAGGACGGTGGCGACCAGCAGCTCGAAGGGGTTGCGGAAGTCGAGCTCCGGATGGGCGTACGGATAGATCTCGGCCAGCTCGCGGTTCATGCGGCGCGCCCGGCGGACCATCGACAGGCGCGATTCGGGCTTGGGCGCCTTTGCCGGAGGCTTGGCGGCGGGTTTCTTGGCTGAACCTTTGCCCTGGGGAGGCGGTGACGCCGTCCGGGACACCTTCCCGGGGGCTTGTTCGCCCACGGCTGAATTATGGGCCGCCGTCACTCCCGCGGACCCCTTGGCCTGTGCTCTCACCGGCTTGTTGGACACCCGGCCAGCCTAAGGCCGGCCGCTGACACCCGCCCGGACCTCAGGTAACACCACCCCGATTGGTCTCTCACCGCACAGCACACGCGTACGTCCGGCATCCTAGGTAGTGATTGATCGCACTGTTTGAGCCGTCCGGCAAAATGGGAGACCGGTCCCCTGAGCTGGTCGACATAGGAGAGAGACTCGTGGACGACGTTCTGCGGCGCGCCCCGCTCTTCGCGGCGCTCGATGACGAGCAGGCCGCGGAGCTCCGCGCCTCCATGGGCGAGGTGACCCTCGCACGCGGTGACGCCCTGTTCCACGAGGGCGACCCCGGCGACCGGCTGTATGTCGTGACCGAGGGCAAGGTGAAGCTCCACCGCACCTCCCCCGACGGCCGCGAGAACATGCTGGCCGTCCTCGGCCCCGGCGAGCTGATCGGAGAGCTGTCGCTCTTCGACCCGGGCCCGCGCACCGCCACCGCCACCGCCCTGACCGAGGTCAAGCTGCTCGGCCTCGGCCACGGCGACCTCCAGCCGTGGCTCAACGCCCGGCCCGAGGTGGCCACCGCCCTGCTGCGCGCCGTCGCCCGGCGCCTGCGCAAGACCAACGACCAGATGTCCGACCTGGTCTTCTCCGACGTGCCGGGCCGCGTGGCCCGGGCGCTCCTGGACCTGTCGCGCCGCTTCGGCGTGCAGTCCGAGGAGGGCATCCACGTCGTGCACGACCTGACGCAGGAGGAGCTGGCCCAGCTCGTCGGCGCGTCGCGCGAGACCGTGAACAAGGCCCTGGCCGACTTCGCGGGGCGTGGCTGGCTGCGGCTGGAGGCCCGTGCGGTCATCCTGCTGGACGTGGAGCGGCTGGCGAAGCGCTCGCGCTGACGCCGGTACCTGCTGCGGGAAGGGTCCTGCCCGGTCGGGCGGGGCCCTTCCGCATGTCCGGACGCGGCGCCTGAAGCGCCGGCGGGGCCGCATATTGCACAGTGGGGCCATGGAGCACAGAGGGCTGGACGCGTACGGGTACTTCGAGCGGGAGGGGTCCCTCGGGGCGATCCAGCCCGTGTTCGCACCGCTCGTCTCCGCCGCGCGGGAGCGCATCGCCGAGGCGTACGGGCGGCGGCTGCACAGCGCGTACCTGTACGGGTCCCTGCCGCGCGGCACGGCCCGGCCCGGGCGGTCCGACCTCGACCTGCTGCTCGCCCTGCACCACGAGCCCTCCGACCAGGACCGGGACACCGCCGAGGTACTGGGACGCGGTCTCGACCAGGACTTCGCCGAGGTCGACGGGGTGGGGGTCCTGCTGTACGGCAAGGACCGCCTGCTGAGCGAGCAGGAACGTTACGACCTGGGCTGGTTCCTGGCCTGTCTGTGCACGCCGCTGCTCGGGGCCGACCTGGCCGAGCACCTGCCCCGCTACCGCCCCGACAGCCTGCTCGCCCGAGAGACCAACGGCGGCCTGGCCGAGCTGCTCCCGCGCTGGCGGGCCAGAGCCGCGGCAGCGGCGACACCCGAGGAGTACCGCGCCCTCGCCCGGGGCTTCTCCCGGCACCTGGTGCGGACCGGGTTCACCCTGGTCATGCCCCGGTGGGGCGGCTGGACCAGCGATCTCCCCGAGTCCGCGGAGATCTTCGGCCGGTACTACCCCGAGCGCGCCGCGCAGATGCGGGCCGCGGCCACTGTCGCACTGGACCCGGTCGCGGACCCCGCGGTGCTGCGCTCGTACATCGAGGACCTCGGGCCCTGGCTAGCGGACGAGTACACGGCCCGGCACGGCACGAGGACGCCCCGCGGCTGACGCGGCTAGCGCCCGGTCACTCGACCGGCCCCCCGGGGATCAGGCCGTGCTCCCGGAGGTACTCCAGCTGCGCCTGTACGGACCACTCCGCCGCCGGCCACAGGGAGCGGTCCACGTCCGCGTAGACCTGCGCCACGACGGCCGACGGGGTGACGAAACCGTTCTCCACCGCCGTCTCCACCTGCGCGAGGCGGTGTGCGCGGTGGGCCAGGTAGAACTCCACCGCGCCCTGGGCGTCGTCCAGGACCGGTCCGTGGCCCGGGAGCACGGTGTGGACCCCGTCGTCGACCGTCAGCGAGCGCAGCCGGCGCAGCGAGTCGAGGTAGTCGCCGAGGCGGCCGTCGGGGTGGGCGACGACGGTGGTGCCGCGGCCCAGGATCGTGTCACCGGTCAGGACCGCCCGGTCGGCCGGCAGGTGGAAGCACAGCGAGTCGGCGGTGTGGCCGGGGGTGGGGACCACCCGCAGTTCCAGGCCGCCGGTCCGGATCACGTCCCCGGCGGCCAGTCCCTCGTCGCCCAGGCGCAGGGCGGGGTCGAGGGCTCGGACCTTCGTACGGGTCAGCTCGGCGAACCGGGCGGCGCCCTCGGCGTGGTCGGGGTGGCCGTGGGTGAGGAGGGTCAGGGCGACCCGCTTGCCCGCCTCCTCGGCGGCGGCGAGCACCGCGGCCAGGTGCCCCTCGTCCAGCGGGCCGGGGTCGATGACGACGGCCAGGTCGGAACCGGGCTCGGACAGGAGCCAGGTGTTGGTGCCGTCCAGGGTCATGGCGGAGGCGTTCGGGGCCAGGATGTTCACCGCACGGGCGGTGGCAGGCCCGGAGGTGACCATTCCGCGAGGCTGGCCGGGCAGGGCGGCGGCGTCGGTCATACGGGGTCTCCAGGACGTGCGGGGCCGGCGGGGTCAGCGGGGCTCGCGGGACCGGCGGGGCTTGCGGGGCCGTCCGCCGGACGCCCGAGGCGGACGCGCTTGGTGAACTCGTCGTGCCCCGGCCAGCTCAGCACCAGCTCGCCGTCCTCCAGCGCGGCCCGGGCGAGGACGGGGGTCAGGTCCTGCGCGGCGGCTGCGGCGAGCGCGTCGGCGGCGCCCTCGTACGCCTCCAGGGAGCGCAGCGTGGAGATCGTCGGCGGCATCATCAGCAGCTCGCCCTTGTCGTAGCCCTCGGCGGCGTCCGCGGGGCGGATCCAGACGGTCCGGTCGGCCTCGGTGGAGGCGTTGCGGGTGCGCTGGCCCTCGGGGAGGGCGGCGACGAAGAACCAGGTGTCGTAGCGGCGCGGCTCGAACTCCGGGGTGATCCACCGGGCCCACGCGCCGAGCAGATCGGAACGCAGGAGGAGCCCGCGGCGGTCGAGGAACTCGGCGAAGGACACCTCGCGGGCGACGAGCGCCCGGCGGTCGGCCTCCCAGTCGTCGGCGGTGGTGTCGCCGACCACGGTGTCCGCGGT
Source organism: Streptomyces sp. NPDC037242 (assembly GCF_055604165.1). Taxonomy (NCBI): domain Bacteria; kingdom Bacillati; phylum Actinomycetota; class Actinomycetes; order Kitasatosporales; family Streptomycetaceae; genus Streptomyces; species Streptomyces sp. NPDC037242. Next base: position 143,728 of record NZ_JBVJUY010000010.1, read on the forward strand.
CTCGCCGGCGAGCAGGACGCCGGCCTCCTCGAAGGTCTCGCGCACGGCCCCGCAGACGATCGCCTGCGCGGTGGCGGCGTCGGTGCCGAGGCGGGCGGCCCAGGCCTCCTGGCTCGGGCCCGCCCAGCCGATGCGGTGGTCCTCGTCCCGGGGGTCGACCCCGCCGCCGGGGTAGGCGTACGCGCCGCCCGCGAAGGCCATGGAGGCCCGGCGGCGCAGCATGTGCACGACGGGGCCGGCGGGGGTGTCGCGGAGCAGCATGACGGTCGCGGCGCGCTTGGGCGGGACCGGGACGAGGGCGCCCTCGTTGAGCGCGCGGATGCGGTCGGGCCACTCCGGCGGGTACCACTGCCCTCCGGCGGTGGCGGGGTCCTGCGGCGGCTGGCTTTCCTGACCATTCGGCATGGCGGGATGCTACGGCCATCCGGCCCGATGTTCGAGGGCTCCCCGCCCCGGGTGTGCCGGTCCGCGGGCGCCCGCGGGGGACGTGGAGCCCCGGACACCGCGCCCGAACGCCGACGGGGCTGGAATCAGCCCCGCCCGCGCCCGGGCAGCGCCACGGGACCGGCGCCGCCGGCCGGAGTCCGGCGCAGCGGCCCGAAGCCGGGGAGGCGCCCCGGCGCCGAGCCGTGCCAGGGGTGCGTCAGGAGGGAAGCAGCTCGACCTGGATCTCGACCTCGACCGGCGCGTCCAGCGGAAGGACCGTCACGCCGACCGCGCTGCGGGCGTGGACGCCCTTCTCGCCGAGCACCTGGCCCAGCAGCTCGCTCGCACCGTTCAGCACGCCCGGCTGCCCGGTGAAGTCCGGGGCCGAGGCGACGAAGCCGACGACCTTCACGACACGCGCGATCTTGTCGAGATCACCGATCACCGACTTCACCGCGGCCAGGGCGTTCAGCGCGCACACGGCGGCCAGTTCCTTGGCCTGCTCGGGCGAGACCTCGGCGCCGACCTTGCCGGTCACCGGCAGGCTGCCCTTGACCATCGGGAGCTGGCCCGCGGTGTACACGTACGCGCCCGACCGCACGGCCGGCTGGTACGTGGCCAGGGGCGGGACGACCTCCGGCAGCGTCAGGCCGAGTTCGGCCAGCTTCGCGTCGACGGCGCCGCTCATGCCTTCTCCCGCTTGAGGTAGGCGACGAGCTGCTCGGGGTTGTTCGGGCCGGGTACGACCTGGACGAGCTCCCAGCCGTCCTCGCCCCAGGTGTCCAGGATCTGCTTGGTGGCGTGGACCAGCAGCGGGACGGTCGCGTATTCGAACTTCTTGGTCATGGGAGCGAGCGTAGTGCCTGTCGCGCGGGGGCCACGCGCACGTCCCGGGACGCCTTGAGGGCCACCCGGCACGCCCGGAGCCGATGGCGAGGAATTAGGCTCGGGCGCTGTGAGCAGGCTCCAGGTGGTCAGCGGCAAGGGCGGCACCGGCAAGACCACGGTCGCCGCGGCACTCGCGCTCGCCCTCGCACGCGAGGGCAGGCGGACTCTTCTGGTGGAGGTCGAGGGCAGGCAGGGGATCGCACAGCTCTTCGGGGCGGAGGCGCTCCCGTACGAGGAGCGGAAGATCGCCGTCGCCTCGGGCGGCGGGGAGGTGTTCGCGCTCGCCATCGACGCGGAGCGGGCGCTGCTCGACTACCTCCAGATGTTCTACAAGCTCGGCTCGGCCGGCCGCGCCCTCAAGAAGCTCGGGGCCATCGACTTCGCGACGACCATCGCGCCGGGGCTGCGGGACGTACTGCTGACCGGCAAGGCGTGCGAGGCGGTGCGGCGCAAGGACAAGGCCGGGCGGTACGTGTACGACCACGTGATCATGGACGCCCCGCCGACCGGGCGGATCACCCGCTTCCTGAACGTCAACGACGAGGTGGCGGGCCTGGCCCGGTTCGGGCCGATCCACAACCAGGCCCAGTCCGTGATGCAGTTGCTGAAGTCACCCGACACCGCGGTCCACCTGGTGACGCTGCTGGAGGAGATGCCCGTCCAGGAGACCGCCGACGGGATCGCCGAACTGCGGGAGGCGGGGCTGCCGGTGGGCCGGGTCGTCGTGAACATGGTCCGGCCGCACCACCTCGACGAGGACGCCCTGCGCGCCGCGGCCGGCGAGCGCCGTGCCGATGTCGCCAAGGCGCTGTCCCGGGCGGGCCTCGGCGGCGCCCGGCGCGGGGGGCTGGCCGAGCGGCTGGTGGACCCGCTGCTCACCCAGGCCGCCGAGCACGCGAGCCGGGTGGCGCTGGAGCGCGCGCAGCGCACCGTACTGGAGGAGCTGGGCGTGCCGGCGTACGAGCTTCCCCTGCTCGGCACGGGGATGGATCTGGCCGGGCTCTACGGGCTGGCCACGGAGCTGCGGAAGCAGGTGGGCGACGCATGACGGAGCGCGCAACGGGCACCACGGGCCTGGAGACACCGCCGCGGCTCGGGGTCGACCGGCTGCTGGACGATCCCGCGACCCGGATCATCGTGTGCTGCGGCGCGGGCGGGGTAGGCAAGACCACCACCGCGGCGGCGCTCGGCGTACGGGCGGCGGAGCGCGGGCGCAAGGCGGTGGTGCTCACCATCGACCCGGCGCGCAGGCTCGCCCAGTCCATGGGGATCGACTCGCTCGACAACACCCCGCGCCGGGTCACCGGGGTGGGGAGCGACGGCGAACTGCACGCCATGATGCTGGACATGAAGCGGACCTTCGACGAGATCGTCGAGGCGCACGCGGACGGGGAGCGGGCCGAGGCCATCCTCGCCAACCCCTTCTACCAGTCCCTGTCGGCCGGTTTCGCGGGCACGCAGGAGTACATGGCGATGGAGAAGCTGGGCCAGCTGCGGGCCCGGGACGACTGGGACCTGATCATCGTGGACACGCCGCCGAGCCGGTCCGCGCTGGACTTCCTGGACGCCCCCAAGCGCCTCGGGTCCTTCCTGGACGGGAAGTTCATCCGGGTGCTGATGGCTCCGGCGAAGGTGGGCGGCCGGGCGGGGATGAAGTTCCTCAATGTCGGCATGTCGATGATGACGGGCACGCTCAGCAAGCTGATGGGCGCCTCGCTGCTGAAGGACGTACAGACCTTCGTGGCCGCCATGGACACGATGTTCGGCGGTTTCCGCACGCGCGCCGACGCGACCTTCCGGCTGCTGCAGGCTCCCGGTACGGCCTTCCTCGTGGTCGCGGCGCCCGAACCGGACGCCCTGCGCGAGGCGGCGTACTTCGTGGAGCGGCTGGCCGCGGAGCGGATGCCGCTGGCCGGGCTGGTGCTGAACCGGGTCCACGGCAGCGGGGCCGACCAGCTGTCCGCAGAGCGGGCGTTGGCGGCCGCAGAGAATCTTGAAGAAGGCGGCATTGTCGATCAGGAGTCCGGGAAAGCTGGACTTCGTGACTGCGCCGACGACGGTTCCCCCACCGACGAGGACGCGAGCACCAGGGCCGAGGCCGAGGCCGAGGTGGACGAGATCACGGCGGGACTGCTGCGCCTGCATGCCGAGCGGATGCAGGTGATCGCGCGCGAACAGCGCACGCGCGACCGCTTCACCTCGCTGCACCCCGAGGTGGCGGTGGCCGAAGTGGCCGCCCTGCCCGGCGATGTACACGACCTCGCCGGGCTTCGGGCCATCGGAGAGCGACTCGCGGCCGGGGTTCCGGCCGGAGCGTAGGCGTTCGTACGTGATGCCTCGTACGGGGTGGCGTTCGGGTGATCTACCCGGCCGCCGCGTACGTCTCGTACGGAACGTCAATCTCCACATCGACATCCCCGGTGAGGATGCCCGTACTGCGCTCGTACTCCGTGCGGGCGGTTTCAAGCAGTCGCCGCCACGAGGTGACGGTGGGACGCCGGCGCAGCAGCGCACGTCGTTCCCGCTCGGTCATTCCGCCCCACACGCCGAACTCGACACGATTGTCGAGCGCGTCGGCCAGGCATTCGGTCCGCACCGGACATCCGGTGCACACCGCCTTGGCCCTGTTCTGTGCCGCTCCTTGAACGAACAGTTCATCCGGATCGGTAGTGCGGCAGGCTGCCTGCGCACTCCAGTCGGTAACCCAGCCCATCCCGGCGCCGTCCTCTCCCGAATCGAGGCTCCCCCACGGCGGTAGCGGCATATTCACCGCTGCCAGTTGAGGACGTTACGGAAGGCGGGCACAGTGCAACACCCCCGACGGGCCCAATCTTGAATGGTCCGAACGGACTATGGGTAAGCGGCAGATCACCCGACGGAGTGATCCGGCGACATGCCCGACCATTCCGGCAATTCGGGTGGAATCGGCGGATCGCCCGGACAGCAGGGGGCGGGATTCGGACATGAGTCCACCCCATTCGGGAAGGGTGAAAAACAAGCCGAGGGGTTGATGTCGCACCGCACTGCTGTGACAGTTGGGGACAGCTTAGGCCAAGGCATTCGCGCGTGTCCGGCGAATGAGAACGTAGGCTGCCCTCCATGGGAAAGAAGCGCTCGGGCGGCGGGCTCACGGGGCCACAGCAGGCCGCCAAGTTCCTCGGGGTGTCCGTTCTCTCCGGTGTTGTACTTGCGGGTATCGCGATCCCGGGCGCCGGCGCCCTGGGACTCGCGGCCAAGGGGACCGTCGAGGGATTCGACGAGATCCCGGCCAATCTCAAGACTCCGCCGCTGAGCCAGCGCACCACGATTCTGGACTCAGAAGGTGGCTTGATCGCCACTGTCTATTCACGTGACCGGCAGGTGGTGCCGCTCACGGCCATCTCCCCGTACATGCAGAAGGCAATCGTCGCGATCGAGGACTCTCGTTTCTACGAGCACGGCGCGGTCGACCTCAAGGGCATCCTGCGCGCGGTCAACCAGAACGCACAGGAAGGCGGCGCCGCGCAGGGCGCGTCGACGCTCACCCAGCAGTACGTGAAGAACGTCTTCGTCGAAGAAGCGGGCGACGACGAGACCAAGGTGCGAGAAGCACAGGTCAAGAGCCTCGGCCGCAAGATCCGCGAACTGAAGTACGCGATCCAGGTCGAGGAGGAGCTCGGGAAGAAGAAGATCCTCGAGAACTACCTCAACATCACGTACTTCGGCCAGCAGGCCTACGGAATCGAATCCGCCGCCCAGCGCTACTTCAGCAAGCCGGCCAAGGACCTGACCCTTGAGGAGTCGGCGCTGCTGGCGGGCGTCGTGCAGTCGCCGAGCCGGTTCGACCCGGTGAACGACTCGGCGGAGGCCACCAAGCGCCGCAACGTCGTCCTCCAGCGGATGATCGACATGAAGGACATCACGGAGGCGGAGGGCGAGGCCGCGAAGGCCAAGCCGGTCCAGCTGAAGGTGACCAAGCCGAAGAACGGCTGCATCACCGCCGTGAAGGGCGCCGGCTTCTACTGCGACTACGTGCGCAACACCTTCCTGACCGACCCGGTCTTCGGCAAGACGCGCGAGGAGCGGGCGAAGGTCTGGAACCAGGGCGGTCTGACCGTACGGACCACCCTCGACCCGCAGTCGCAGGACGCGACGAACGAGTCGATCAAGGACCACGTCGACCAGGACGACAAGGTCGCCACCGCCGTCACCCTGGTCCAGCCGGGCACCGGCCGGGTGCTCGCGATGGGCCAGTCCAAGCCGTACGGCTTCGGCAAGAACGAGACCCAGATCAACTTCTCGGTGGACAAGCAGATGGGCGGGTCGAACTTCGGCTTCCCCACCGGCTCGACCTTCAAGCCCTTCGTCGCGGCCTCGGCCCTGGAGCTCGGCATCCTGCCGACGAAGGTGTACACCACCCCGCAGGAGATGGAGTACCCGAGCCCCGTGCAGACCTGCGGCGACAAGCCGTGGGTCAACCTGAAGCGGGAGCGGGTGCCCAACGAGGCGGAGAACGAGTTCGGCGCCTTCGGCATGAAGGAGGCGATGGCCAAGTCGGTCAACACCTACTTCGTGGAGATGATCTCGGAGACCGGGATCTGCCCCGTCACCCAGATGACCAACAAGCTGCGGGTCGTCCCGGCCGACGGCACCAAGCTTCCCGAGGTCCCGGCCATCGCGCTCGGCACCCAGGGCATGTCCCCGCTGACCATGGCCAACGCGTACGCGACCTTCGCCAACCGGGGCGTGTACTGCACGCCCGTCGCCATAGAGTCCATCACCGACTCGCACGGCAAGGCGCTGACCGTCCCCAAGAGCCAGTGCGAGCGCGTCATGTCGGAGAAGACCGCCGACACCATCAACACGCTGCTGCTCGGCGTGGTCGACTCCGGTACGGGTACGGCCGCGGGCCTGACCGACCGGCAGAACGCGGGCAAGACCGGCACCACCGACAACCGCTACAACGCCTGGTTCGTCGGGTACACCCCGAACATGTCCGGCGCGACCTGGGTCGGCTCGGGCGGCGCCAAGCAGGTGTCGATGGAGAACATCACCATCGGCGGCACGTACTACCCGAAGGTCTACGGCGGCGGGCTGCCCGGCCCGATCTGGAAGCAGGCGATCTCCGGCGCGCTCTCGGGCCGCGAGGCACCCGGCTTCTCCACCGTCAACATCCCCGACAACCCGGCGGCCAACGGCGGCGGCAGGCCCGACCCGAACACCAACCCGGGCAGGCCCGTCAAGCCCGGGAAGCCGGGCGGCGACGGCAAGCCCGGCGAGGGACGCCCTGGCGGGCAGGAGACGGTCGCCGGAGCCACCGGCGGGAACCCGGGCGGCGCCACCGGCGGCAACGGCGGCACCGGCGGCAACCCGTTCCCCGGGTTCACCCTGGAGCCCGGGCTGATCGGCGGCCGCGACTGACGGGGGCCGAACCCGCATAAAAAAAGGGGGGCCCCGCCGGACCGAATCCGGCGGGGCCCCCCTTTGTTTTTCTGTGTCCCGGTTACGCGAGGGCCTTCTTCACGGCGGCGGCCACGCGGCCCCCGTCCGCCAGACCGGCGACCTTCGGGTTCACGATCTTCATGACGACACCCATGGCACGCGGCCCCTCGGCGCCCGTCGCCCGGGCCTCCTCGACGGCCTGCGCCACGATCGCGTCGAGCTCGTCGTCACCGAGTTGCTTGGGCAGGTAGGTGTCGAGGAACTCGCCCTCCGCGGTCTCCCGCGCGGCCTGCTCCGGACGACCGCCCTGGGCGAACGCATCCGCGGCCTCGCGCCGCTTCTTCGCCTCCTTGGCGATCACCTTGAGGACTTCCTCGTCGGAGAGCACGCGCGCTTCCTTGCCCGCGACCTCCTCCTTGGTGATGGCGGAAAGGGTCAGTCGCAGCGTGGACGAGTGCAGCTCGTCACGCGCCCTGATGGCGGCGGTGAGGTCTTCCTGGAGCTTGGCCTTGAGCGTGGTCATGCCCCGAGTCTGCCAGGTCCGGGGCCTGTGGCGCCCGTTGGTTTTCCCGGTCTGCGACGATGGGGGCATGCGTGCGCGTTACGGAGTACCCCTGAAAGTCACCGCCGGAATCGCGGCGGTCGGGGCCGCTGGTGTGGCCTATTCCGCCGGTTTCGAGGCGCGGTCCTTCCGCCTGCGCCGGGTCACGGTACCCGTCCTCCCGCGGGGGATGCGTCCGCTGCGCATCCTTCAGGTCTCGGACATCCACATGGTCAGCGGGCAGCGCAAGAAGCGCGCCTGGCTGCAGTCCCTGGCCGGGCTGCGCCCGGACTTCGTCGTGAACACCGGCGACAACCTCTCCGACACGGAAGGCGTGCCCGAGGTCCTGGACGCGCTCGGCCCGCTCATGGAGTTCCCCGGGGTGTACGTCTTCGGGTCGAACGACTACTACGGGCCCCGGCTGCGCAACCCCGGGCGCTACCTGATCGAGAAGGTCCAGGGCCGGCACGGGCTGAACGGCAACAAGCCGGTCGTCGGCGCCGTCCACAACCCGTGGGAGGAGATGCGGGACGCCTTCGACGCGGCGGGCTGGCACAACCTCACCAACACGCGGGCCCGGCTCAAGCTCGACGGCGTGGACCTCGCCTTCACCGGCCTGGACGACCCGCACATCAAGCGCGACCGCTACGAGGAGGTCGCGGGCGGCCCCGACACCGCGGCGGACTTCTCGATCGCCGTCGTGCACGCCCCGTACCTGCGCGCGCTGGAGTCCTTCACGGCCGACGGCTACCCGCTGATCCTCGCCGGGCACACGCACGGCGGGCAGCTGTGCATCCCCTTCTACGGGGCACTGGTCACCAACTGCGACCTGGACACCAAGCGGGTGAAGGGCCTGTCGACGTACGAGAGCGACGACCAGCGCGCGTACCTCCACGTGTCGGCGGGCTGCGGCACCAACCGCTTCACCCCGGTGCGGTTCGCGTGCCCGCCCGAGGCGACACTCCTGACGCTGACCCCGGCGGCGTAACCGCGGTGCTGCCCGCGATCTTCCGCGCCCTGATCGCCGCCGCGGCGGTGACCGGTCTCGTGATCGAGTGCGCGTACGGCAGCGTGCCCGTGGTCCTGAGCTACTTCACGATCTGGACGAACATCCTGGTCGCGGTCGTCTTCGGGATCTCCGCCCAGCGCTCGCTGCGGCGCCGGCCGCCGCTGCCCGCGCTGTGGACGGGCGGGGTGCTGCTCTTCATCCTGATCACGGGGCTGGTCTTCCACCTGGTCCTGGCGAACCACGCGAGCCCCTTCAACAGCGCCGACGCCGTCGACCGCCTCACCGGCGCCAAGGCCGTCTCCAGCCAGCTCCTGCACACGGTCACGCCGATCGGCGCGTTCCTGGACTTCGTGCTGCTCACGGCCCCCCGCGCCCTCACCGCCCGGCACGCCCTCCAGTGGCTGGCCTTCCCGGGCGCGTACCTGGCCTTCGCCCTGATCCGCGGCGCGCTCCTGTCCCCCGACGTGCCGAGCCGCTACACGTACCCCTTCCTGGACGCGGCGAAGTACGGGTACGCGGGGGTCTCCGTGAACGCGGTCGTCCTGGGCATCGCCTTCTACGCCCTCGGCCTGGCTCTGGTGGCGGCGGACCGCCGCCGCCCGGCACCACCGCGCGCAGCCGGGGCTCCCGGTGAAAACCGGATTTCGTCTCCGGCCGAGGGTCCGCTAAAGTAATCGATGTCGCCAGGCAGCAACGCTGCAAGGATGACGATCGGGGTGTAGCGCAGCTTGGCAGCGCGCTTCGTTCGGGACGAAGAGGTCGTGGGTTCAAATCCCGCCACCCCGACTTCGTAAGACCAGGTCAGGGGCCTGATCCACTCAGTGGATCAGGCCCCTGAGTGGTTTACGGACCTGTCTTGGGAGCCAACTGGGAGCCGACCTCGGAATCCGGCTCCCAGGGGGAGCCGGGCCGAGCGCCCGCCCGGAAAGCTCACCGCATGGCTTGTGTCGGCACGAGGGCTGACAGTACGACGATCACATGCACCGCTGGTCACCCCTCGACGATCATCAGCTCGCCCTTCTGAGCCGGAACGCCCCGGAACAGATCGCCGAGCAGGGGAACGGGGCGCGGTTCCTACGGGGCCTTCTTTAGGTACCAGCCAGTGGTGGCCGGGTGGAACAGCCAGGTGGCGAAGCCGTTGCGGCGCCAGTGTGCCTGGAGCCGCGGTACTCACCGAGTTGTGGGCTGCGCTCTCGCGTGGCGTCCTGAACTTACGACCAAGGGGGCGTAGGGGAGCCGTCCGGGTCAAGTCCGTACGGCCACCTCATCTTGGCCTCGTCGTCGGGAAGCTCGCCGGTATCGGCGGCTCGCTGGTAGAAGATCTCAGCGCCCTCCTGGTCCCCGGCCTCGTCTCGTATCCGCGCTAGGTGGATCAAGGTGTCGGGGTCGCCGGTGGCGGCGGCCTGCTGGTAGAAGGTCTCAGCGCCCTTCTGGTCCCCTGCCCACTCCCTCAGCTCTGCCAGGCGAACCAGAGCACCAGCGTGGCCTGCGTCTGCGGCTCGCTGGTAGAAGGCTTCGGCGCCCTCCCAATCCCCAGCCTGTTCCCGCATTCGTGCCAGGTCTGTCAGTGCCCTGGGATTGGTAACAGCCTGCTGGTAGTGGGACTTGGCGCCGTGTAGGTCTGCGGCTTCCTCCTTCAGCTCGACCAGGTGGCCAGTGGTGTAGGTGTCGCCGGTGTCGGCGACCTGCTGGTAGAGGGCTTCGGCGCCTTCGAGGTCTCCGGCTTCCTCCTTCAGCTCGGCCAGGTAGATCAGGGAGTCGGTGTCGCCAGCGTCAGCGGCCCGCCGATAGTGGGCTTCGGCGCCTTCGAGGTCTCCCGCTTCCTCCTTCAGCTCGGCCAGGTAGATCAGGGAGTCGGTGTCGCCAGCAGCGGCGACCTGTAGGTAAAGGGCTTCGGCACCTTCCCTGTCCCCGGCTTCCTCCCGCATGTCTGCCAAACGGGCCATGGCGTAGGTGTCACCGGTGGTAGCGGCCCGTTCGTAGAGAGCCTTGACCCCCTCCCAGTCCCCGGCCTCTTCCTTCAGCTCCACTAGGTCGACAAGGGCATCAGCGCGGCCGGCGTCTGCGGCCCGCTGGTAGAAGGCTTCGGCGCCCTCACGGTCTCCGGCTGCCTTCCGGCGGCTGGCCACGAGGAACAAGGCGTCTGCGTCGCCAGCGGCGGCGGCACGCCGATAGAGGGCTTCGGCGCCCTCCGGATCCCCGGCCTCTCTCCTTTGCTCCGCCAGGTCAGTCAGAGTGCTGCTGCCGCCGGCGTCTGCGGCTCGCTGGTAGAGGACTTCGGCGCCTTCCACGTCCCCAGTTACCTCCCGGATCCGTGCCAGGTAGTTGAGGGAGTAGGGGTGGCCTGCGTCGGCGGCGCGGAGCCGGAGGTGGTGTGCCCACTGCAGGCGGTGCCTTCGTTCAGCGGCGAGCGCGAGGTTGCCGAGGTCGTCGGGGTGGGTGGTGAGGTGGGCGTGGGCGGCCGCCCAGAACGATGCGGGTGGACACAGTCTCAACCGGGTGGTGCGACCGTGCTGTTCGAGGTAGTCGGCGAGCCGGAACGCTGGTCCTGTCACCGAGAGGGGCGTGGGTGCCGATGTCGGGCCGCTGGGCGGGCGGCGCCTGGGCCGGGCTCCGGTTCGGCGTAGGGGTGCCTGCTTGCCGTGGACGGGGCGGGCGAGGTCGGCGAAGGCCGCTTCTGCCCAGTCGTTGGTGAGTTCGTCGTAGTCCTGGTCGCTGAGGTAGTCGATCGCCGCATCCGTGAGGAAGGTTTGTGGGAGGTGGAGGCCCACGCCAAGACGGCGTGCGTCCATAGCCGCATGCAGTACGGCCTTGGCTGTGGGTGTGCCGTGCTCGTAGCGGCGTAGCAGTTCGGGGGCGCCAGCGAGATCCTGGGTGACCCGTCCGTGGTCATGGGCGCGGGTGAGGGCGTCGGCGAGCAGTTGGTCGCCGTCTTGCGCCAGGACAGCTGCGGTCCGCAGTGCGTCCTGGTCGAAGGTGTCGGGGATGGCGAGAGTGCGTCCGGCAAGTATCTCCCGAACCCGGCTGTGTGGATCCGGGGAGCCAGCGGGGGGCAGGGCTATGAACTGGTCGGCGTACTCGGGCCAGAGGGTGCCCAGAACTAGGACGGGTAGGCGCTTGGGATGGGTGAGGAGGGCATGGACGGCGGCTGCGATCCGCTCGCCGAGGTGGGGGTTGCCGAGGTAGTGCTGGGCTTCGTTGAGCCAGACCACTGTGCGAGATGTGACGCGTTCGAGGTCGCCGAGGGCGGCTTCGGCTCGGGTCGGGTCGAACGGGTGCCACAGCCGCCACCCGCGGGTCGCGAGCGGCTGTATGGCCTCCCAGCAGGCTCTTGTCTTGCCGGTGGAGGACGTGCCGACCAGGACCAGCATCTGGCTGTTGCCCTCTGCGGCCTCCAGCACCACGTCGGTGAGGATCCGATCATGGCCACGTGGGACGTAGCCGGACAGCGTTCGCTGCGGCACGGCCCCATAGCCGACCCCGGCGGGATGGACCTCCAAGTCGTGAGGGTCCCACTCCGTAATCGGCTTACCTGGGCCGTAGTCCTTTCCAAGGGCAGGGTCGATCTCTCCGGCGGCGACGCGCCGCAGATCCAGCAGTTGCTGGTCTGGTAGGCGTAGCACGCGAGCCAGCGCGACAACCGTCTCGGCCGATGGAGCGGGCTTGCCCGCCTGGAGCGCCTCCTGGACGGTGGTGCGACCCAGCTCTGCTCGGGTGGCGAGCTGAGTCTTGTTCAGCCCGGCACGAGCCAGGCCGTCGGCGAGCCTCTTGCGCAGCTCGATGAGCGCCGCCAACTCGCTAGGTTCGTCGTGCATTCGTCCCGCCCGGCTCGATGTGTACGCCGGTGTTCATCATTGTCCAGCCGGGCCCCGGCGAACATCGTTTCCTGGACCTTCATCACGTCAACGCCTCACCTTTGCAGGGAGCCTGCCGTGACCCGTTTTGTCGTTGTCCTCGTCATCGCTGCGCTGGTCGTCATGTTCGCCCTTCTGGCCTCCGCCGCTGCGGGCCTGCTCGCTCGGCTGGATGGCGCCACTTATCCCGCTGCTCTCATGCGGGCCGCCACCACGTTCGCCGCCGCGCTCACCCTTGCGGCCGCCCTGACCGGTGCTCTCGCCCAAATCGTCTCCTAAGCCCTACTCCGTAAGACCAGGTCAAGGCCTTGATTCGCATCGCGGGCCAAGGCCTTGAGTGGCTTACCGGCGTGTCTTGGGAGCCATCTGGGAGCCGACCTCGGAGCCCGGCTCCCACGGGGAGCCGGGCCGAGCGCCCGGAAAGCTCACCGCATGGCTTGTGCCGGCACGAGCGCCGACGGTACGACGATCACATGCACCGTTGGTCACCCCTCAACGATCGCCAGCTCGCCCTCCTGACCCGAATCGAGGAGGGCGTCGAACCTGTCACGTCAGACACTCCCGAACTCGCCGTCACCACCAGGGCCCTGAAAGCGCGGGATCACGTCACGATGCCCAAAGAGGGCGGGAAGTGGCGGGCGGAGATCACCGAGGTCGGGCGCTTCTACCTCCAGCACGGCCATCACCCCGACCGGCCTGACCCGGCACTGCGGAAGAGCCGCCCGGCGACGACGCCCGGACCCAAGAAGCCGGAATCCGCCCACGTCGCGGAGAAGGCCGCTGCGGAGCAGAAACCCCCGGTACAGCGCGTTGCCAGAGCACCACGGCCCTCTCCTGCCGACATCGGACGGGCTCTGATCACCGAGGTGCAGCAGGCCGGCCGCTTCCTCCGAGTCCCCAACCCGGACGAGGCCGCGCGGGCCCGCTACCGAAGGGCATTCGACGCGGCTCGCCAGTGTGCGCCTGCCGGGTACCACCTGAAGTACAGCGGGCGGACCAAGGGGGACTTCTTCCTGGGGCTGCTCCGGGTGACCGGCGAGGACGACACGGAGTGGAACCGGATCCGTCTGGCACGCAGCCGCGTGATCACCGACGTGGACGATGTCCTCGCGGCCGTGACCGCGGACCACAGCGCCTTCGAGATCTCCGACGGGGCACTTCCCCGCGTTCTGTCCCTGCTTCGCCTCATCGCCGAGCAGGCCCTCCCTCTCCACGGGGAGATCGCGGTCTCGAAGAAGCGCAGGCAGCCGAGGCCACTGCTCACGATCCATGGCCGTACATACGAGATCACCTTCAAGGAACGGCAGAAGCAGGTCCGGTACGTGCCCAAGCCGGCGGGCCGCCGCACGTACGACTGGCAGCGGGTCGTCCCGGCGCAACGGTTCGAGCCATCCGGGGAACTGGAGATGGTCCTCGCCCAGCAACAGGGCTACCAGTACGGCTGGAAGAAGGAGTGGGCCGACACCGAGAAGAAGCCGCTTGAGGACCAGATCGGTTCGGTACTCCGGGCGCTGAGAACCCGGGCCGATGAGCAGGAACGGGCCCGGCTGGAGCGGGAGGCCGAACAGCGCCAGCAGCAGGACGAGCGGGAACGGCAAGCAGCTGAGAACCGCCGACTGGAGGTCGAGAGGCAGGAGCGCGCCCAGCGGGAGTGGGAGGCCGCAGTCGGCGTGGCTTCGATCAAGGCGGTGGACGCCGCTCGGGCCGAGCACTTCGGCACCGCGCTGGAACAGTGGCGAGCAGCCGGAGAGATCCGAACCTTCTGCACCGCGCTGGACGAGGCCGCCGCCCAGACGCAGGACCCCTTCGAGGCCGAGCGGCTCCGGGAGTGGTCGGCCTGGGGCCGGACGGAGGCCGACCGTCTGGACCCCACCTTGAACGGGAAGGGGCTTGGCGTCCGGAACTTCCACGCGGAGCCGACGAAGAACGAACTGCGGCCGTTCCTCGACGGCTGGCACCCACACCGCCCGGAGAAGGTTCAGCCACCGGCGGAGCCCACACCGCCCAAGGCGGAGCCCGAGCGGTGGCGGGACGGTTTCAACGACGTACGTCGGGACCAAGGCTGGAGACATGGACCCCAAGGCCGCGCTCAATGGTGGAGGCGATGACGCCGTGCCCACGGTCCCGGAGCGCCTTCACCGCCTGCTCGACCAATTCGCCGAGTCGCAGCACCTCGGCGCGTAGGGCGACGAGCTCGTCGTAACGCTCGGCCTTCTCCTCCCCGCACCACTCCCGGACCGTGCGCAGCGTGGCCGCTTCCGCGTCCAGCTTGCGGTCGTCCCGACGGTGGTACGAGTGCCAGGAGGGCCGGGCGCGCTCCTCATCCACGGCCTGCTGACGGTGGTCCACCTCCGGCAGGACCTCCTCGGCCAGGCTCTGAGCCACCTGCCGCGCGATCCGCTCGGCTACCGGCCAGCCGACCAGGCAAAGGCCGTTGCGGTCCTCGTGAACCATGCCGTCGCCGCGAAGCTCGGCGGGGTCCATGCCGACCAGCGGCGCCGTCTCGTCGAGGTGTCCGAGCTCCAGCACGCCCGCGTCCGCCACCGCCTTGCGTAGACGCAGCCTCCCCTTGGGGCGGACGAAGCCCAGGATCATCCGCGCCGCCTCGAACTCGGCGCTCCCCCGCGCCTCCCTTGACGCCTCGGCCAGGGCGAGCTCCGCCGTGTCATCCGCACGGAAGGCGTCGACATCAGCCCAGAGCACGAGCAGACAGCCGGCGCTGACCCACTCCTGTAGTCCGGCCTCATCACCGTCCAGGAACCGCACGTGGATTCCTGACCTGCCGGAGGCGCCCATTCGGACGATCTCCACCTGGCGCAGGGCGCCGCCCAGTTCCTTCGGCTTGGCCCGATAAGCCCAGCACTCCCCGATCTCCATCCCTCCATTGAGCCAGGTCGACGGCATCGCCGGATGCCCATCAACAAGATCTCGACGGCGAGCTGAGTTCGGAGTCAGCCCCACCCCGTCCGTGATCTACCGGAGCAACTGCCCCGGGGCGCGGCCCGCACGTAGGCTCGGGGCGGTCGGTGCGGGAGCGCCTGGCTGACGGACTGGGGCAGGGGGACAGCGTGGATCATCTCTTCACCGTCGAAGGGGCCTTGGCCGCACCCGTCGCACCAACCGCGCTCGCAGCGGAGGGGCTCCTCGAACGACAGCACCTCCAGGAGTGGGTGATCGCGCACCCGCAGGTCCTCGGAGAGTCGGTGCTGGTCATCACCGCCGAGTTCGACCGGTGGGCCGACACGGACGGGGTGCCGGCGCGGGACCGACTGGACGTCCTGGGCCTGGATGCCACCGGGCGCCTCGTGGTGGTCGAGCTGAAGCGGGGAACGGCAGACCGAGACGTACACCTCCAGGCGATCACCTACGCCGCCCTGGTTTCCCGGTTCGACCTCGGCACCCTGGCCCAGGCGCACCGTGACTTCCTGAAGGGCAGGGGCCAGAGCCTCGACCTCGACGAGTGCCGACAGCGGCTCTTGGACCACGTGGACGGAGACTGGAGTCCGGAGCTGCTCCAGCGCCCTCGGCAGGTGATCATCGCGGCTAGCTTCCCCAAGCAGGTCACCCACACCGTCGTGTGGCTGTCCGAGATGAACCTCGACATCGACCTCATCGAGGTCGGCCTCTGGAAGGTCCAGGGGCAGCTCGTCGCCGGGTTCACCAAGGTCTATCCCACCCCGGAGGTCGAGGAGTTCACACTCGCTCCGGCCCGGATCGAAGCCAAGGCCGCAGCCCAGAAGCTGGAGGAACGCTCACGCACCCGCAACGCGGTGCACGTCCTCGTCGACGCCGGTCTGCTGCCGGACGGGGCGCGGCTGCGGCTGGTACCGAGGCATGGCGCACCGGAATCCATCCGCGAGCGCATCCGCGCATGGGTGGATGAGGACGGCAGACGCGCAAGCGTCACATGGAACAACAACACCACCGAGCCACTGACCTGGGAAGCCGACGGCAAGCCGTACACGCCGACCGGGCTGGCCAACCACATCTTCACTAGCGTGACCAGCCGCAAGGCCGACGGGATACAGGGCACCACCTGGTGGGACGTCGATGCCGAACCCGTCCCGGACACCGTCGACCGCGACGAGTGGGCAGCGCTGGCGGGCAGCCACCTCGCGGACCTGGCCAAGCAGCTCGGCGGTACCCGCAAGGACTGGTCGAGTCTGCACGCTCTCCTGGAAGCCATCCCGTCCGGTCGGTGGACGACCTACGGGGATGTGGCGACTGTGATCGACAGTCATGCCGTCCCGGTTGGTACGCACCTGGCAACCTGCGGCAAGTGCCCCAACGCCTGGCGGGTGCTCACCACGTCGGGGGCTGTCAGCTCCGGCTTCCAGTGGCCCGACCCGGGGCGCACAGAAACTCCCGCAGATGTCCTCGGCAGCGAGGGCATCCACTTCGAGGCGGGCGCCGCCGCTCGGGAAGCACGCCTGCCGCTGGACGACCTCCGGCGTCTCCTGCGCAACTGACGTACTGCCGGGCGCGGCACGTGCCCCGTCCGGCTACCGCGCTGCCGATCGAGCTCGCAGCAGCGTGTCGAGCGCACGCACTGGGGACCTCGGAGTCATCGACAGGCGGGCATCGAGCGCTACCTCCCACTGCTGGGTGAGGCCCGCGAGCAGGCGCTGGCGCATGCCCGGGGTCACGTGGGCGTAGCGGGCGGAGACGGATCCGTCGATGTGGCCCATGCGCTCGTCCATGAGGACCTTCTCCGTGCCGAGGTCCTCCATGAGCGTGCGGTGGGAATGGCGTAGGCCGTGCGGGGTGAGGCCCCTGGCGATAGCCGTCCAGCAGGCGTCGGCGCGACCCTGGGCGTTGCGACCCCGGACCGGTATGCCCGGGAACGGGTCGCCGAGGAGCGGAACGGGACGGGGCTCCTGCGGCGCCTTCTTCGGGTACCAGCCCGTCGTCGCCGGGTGGAAGAGCCAGGTGGCGAAGCCATTGCGGCGCCAGTGGGCGGCGTGCTCCGAGGGCGCGCCGCCTCGTACGAAGCCCAGCTCGGTGATGGCGAGTTCGACGCGGGTACGGGTGGCCTCGCGCACACGAGCGGGGTGGTTGAGGACGTTGGACACCGTGCCTGTGGAAACGCCGGCGCGGCGGGCTACGTCGACCAGCTTCGCGCCCTGGTGGCCTCCGGTGCGGGCGGTGCCCTGGCCTTGGAAGGCGTACGTCCTGCCATGGCACGGGCACGGCGTGGGCTTGGTGCGGGCGACGTGGTCGGCCACGAGGGCCGAGAGCCAGTCGGGGGCGTCGATGGTGCGGTAGCTGTCGTCCTTGGGCGGGCAGCGGACCATCACACCCGAGTCGAGCTCGTACAGCTGCCACTCGACACGGACCGAGCCGCGGCGGGCGAACTCGGTCTCCAGACCGACAATTTCACCCCATCGCATACCGGTGTACGCCTTGAGGATCACTGCGACGAACTCGTCGTCCCGGCCGGACAGCAGGGCAGCCCGCTCGGCGATCAGGAGGGCGCCGAGGGCGTCCGTGACGACCTTCTCCGGACCGCGGTCGGCAGAGCGGCCGGCCCGCTTGCCCCTCCCCCGGCGCTTGGCGGCGGGGTTCGCGTCGATAAGCCCCTCGTCCACGGCATCGGCGAGGATGAGGTGGAGCGTGGCCCGCCAGGTCTTGACGCTGGAGGCGGCGTAGGAGGCCCGTTCCTTCTTCTCCCACAGCGCGACGTCGGTGCGGAGGATGCCGGAGAGGGCCTTGTCCTCGAAGTCGGGGAGCAGGTGCTCCTCGATGTGGCGCCGGTAGTTCTGCATGGTGGACGCGGCCAGGTCCTGGGCCTCGTACCAGCGGCTCGCGTATTCACCGAACGTCTCCTGGCCCAGTGACGGGTCGCGTACGGTACCGCGCCGGAAGCCGATCTCCGCCTCGTCGGCGACCCGCTTGGCCTCTCGCTTGGTGGCGAACTTGATGGTCGCTCCGGTCGAGTCGACGACCGTGGTGTGCTTGCCGGGCGCCGTCTTGTACCGACCGCGCCAGTAGTTGCCGCGCTT
This sequence comes from Streptomyces sp. NPDC037242, assembly GCF_055604165.1. Lineage (NCBI taxonomy): Bacteria > Bacillati > Actinomycetota > Actinomycetes > Kitasatosporales > Streptomycetaceae > Streptomyces > Streptomyces sp. NPDC037242. Next base: position 161,869 of record NZ_JBVJUY010000010.1, read on the forward strand.
CTCCGCGAAACCCACTATTACCTCCCCTCTGGTTACTGATCCGTCTACGCGGTGGTGTCGAAGTCGTCCTGACGAAGGCGGCGGGGCGGGCGGGCCCGGAGGCGGGCGGCCGGGCGGACAGCCGTAGTCAGCGGCGGCACTGGGCGGATGGCGGGTGCACTGGGGCTTGGTGCGCTGGGCGGCCGTATCTCGTGGAGCCTGACGATCTCGACGAGGTGCTCGGCTGTGAAGCGGTACGCCCGCCCGACCCGCGTGGATGGGATGAGGGCGCGGCCGGCCCGGTCCTTGACCCACCAGGCGGAGCAACCAAGGGCTTCGGCTATTTCCTCCGGGCGGTAGAGGCGAGGCAGAGCCTGCGCCGCGGGGTGGGCGAGGGGAATGGGCGAGTGATGCAAGACGGATCCTCGTCTGGCGCGACAGGCAAGCCGGTGCCGTGGCGGCGGTTCAGGAGTGGGCGGGGATTGCGCTGCGAGAGCCCGGGCGACGGCGCTGGCACACCGTCGGCCTGGGGAGTACCGCTACGAGGCCTGCTGGAGCAGGGCGAGCGGGGAGACCCCGAGGGCGGCGGCGATGGCGACGAGGTCGTCGACATCGCAGCGGCGCCGGGTGCACTCGATGCGGGAGAGCATCGTGTTGGTCATGGGGTGGCCGAGCGCGGTTACGCGGTCGGCGAGCTCGCGCTGGGCGAAGCCTCGCGCTATACGCAGGTTCTCAATGGCGGCGGCGGTCCGTTCTCCGGCAGGGCCGATTTCCGTGGGACGTCGGGGCATGAACCTGTTGTAGCTCTGGATCCATGATTTCGGAAATCCCGGATCGGGATGTATAGGCGTCCCATGACCGCGACCGCGTTCGCGTTCGCGTTCGACGAAATACCGGGATGAACTCAAGGTGTGCTCGCAGCCAAACCGCTATATGCGACGATTCCAGACACCCTTTCCCCATCTATAGAGACCTGCTGGTCACGACCGCCCCGCACCAGCGGAGGCGGCAAGTTGGATCGAGGACTGCACTCCGGTCAAGGCCCTTCAGGGCGCATTCTTCTTCGCGGCGTCACGCATCGCCGGCTCTTTGGCCATTCCCGAATCGGGCCCTATCGTGAACGAAACCCGCGACCGCGATTTCGACCGGTGCTGTTCCGTAGCCGGAATCGCTGGACTTGCGCGCGCCGGGTGTGGCTATGTTGGCCACGATCCGGTGAGGGAATACGAAAACGGCCCCCGGCGTACCAGCGCCGAGGGCCGAAGAGTCCCCTACCGAACCGCCCACTCCTGAACGATCGAGTCGGTGGTGACGGGCTGCCAGGCCTGCCGCCGCCGGGTGAGGAACGTAGATGCCCCACAGTACGGCCCAGGCGGCCGTCGACACACCCCTGCCCACTTCGCACGTCTCGTCCGGGCCCAGCGCGAAGGCGGGGCGATAGACATGGCACGCATCCGCACCATCAAGCCTGAAGCCTTCAGCTCCGAATCGCTGGCCGCCGTCAGCATCGCCGCCGAACGGACCTTCTTCGGCCTGCTCACCCAGGCCGACGACCACGGGCGCTTCCGCGACCAGACGGCCGTCATCGCCGGCCTGCTGTGGTCCCTGCGCCCCGACCACGGCCCCGTCGAAGTCGAGGACGACCTCAACCAACTCGCCATGGCCGACCTGATCTGCCGGTACGAGGGCGAGGACGGCAAGCGGTACCTGCACATCGTCACCTTCGCCCAGCACCAAAAGATCAACCGCCCCAGCGGCGTCCGCCATCCTGTCTGTCCCCACCACGACGGCGGCCAGATGTCCTCGCCCTCACCGCTGACTCACGGAGGGCTCCATGAGGACTCCGCACAGGCTCACGCATCCCTCCGCGAGGGTTCACAGGAACGGCGCGAACCCTCAGCGAGCCACGTTTCCGCAGGTCAGAGCGGATTCACTGAGGCCTCCATGAGGGCTCACGAACGATTCCCCGAGCCGTCCATGAGCCCTCACGGTCCGGATCTAGGACCTAGGATCAGGGATCTAGGATCAACTCCGTTGGGGGGCGCGGGCGCCCCCGCGCCCGAGACCGTCTCGGCCCAGCAGATGGTCGCCGAGTACGCCGCCGCATGCCCCAACCGCCCGCCCAGCGCGGTGCTGGGACAGCTCGGGCGGTCCGCCACAAAGCTTCTCGACGACGGCATCGACCCAGCCCACATCCGCGTCGGACTGCTACGGCTGCGGGAGAAGGCCCTCCACCCGAGCGTGCTGCCCAGCCTGGTCAACGAGGCCATGAACCCGCCGCAGCAACCCGTGCGCCAGGCCCACCGGACCTACGCCAACCCGGCTGACGCCGAAGCCGCTTACGGAGGCGCCCTGTGACGACCGCAACCCGCGAACCGCAACGTGCCGGGATCCTGGCGGCCCGCCTGAACGCGATCCTCGCCGCCCGGGGCATCGACCCCGACTCCGCCCCCGCACAGCCCGCGTCCGAGCCCGTGACCGCACTGGAGCTGGCCGACCGGCGCATCCCGGCCCGCTACCGCGAGGCCACCACCACCGACCCCGGCGTACAGGCCTGGACCGCCGAGGTCACGCGCATGGGCAGGGTCGGCCCCGGCGGCACCCGCGGGATCTCGCACGGGCCCTCGCTGCTGATCGTCGGCCCCACCGGCACCGGCAAGACCTACCAGGCGTACGGCGCCGTCCGATCCCTGCTGATCGCCGGGGTCCGGCTCCGCTGGCAGGCGGTCACCTCCGCCGACCTGCACGCCCAGCTCCGCCCCCGCCCCAGCCACGACGCCGAGCGCGAGATCCAGGACCTCGGCAGGTGCCCACTGCTGATCCTCGACGACCTCGGCGCGGCCAAGCAGTCCGAGTGGACCGAGGAGCTGACGTACCGGCTGATCAACCGCCGCTACACCGAGATGCTCCCCACGCTCATCACCACCAACCTCCCCACCCAGGCACTGCGCGACGCCGTCGGCGACCGCGTCGCCTCCCGCCTGGCCGAGATGACCGACCGGGTCATCCTCAGCGGCACCGACCGCCGCCGGGCCGCCCCGCGCACTGCCTGACCAGCGCTGGCGACTCCACCACCACCTCCGTCCCCTTCACACCGCCCCTCCACCGCTCGCGCCCAGCGAGGCCGGTGGAGGGCCCTCTGGAGTCCCCGCTTGACCTCACACGCGTACGCGTCCCTACCGCGCACCACGGCGTGGGACCGGGCCGCGATCCTCACGCTCGGCGCCGCCGGATGCGCACTCTCCTACGACGCGCTCCAGCAGATGGCTGTCGCCGTCCACATCCGCGGATACCTGACGTACCTCTTCCCGCTGGTGATCGACGGCTTCATCGCCTACGGCGTCCGCGCCCTCCTCGTCCTTCACACCGCGCCCTACCGCGCTCGCCTGTACGTGTGGACGCTCTTCGGCACCGCCACCACCGCCAGCATCTGGGCCAACGCCCTCCACGCCATCCGCCTCAACCAGCTCGCCCCGCCCACCGGCGGCCTGCGGCTGGGCGACGTCACCGTCGGCATCCTCTCCACCCTCGCACCTCTCGCCCTCGCCGGCGCCGTCCACCTCCACATCCTCATCACCCGCCAGCCCTCCCCCGCGTCGGACCGCGCGGTCCGGCCTCCTCGCGGCCAAGGGGCCGAGCAGAGCAGTGGACCGGATCCGCCAGTGGCAAGACCCGAAGTCGATGACCCTCCGGCGGTACAAAAAGCCCTGCACAAGCCCCGGCGCCAGAACAGGATCGGACGCCCGCCTGAAGCTGAACTACACGAATTGCTGGAGCTGGTCCGCCCTGTCCTAGGAACGCACGAAAAGCCAACCCGCGGACGGGTCCGCGGGATCATCCGGGACGCCGACCTCGGCATCGCAGAGAACCGCCTCACCGAGCTCCTGACCGTCTTGCGCGCGGACCACCTCGCCGCCGACGGTTCTCGCACGCATCCCGAGTGACCCAAAGTCTCCGCAGGTCACAGCCCTGCACCAGCCTGGACCAAGGTGCGGACCACACTTCCGTCCGCGGAATACCGGCCGGCGTCCCCGCTGCCTGAAACACGCACTCCACCGCCCTCAGACGATGCTCGGCGGTCCGGCCCCACCCCGCGCCGCGGACCACGGACTCCCGCTCCATGCGGACCACCACCGCGTACGAGCCCACCAGCCCACGCATCCGGCCGAAGAACCAGCGCATGCACGACGCGGAACGCGAAGAACGCAGGCGTCGCCGCAGCCGCCTCCAGCCAAACCCCGACACCAGCGGAGCAAGTTATCGGCCAAGACACTCTTCCCCGTTGGGGAAGGCGCCTCGGCCAGAGCCCGCCCCGGGGGTGACGGGCCCGGACCAGCGCCGGGGGCACTGGTCCGGGAGGCAGCGACCGAGGGCGGACCGCAGCCGGAGGAGAAGCAGCCATAGCGCCGACAGCTCTCGGAAGTGCACAGTTCACGTAAGCACTTCCCCTAGGCCGGTCGCCCGCACCGCCGACTCCGCCAGGCCGGCGGAAGAGTTGGACGCGGCCCCCGTCGCGTCCGAAAGACCTTGGGCCGCGTCCAGGCGGCGACCGACTGAATGCTGAACCAGCCCTCGGAACACGCCGTGGGCAACAGCCAGACCTGCCGTAGTCCAACTCGCCAAGTGGAGGCATTCGCTGTGCCCGAGAAGGTCACGAAGGAAAAGGTCCTCGTCTACGTCGTGCGCGACGGGCGTCTGCTGGTGTTCCGCCACACCGACTACTCGTACGAGGAGGTCGGCATCCAGGTCCCCGCAGGCAGCATCCGCCCCGGTGAGACCCCGGAGGCGGCCGCTCTGCGAGAGGCCCGCGAGGAGACCGGCCTGTCGGACTTCAAGATCGTCCGCAAGCTCGGCGAGACCGAGTACGACATCAGCCCGTACCGGTTCGAGATCCAGCACCGGCACGTCTTCCACCTGGAGCTGACCGAGTCGACCCCGGAGCGCTGGATGAGCCAGGAGGACCACGACGGCGAGCAGGACCCGACTCACTTTGAGTGCTTCTGGATCCCCCTGGAGGCCGCGCACATTCTCCAGTCCGGCCAGGGCGCCCTGCTGGGGCGTCTGTCCGACTAGCCAATCATCCCGCCACAATCCGGGCAAGGCCGCCCTGAGAGCCGGGATGGTGCCCGCACGGTGCTTCGTGGCAGGGTCGACTCCATGCGGATTTTGGTGATGGGTGGCACCTGGTTCCTTGGTCGCGCGATCGTTGACGACGCACTTCGGCGTGGGTGGGACGTAACGACGTTCAACCGAGGCCGCTCCGGAGCGGTTGAGGGTGCCGACACGGTCCGGGGTGACCGGACGAGTCCCGACGACCTGAAGCAACTCGCCTCACACGGACCGTGGGATGCCGTGATCGACACGTCCAGCAGCGAGTTCCCACCCCGTGACGTGCTCCTCGCCGCCGATGCCCTGCGTCCGGCCGCCGCCCGGTGGGTGCACGTCTCCACGGTGTCCGTCTATCAAGGGTGGCCCCACCACCCGCTCACCGAGGACTCCCCGCTGCTGGAATGCCCGCCAGACGCCGATGAGTCGTTCGGGCACACGGGCGCTGACGGCAGCCCGACGAAGTACGGGTTCCAGAAGGCAGGTGGAGAGGCTGCCGTGTGCGCCGCCTTCGAAGACGACGTGGTGTTCCTGCGGCCCGGAGTGATCTTGGGTCCTGGCGAGTACGTCGGCCGCCTCCCGTGGTGGCTCACCCGTGCCCAGCGCGGCGGCCCGATCGTCGTCCCGGCGCCGGCCGCCCAGATGATCCAGCCCGTTGATGTGCGGGACGTCGCCACGTTCGCCGTCGATCAGGCCGCTAGCACCGCTGACCCTGGCCGGGCGTTCAACATCGCCCACCCCGAGGGCATCAGCTGGGCTGACTTCATTGCCGCATGCCAGGCCGTCACCGGTAGCACCGGCAGCCCGGTGTGGGCCGATGCGGCGGCACTCACCGCGCACGGCGTCAAGCAGTGGACGGAGCTTCCACTGTGGCGCACCCACTCCGGGGTCTGGTCCGTCGACGCCTCCCGTGCTGTGGCGGCCGGGCTCCGCTGCCGTCCGCTTGCCGACACCATTGCCGACACCTGGGCGTGGATGCAGGCAGACGGTCGACCGGTCGAGCACCCGAGGTGGGCCGAGCACGGAGTGGACCCAGGCAAGGAAGCCCAGATCCTCGCCGCCCTTGGCCACCCTTAGATACAGGAGGCAAGGGGCAGGGGCAGCGTCAGGGCTCGATGGCAAGGAGCCCGCTCCCCGTACCCAGCTGCCTCGGCGCCGAGAGGCGCCCGAATTCCTCGATCTGTTCGCCGAGCGTGACGGCCACCCGCGTTCCCCGGAAAGCGGGTGCCGTCAGAGCTCGGCGCAAGCCGCCGGTGCGCTCCAACAGCCCCGCCACACGCTGTTCCGCCGGGATCACCCACACCGCCTCCAGCGTCGCCGCCGCCGCGTCCAGGTCGCCCCGAAGCACTTGCGCCGCGGCGAGGTCGGCTGCGGCCTTGCCCCGTACCGATACCGACTGTCGTGCCGGCGGCCGGGACGCGACCAGATCAAGCGCCCGCCGCGCCGTCACCTCCGCCCCCGCTCCGTCGCCGACGAGCAGGGCGGTTGATCCGTTGGACATCAGCAGCCGTTCCTCGTTGAACCCGAACTCGCCGCCGACGTCGTCGTGCAGTGCGTCCCGCTCACCCCTGTCCTGTCGCGTGGAAGCGACAAGCGCCCGGGTGGCCCGCTCCCGGTCCCCGAGGTGCCCGTGAGCACGGGCCTCGATGGACAACAGCCGCCGCCTGGCCGTGTCGCCCAAACCGGCGTAGGCCAGCGCAGTCCGCGCGTGCCGTACGGCCTCCGAAGGCCGGCCTGTGAAATAGGCGCAGATAGCCAAGGACCCGGTGGCATAGGCCCGTAGCGGATCGAACCGCGCCATCTCCCCGTACAGGGCCGCCGACCGGGCGAGGCGTGCCGAGTCGTCCAGGGCGCCAAGGTCGAACGCGGCCGTCGACAGCAGCGCGCACGCCTGCCCCGCCACGATCAGCAGGTCCTGCTGCTGCATGGGCACCTTGGTGAGTTCCCGTTGATGCTCCGCCTCCGAGCGTAGGACCTTCGCTCGCCGGAAGACGTCGAAGGCGCTCACGGCGCCGTACGAGCGGGCGAGGGACAGGGCGTCGTCACGGAGCTGGTCGATGGTCGTGTCGGATACGGACTGCGCGGCGGCAGCACCCGCCTCATCAGCGGCGTCACGTGCGGTCATGGCGATTTCACTTTCGAGGTTGTACGCAGTGGGAGTCACCGATGCCGAGGTCGACAGCGCGGGCGGTGGCCCGAACAGTGCTGCGGCCTCCACTTCGAAGAGCTGCTCCAGTACCCGGCACGTGTCCGGCCCCGGCAAGGTTTTGATCCGGCCCGACGTCCAGCGTCGGAACTGTGCCTCCGACACCGACATCCCCTGCACGCCGGCCTGCGTTGCCGCGCGCTCGAACGCCGTGACGAAGTCCCTGTAACGCCAATGCCGTTGCTGGACTAACACGCGCAGCAGCGTGGCCGGATCGCCCATCGGTCGCTCCCTCAAGGTCAGGAGACGGGTCATGGTGCCCCGCTCCACTTCGTGCCTACCGGCCAACACCCTCGCCGCGCAACGAAATCCGCGCAGATGACATCGCAGTGCCACCTTCATGACACCCCGGTCACCCTCGCGAGCGCCAGATGACACCACCCGCGTCGTGGTCGCGACACCCGCACCAGGGGGACTCTTACGCCACCTCGACGACCCCAGCGAAAGGGAGTGGACCGTGAGCAGCCCCCGGCTTCCCCGACGAACGCCCGGCGCGACCAGCACGCGCTACGAGGCTGTCGTGGCGCCGTATGTGGAAACGGCCGCCGGTACCCCGTCGGAGCGCCGCAGTCTGCCCCGGGCCGCCGAGGCATTCCGTAGCCGGAACGGCGACCCCTCCACTTGGAGCTCCGCCCAGTTCGACGCCTTCCTCGGCCTCGGGGGTGCCCAATGAGCGCGACCACGGAGGCGAACCTCTGGGTCACGGAGGACACCGGGCACCGGCTCCTGGGCCAGGACGTCGCGCACCCCGCCAGCGGACGTCGCGGAACCGTGGGCGCAGTCCTGATCTACGCATCGAAACTCACCGGCAGACCGGTCAGGAAGGTGGCGCACATGCGCCCGATGGATCACTCGGGTCGGGAATGGACCGCTGATCCGGACACCCTCCGCCTCCTACAGCCGGTCGTCCACCCGACACAGCCCAGCGACATGGGCTGAACAGGCTTCCCGTCGGTGCTGACCAAGTGGTCGGCACCGACGGGGAACGGCGCCCAGGGCGCCGTGCACGAAACCGGTCTGGTGCCGTACGGCACCAGACCGGCGGCACCAGAGCGGATCCAAGCTGCCCGTCCCGGGCAGTCACCCTTCCACCAAGGAGATCAGCTATGCCGAAGCCCAGGAAAGAGAAGCAGAACCACCTCATCTACGCGGACGTCGTGGACTCCAAGTCCAAGGCGGGCGTGTGGATGGGTGAGCGTGCTTCCTTCCGCGACAAGCAGGGCCGCATCCTGGAGGCCCTGAAGGACCGCACCGACTGGGTCAGCCTGGAGGGCGCGGTCGTGGTCATCAGCACCGAGCCGGCCGGGCTCACGGTCATCGCGCCGAACCCGACGCTCCCCGGTGTGATCGTCCTCTCCGACGGCGGTTCCCCCGCGGCCTCCGCCCGGCTCCAGGCCGACGCCGAGGACAAGGTCCGCGCCGTCATGGCCGAGCTGGGCATCGCCGAAGAGGAAACGGCGGCCTGACCCAGTGGCCACTCCCCAGCTGCTGTGGGGGAAATACTTCCAGTACGACCGGGACGGGGAGGCTGTCCTCCTCGACCCGGTCACGCTGGAGAGTGTGATTCTCGACTCCGGCGAGGTCTCTGACCTCGCCGGAGTCCCCCCGACCGCGACGCACTTAGCCCTCGCCGGGCTCGGCTTCACCCAGGACGGCCCCGCGGCCGACCGCCGTGAAGCACTCCACCACCGCCTCCACACCCTGGGTATCGACCCGACGCCGCGCCGGATCAGCGGTCTCCGGGTGGTGCTCACCGACCGCTGCAACATGGCCTGCACGTACTGCTTCGTCGACACCAACAGCGGCAAGCCGGACATGACGGAGCAGGAGCTCGCCGCCGGCCTGGAGTTCCTGTTCGAGCAGAACGCAGGGCAGGAAGAGGTCTCGATCCAGTGGTTCGGCGGCGAGCCGACCATCCGCTTCGACCTCATGCAGTACGGCGACGAACTCGCCGACACCCTCGCGGCCCGCTACGGCGTCGATCGGGTCCGGCGCACGGTCGTCACCAACGGCGCCCGCCTGACGGACGAGGCCCTCGACCACTTCGTACAGCGCGAGTACGGGGTGGGCATCTCCATCGACGGCCCTCCGGGGATCAACTCGGCGAACCGACTCCTCCTCGGTGGACAGCCCGCCGACGACCGCATCCGCCGCAACGTCCGGCGCCTGGTCGAGGCGAAGGGCCTGCACGTCGGCTGCAACCTCACCCCGACGGCGTCCAACATCGGCCGCCTTGCCGAGAGCGTGCAGTGGATCATCGACGACCTCGGCCTCAAGTTCATCTACGTCAACACGCCCATCCCCACCGGGGGCGAGTGGCGGGTGAACGGCGCTGACCTGGCCCGGGAGCTCTACGCGGCCCGCCTGACCGCACTCGGCAAGGGCGGGATGCTGTTCTCCGTCCTCGACCGGGCCTTCCAGGCCCTCGACACCCGCCGGCCGATGCTGTTCGACCACATGCAGGGCGACCGCAGCCTCAACGCCGCCCTGCTGCCCGGCAACCGGGTCAGCGTCTGCGACATCAACTTCACCGAGCCCTCGTTCCTCCACACACTCGATGAGCTGCGGTCGGACCCCAACCGCCTTACAAGGGCGACGAAGAAGGTCGCGCCGATCCCCGCGTGCGGCGACTGCCCGGCGCTGGCCATCTGCGGCGGCCCGTCCCGCAACGAACAGGCTCTCATCGGCGGCAGCACCCCCGACCCTCAGATGTGCGCCTTCTACACCAGCACCGTGGCCATCGCGGTGTGGGACAACACGGGGGTGCAATGAGTACCCCCGTCCGCACGGCACTGGTCTCGACGGCCGGGCACTGCGAGGTCGCGTGCAGCTTCTGCTTCCGGGCCGACCGAGCTCGCGGCTTCCTCACCACCGCGACGTACATGCGTGCCCTGTCGCGGCTGAAGGAGAACGGGGTCGAGGGCGTGTGCCTCACGGGCGGTGAGCCGACCCACCACCCAGAGCTCCGGCAGCTCGTCCGCCTGGCCCTCCAGTTCGGCATGACGGTATCCATCGTGACCTCGGCCCGCTCGGAGGCTGAGGTCACCGCCCTCACGGAGGTCGGCCACCTTCTGACCAACGTGACCGTCTCCGCGGACTCGCAGGGCGCGATGACACTCGGTCGCACCACCCGCACGGCGGCCTCGGCTGTAGCGACGCTGGACGCCGTCGACACCCCCTCGAAGGTCCTTCACCTCACCTACTGGGATGTGGGCGACGAGGAGGCCGCCCAGCTCGCCGACCTTGTAGCGGGAACGGGGATCGACGTCCAGCTGAGCCCCGTCCTCCTCTCCGAAAGCGCCCTGCGCCGGGACAGCCGATCACTCCAGGACTCCCTGATGCAGAGGGCGCGCGACACGGCGGCACTCGACCAGTACTTCCGCCTGTCCAACGGATACCGCTCCTACCTGGACGACCTGCGGCAGCTACAGCTGTCCAAGGAGGAGAGCCACCCCTGTCGGTCGGCCACCCTCTACATGTCGGCCGACGGCGAGGTGCGGCACTGCCCCTACGGAGCATCCGAGGTCAGTGTCCACGCCCCACGTACCGAGATCCGAGCCTTCCTCGACGCGCCAGCCACGGACCGCGTCGGACCCGACTGTGCCGCCATCTGCCGCCCCGCGTCCCGCGACTGCGCGGCGGCCTGACCTTGGGGGTCCACGTGCAACCGTCGGTCTCCGTCATCGATCCCAACGACTTCAACAGCCACTGGAGGCAGCCGCCGAACTTCCGCATGCAGGTCCCGTTCGACTACCTGTTCCCACCGGCGATCGACATCCTCGACCACATCCGCCGGGACGAGGAGGTGCGGTTCACGGTCCTCGGCGAGGATGACTGGGCGGTGCGCATGGAGCGCACGGCCGCGTTCCGGACGGCCCCGGTCGAGGAGATCGCCACGTGGCCGTTCCGTCTGGTGCACTTCAACCTGACCCGGCTCTACAGCGAGATCCTGGCCGGCTTCCAGGACGAGGTCATGGTGCCCTGGCGCACTCACCTGTCGTCGCAGGGATTCACGTGGCAGCGGTGCGTGCCCATCCTCTTCCTGTCCACCGAGGGGGCGGCCTCGACCTACCACAACGACAACTCGCACGGTCTGGTGTGGCAGGTCCAAGGGATCAAGACCTTCCACAGCTATCACAACCCCGACAAGCACCTGTCCCCCGAAGCCGCGGTCCTCGGTGAGACCACCGCTGAGGATCCCCCGCCGCACGACGAGGCGGCCCGTCAGTCGGTGACGATGCAGCCAGGCGACCAGCTGTGGAGCCACGCCCTGACCCCGCACTGGGTCACCACCGAATCGCCGCTCGCGCTCAGCGTCACGCTCTCCCACGGCGGCCTCTCCCGCCGCGGTCGGTACGCCGACCGCGAGCTGGCCCTGCGCGACCACTGGGACAAGAACCCCGCCGAGGCGTGGACCCTCGACCTCGGCCACACCCGGTACTGAGCGAGCCCCAGCTGCCCCACCGCCAGACAGGCGGTGGGGCAGCGGTGCGTCCACCCCTGGCTCAGGGGGTGAGGCGGTTCGGTCCCCGGAACAGGAACGCGGCCTCGCGGATCGAGTCCAGGCCGAGCATGACCATCAGGATCCGGCCCAGGCCGGCACCGAGGCCGCCGTGGGGCGGGCACCCGAACCGGAAGATGTTCATGTAGTCCTGCATCGGCTCGGTGTCCATGCCCTTCTCCTCCGCCTGCTTGAGCAGCACGTCGGAGCGGTGCTCACGCTGGGCCCCGGTGGTGATCTCCAGGCCCTTCCAGAGCAGGTCGAAGCTGAGCGTCAGGTCCGGCCGGTCCGCCGGACGCATGTGATAGAAGGGCCGGATGCTGGCCGGGTAGTGCGTGATGAACACGAACTCGTGGCCCGTGAGCTCCTTCATGTGGGCGGCGATGGTGCGCTCGCCTTCCGGGTCCAGGTCCTCCTTGACGCCTTCGGGGTCCCAGCCGCCGGCCCGCAGGATCTCCTGTGCCTCGGCCATCGTGATCCTGGGGAACGGAGCCTCCGGCACGACGACCTCGATGCCGAAGACCTCCCGGATCGCCTCACCGTGGACCTCGGCGACCTTGGCGATGGCGTGGGCGAGCATCCGCTCCTCGAACGCCATCACGTCCTCGACGTCGTCGATCCACGACAGCTCGACGTCCACTCCGGTGAACTCGGTCGCGTGCCGGGAGGTGTACGACGGCTCGGCCCGGAAGACGGGTCCGATCTCGAAGACCCGGTCGATGCCGGCGGCCACGGCCATCTGCTTGTAGAACTGCGGCGACTGCGCGAGGTAGGCCGAGCGGTCGAAGTACCCGAGCTTGAACACCTCCGCGCCGGACTCCGAGGCAGTGCCCATCAGCTTCGGCGTGTGCATCTCCGTGCAGCCGTTCTGCATGGCGTACTCGCGCAGGCCTTGCTCCAGGGTCGTCTGCGCGGTGAACACGAGCTGCGCGGTGGCCCGCTTGCGTACGTCGAGGAAGCGCCAGTCGAGCCGGTGCTCGGGGCCGGTGTTCTCGTCGATCGGCAGGGGTGTCTCCGCCCGGTTCAGCACCTCAACCGATTCGGGGACGAGCTCCAGACCGCCGAGCTTGACCTGGGCCGCGTCCACGACGCGGCCGGTGATCCGGACGGCGGTCTCGGGGGTAAGGGACTCGAGGACGGCTTCGAGCGGGCTGCCGTCGCGCTTGTGGGTCACCTGGATCATGCCGGAGTGGTCCCGCAGGATGACGAACTGCATCTTGCGCTGCAGCCGGAGCGCGTTCACCCAGCCGGAGACTGTGACGGTCTGGTCGAGGTGTGCGCGTAGGTCAGAAGCCAGTACGCGGCTAGTGGTGTGGATCATCGCAGCCCTCCAGGGGCGTCGTCATGATCCCTTGGAAGCGTGGGCGAGAAGGGTACTCGCGGTGCCACCACGCCTTTGCCACCGCCAGACAGCGGCGGCCTCATTCAGCCCGATGACGGGGGCAAACCGGCGGGGCATTGGGCCTGTGGGCCTTTCCTCCCCGCGCTCGGGAGGGTCTTCACCATGGGCACGAGTCCGCCTTCACAGCTGCCGGCGGCTCTCTCTGCTCGCGTGATCCGTGGCTACTCGTCTCCGTCGACGCGTTGGTCACGAGAATAGGGATGCCACAAGCCCCTCGCAACGGATTCAGGGCGGTGGCGCGCCAGGTGACCGGATGGTGCCCCTGCCGAGGCCAGATAGGACGCCCCCCTAGTCCATCGCTGCGTGCAAGGCCGCCACGAGTGCGCGGCAACTACGATCGGGCCGCGAAGCCGTCCGGGCCGGGCGCGGCCCTGGACTCCCGACCAGGAGGGGACCGCCGCACATGGGTAGGACTGAGTACTACAACGACCCCACCGCACCGAAGGCCAACACCCTCATCCCTGCCAGCAACCTGCTCGTCATCGACGACAACGGCGCCATCCTGCTCCAGCGTCGCCGGGACACCGGCCAGTGGGCGCTGCCCGGCGGCGCCCAGGACATCGGCGAGACCGCCGCCGAGTGCGCGGTACGCGAATGCCTGGAGGAGACCGGCATCGTCGCCGAGATCACCGGCTTCCTCGGCGTCTACACCAACCCGAAGCACATCGTCGCGTACACCGACGGCGAGATCCGCCAGCAGTACGAGAACACCTACATCGGCCGCCCTATCGGCGGGGCACCCGCGATCAACGACGAAGCCGACGGCGTCCGCTTCATCCAGCCCGCGGACCTCGACCAGTACGACATCCACGCGAGCATGCGCCAGCAGATCGGCGACTACCTCGCCGGCACGTACCCCTACCTCGGCTGAGCCACCAGCGCCGCCTCCACCCGCCCCACCGCCGTGAAGATCTCCGGCGACGCCCGACGGATGAAGCGCCCCACGAGGCTGTCGGCCCCGTAGCGGCCCACGATCTCCGCCACCCGCTTCTCAGCGGTGGTCTGTTCGCCGTCGGGCGTCGTCGTCATGTCGCAGTACACGAGCGCATCCACGAGCAGAGGCTCCTCCAGCAACGGGAACTCGCGCTCCAGCGTCTCCCTCAACCCACGCTCCTCGGCCTCCAGCAGCGCGAACGAATGGTTGGCGACCAACCGGACCAGACGTTCGTCCGCACCATGCTCGTCACGCAGGAACCGGGCCCCGTCGAGCGGATGGAACCCTGTCAGGGCGAGGCGGGGCGCGTAGCCCACGTCGTGCAGCACCGCCGCAGCAGACGACAGCTCCGCGTCCCCCGCCAGTGCCGGGCCAAGCCCAGCGGCACGCGCCGCCACACCCTGCGAATGCGCCCACCTTGGGGGAAGCACGGCGCTGAGCTCCCTCTCGGCAACCTGCCTTGCCCACGCCAGCATCGTTTCCTCCATGGCCCGTTCGATGCCCATCAAGGCCCAAGATCAGTCCCATGCCAGGATTCCGACACGCCTGCAGCCAGTCACCGCCGAGGATGAGGGCCGAGCGATAGCCAACCGAGGGAGAGCCGTGAACCTGCTACCGACGACCACAAGCTCTGACGTCCAGGATCAGCAGCCCTCGCTGGCTGTTCTCCCCATCGGCTCTTTCGAGCAGCATGGTCGCTACCTCCCCCTGATCACCGACACAGCGATCGCCTGCATCATCGGTCAGGAGATCGCCAGCACCTACCAAGTGCACCTCCTGCCGCCGATCACCATGTCGTGCAGCCACGAGCACGCCGCCTTCCCCGGCACGGTCAGCATTAGCGCGAAGACCCTCTACGCCGTGATCGACGACATCCGCGCGTCCCTCGCCCGCTCCGGCATACACAAGCTGGTGATCGTCAACGGCCACGGCGGTAACTACGTCCTGTCCAACGTCGTCCAGGAGGCCAACTTCGACGGCCCCGCGGTCTCCCTCTTCCCTCTCGGGGCCGACTGGGACAGAGCCCGCGACCACGCTGGCCTCGTCTCCGACCGCCACGCCGACATGCACGCTGGCGAGATCGAGACGTCCGTCCTTCTTCGCGCGGCGCCCGAGCTGGTGCGGGACGGATTCGCTGATGCCGACCATGACGGTGGCAGCCGTCCTTTCCTGCTGGTTCAGGGCATGAGCGCGTACACCGAGACCGGTGTGATCGGCTTCCCGTCCAACGCAACTGCGGCCAAGGGCGAAGCCGTGCTGGCCAGCCTGGTCGACAGCTTCGCGGGCCACGTGGAGATCCTCGGCCCCTGGGACTGAAGCCAGCCAAGGCCCTACTCCGTGATCTCGACGAAAGCCGACGACGGAACGTGAAGGCGGTGCCAGCCAAGAGAACGTCCGGGGACTTGGCCTGAGCGGCGGTCACCCCGGGCGGGATGTCTTTCTCCAGGGCAAAGCCCGCACGTGGCGGCGGCCGTGATCAAGAAAAAGAGCTCGGAGACTCGGTCCGATACCACCGCCCCCTGCCGGCCAGCGCGCGACTCCGCCACTAAAACTCCACCGAACCCATGGCATGACCGCTAATTAGTGACCGCAATGCAAGGAGCAGCCAAGAGAGGCTCACCAAGCGCACAACGGGAAAGCCCCCGCCAATCTGGCGAGGAAACTGCTAGACCACCAGCGGGCATTTCACCTGCTTCAAATGCCGTCGGATGGAATCAGCCCTTGCAGGCTCAGCAGGCGAGGTCGACAGCAGAGGCAGCGAAGTCGTCCTCGAGCAGCTGGGGAGCGTAGTCCTTCGCCTCCAGAACGCCGGCGTCGAAGAGCTTGGCGGTCAGGGCCTCGGTCAGAGGCGGGGGTACGGCGTTGCCGATGATGATCTGAACCTCGGTGCGCGTCAGCTCGTAACGAGGCTTGGCCCTCTCGTCGACGAACTTAAAATAGTCCGGAAAGCCCTGGATACGCGCGGCCTCGTGAGCGGTCAGACATCGGGGGACACCAGGATGGACAAACCGTCCGCGACCCATCGTCGCGAAACCGCTGGTAATGGTCTGAGACGGGCGGTCCCACCACAAGCGGCCATACATTGAGGTGTAATTGTGCTCACCCTGGTGACACTCGGGGCGCTCTTCGTTCGGCAGATTATGCTCGTCGTTGTCAAAGAGATACTTCATACGCCGCTGGTTATCCGCGTTGGGTACGGCAGCTTCATCGAAGAAAGACTTCGGTCGAACGTCGAGCAGGTCGTCGATCGCCCAACGCAGGTCATGTGGTGCAGCATTGTGGTCTTCGATCTGCAGCAGGTCAGCAGCCGAATAGCCAAAAGGCAGCGCGTCTTCGCGGACGGCCAGTAGTATGTGGCGCTTGCGCGTCTGTGCGACCCTGAGCTTGAGCAGGTCGATGCGCTTGGTGGCGACATCGTATCCAAGCTTCTTAAGATGAACGATGGCGCGGGAGACCACCTGCTGCTTGTCATTGACAACGGCCAGCACGTTCTCGATGACCACTACAGAAGGGCGCAGAACCTCTGTGGCACGAGCCATACGCAGGTACAGCCGGTTCTTGGGATCATCGCGGCGGGTGTGGTTGTTGAGGTTGCTGTGCCCCTGACACGGCGGCCCGCCGATCAGGAGCCCCACCTCACCCACCATGGAGAGAGTCTCGGTCTCCCGAGCGGTCAATGAGGCGCCGAGGTCACCGTCGAAATAGGACTCGACGGTTCCCTGTTGGACGTTGGCCTTGGGAAAGTTAGCCTTGAAGACCTTGGTGGGAGCTGCCTCAAAGTCAACTGCGAGACGAACATCGAGCGAGACATCGTGCTTGTGGGCGGCCTGGGCAATACCGAGGGTGAGGCCACCGCAGCCGGCGAAGAGGTCCACGACTGCCAGGGAGCCGACACCCTCCTCAAACTTCGGCCGCCGTTTGGCCCGCAGGGGGTACCGCTCACCCACGTGTGACCCCCATCTGCGCTTGCTTGTAGAACCGGCGGAACGAGCGGTCATCGTACTCGATCAAGGGTGAGCGCGCACGGGAGACCGATACCTGAGTGACGCCTGACGTGCCGATCACAACGGTTGCACGCCTCACCTTCCGGCATTACGGGCCCCTTGAACGAGCTCATCAGCAACCATCAGCTGCGGCGCTGCTACCACGGCGTCGCCAAGGCCCACACCCCGCACGTCCTAAACGCAATCGCAGTCAACATCCAGCACCTCACCGGCCAAGCACGATGATCAAGGACTCTCAGATCCTCGACACAGTCACGCGCTAACGAGCCAGGCGCACTACTTCAAGACTCCGACACGGGATTTGATCTACCGTCAGAGGTGCTGACAGCTAGACTTCCGCTGCGCTCCCGGCTCGGTCGACGAAGGACAGCAGCATGCCGCTAGAGGTCAACAAACACGTCCAACGGATACGTCGTTACCAGCCGTTCGACGTCGACACCTCTGAGATGATCTACGAGTCGCAGGCGGACTGGACGCAGTCACTGTTTCCCGTCGTGACGCTGGACTACCTGCTGAACGCCATTGAGCGACCGACCACGAAGACCATCGTCCTCACCGGGGACGCCGGGCATGGCAAGACGAGCCTGTGCGCCAGCCTTTTGGCCGCGCTGCAGATCGATGCCGAGACGATCACACCAGAGGTCCGAAAGGCAGTTTTCCGCGAGCTGTCCGAGGCCGGAAACGCCAGCCGCCCTGTCGGCCGGACCCGTAGCGGACGCCCGCTGTACATCCTCAGCGATCTCAGCGAGCTCAGCCTGCAGGCTGGCGCTCGCAAGCTCGTGGAGCTGCTTGACCCTCCAGAGGAGGGTGTCGCAGTCATCTGCGCAAACGAGGGCCAACTACGAAAGTGCGTCGCCGAAGATGACAACCTGGACAACGGCGGCACCGGGCGCGCCAAGATTCTAGTGAAGACCCTCACGGAAGGCATTGTCCGCGGGCAGGTCAGCGACCCCGATGGCACAGTTACCGTCATCAACCTCAACTACCAGTCCGTAGCGGCCGACAGTCCCAACGGCGGGCTCATCCCTTGGGTCCTTAAGCAGTGGACGACGACGCAATGGTCGCGGTGGAAGCCCTGCGAGACCTGTGAAGCGCGGAAGGTCTGCCCAATCCTGGCCAACCGCAACGAGCTAAGCGATCCCACACGCGGGCCCCAACGCCGGGCCGCGATCCGGGACGTGTTCGCAGCGGCCGAGCGCACCGGAGCCGTAGTCACGACCCGTCAGGCACTGTCGGTGACCAGCTATATGATCACTGGCGGACTGTCCTGCGAGAACGTCCATGCGAAGTACCAGCGGTCACACTCGAACAGGTTGTGGCAGGCTCCCCACTTGTACCACCAGGCGCTCTTCGGTGACCGGCTAACTCAGCAACAGCGTCATCTGGTTCCTGCCTTCTTCGCGCTACGAAAGCTGGACCCGGGCAAGGTCTCCCGTCGCCAGGTCGACGACCGGCTGGACCCGGACACGGCCGGCGACTTCCCTCCCGCGGACGCCAGCAGCTACCTGCAGAAGGTCCGTACAAATCGGGACGTCCAGAAGCAGGCCGAACAGTTGCGCGGCTTGTACACGTTCCTGCGACGAGCTGACTTCTTCAACAGCGACGACAACACAGACCGGTTCGCCCGCATGGGCCTGGAGGCCGGCGACGACTTCATCCGTGTCCAGGACAAGAACCGGGATCTGGCAGACACGAGGGTGCGAGACCGCTTCCTCAAGGGCCTGGAGGCCGTCCAGGGCATCCACCGGGCGGGGAGCAATCCTGACTTCTTCATACTTGACCCCGCCTTCTTCACCCACCGCGCTCGCGCGGCTGTGATCTCCCGGCGAGTGCCCAGCAAGGGCGTCGAGGTCGTCGATCAGGTCACCCAGTGGCAACAGGAAGGCCGCACGGGCGACACCCCCGAGATGCAGAACGCCGTCGAGTGGCTCAACCGGGCCATCTACATCCGCATCCCGGCCGTCCACCCTGACCAGGACGCAGTCTCGGTGGAAGCGGACCTTCTACGCTTTGAGCTGCTGACACGGTGGGCCGCAGGTCTGCGTAGCGAGGTCCAGCACGAGGCAGAGATCCGCGGCCTGAGTGGATCCTTGGCAGAGCTGGCTGACTCCTCAAACAGGGACGACGAGATCCAGGTACTGGTGGGCAACGTCATGAGGAAGCTCATGATCGACGTCGGCGACAAGATCAGGTCGGTGCGTGCGTGATGGCTGATCGTTCCAAGGCAGAGGTCGTTCTCCGTCTCTTCGGGGTGAACCTCGAACAGCAGGGCCGCGGCTTCTACGTCCCGCTTGAGATGCTCGCCATCGCCCGCGGCGTCTACCTGGCACATCAGGAAGAACCGGAGAAGTTCGCAGGGCTCCTGGACAGCGGAGCCAACACGGCTTACAAGAGGACCTCGCACGACCTGGCCCGGCGGATTGCTACCAAGGCACGCATCGTCGAGGGCGACGAGGAACTCGGCAAAGCCGTGGAGCTGGACTCTCCCGAGACGATGGAAACGCTCCACGCCTTGTTCTCGTCCCTGCTGGTCGAGATCCCCGGGCGTCGTAGCCAGCCCAGTTGGTTCGGCGCACACATCTATCCGTTCGTAGGCGAGCTCATCCACTACGACGCGGTCGAACGTCGAATCAAGCAAATCGACGCCTCCCCCAAGAAGAGCGCAAAGAAGCGCAAGCAGGCCGGCAAGGTCGCTGCTGGCACTAACGCTCCGAATATCGAGCGCTACCTCTTCCGCGATGGCGGCAGCTGGGCCTACAAGGTCCTACGCAGCGACTCTGATCCTCACCGCAAGGAAGCCACCCGACAGGGCCTGCGCGACCTCGTGCAGGACAGCGGCACCCCGCTGGGCAACCTTGCCAAGGCCCTCAGCGCGCACGACTTCGACTACGACGAAGCCCCCGTGGAGGGCTCAGACGCAGGAATCAAGCTGCACGAGGATCTCAGCCCGTGGCCTGATCTGCTGAGGGAAGGGACTCGCAATATCGTCGCTCGGACTGCGACGGTCCCCAGGGCCAAGCGCACCGAGAGCCTCATGCACTGGGTCCCCTACTGCTTGGCACGCCACCAGCTGCAACTCGCACGCCGAAAGCTCGGCGCTACCGATCGCGAGTCGATCCTGTTGGACTTCGGTAACGAGGCAACCCCGCTGCGCAGGGAGTCGCAGAAGAACCTCACCGGCTTCCGCAATGACATCGTCAACGCGATCAACGTCCAGGCTCGGGAAATGATCGACGAGATCGACGACGAAAGCGACGAGGTCAGGAAGCGCCGCTACGAAAGATTCACCAAGGAGGCCGGCAACGCGGTCGCCTCGCCCCGAGCATTCTTCAGCGAGACCCTCGCTGCTGTGGGAGCCCTGAACGCGACGGTCGGCCGACGACACTTCACCATGAAGCCCCCGATGCTTGAGGGTCTGGTGTCTGCCACCGTCCCGCAGGGCACGGAGATGGAGTTCGACCAGTTCTGCGCGCTGCTGTACGAGAAGTACGGACTCGTGGTGGAGAGCAAGGTCGCGGCTGCAAGCCCGTTGGCCTACGAGGTCGACCCATCGGTCCTTGACCACAACGGCAAGGCGTTCCGGGAGAAGCTGGCCGCCATCGGTCTGCTCACTCAGTATTCAGATGCAACCAGCATGGTTCGAGGGGAGCCCCGGTGACCGACAGCAGCATCCGAGCGCTCGGTCGGTTCGTCGCCGACGAAGCACTCCGCAAGGTCACTGAGATCAGCGGAGCCCGTGCCGTCCTGCGAGTCAGCGGGTTCGACCAGCCGACCGTGGCCGAGGCTCTCCGCCGGATGGCCCAGAGGCTGCTGGAGTCGCCGGACCGTCAGGTTGTCGTCAAGGTCGGCACCTCAGAGCCGATCGAAGGCGTACCTGTTGATTACCTGCTAGATCCGCAGGACCAGCTGACCAAGTGGCGAAATTCGGGACAGGGTACGGCGGTGTTGCTCTTCGAGTGGGGGCAGTCTCCGGACGCACAGGGGCTGGCGGCCATGAACGCCCTCGACGATGCCACGATCCTGGGCGACTACCACGACGCCTCTGGCGAGCGCGGGTTCGACAGGTTCATGGCAGAAGCGTGGCGGGAAGCGGGTGGCATCGGCACGGTTCCGGCCCTGATGGCCACCTCTTTGCCGGAGATTTGGCGTGCCATCACCGATGAAGAGCCCCGTTCTTTGCACCGCTGGGCGGCCTTCCTGGTCGAGACCGCGCAGAAGGTCGCAGCAACTCAGGTCCACACCCCTGACGTGGTCTACCCCGAGATCTCCTCAGCCCTGCCCGCTCTTGACCTCTTTCCGGACCGGGCACTGTTCATCAAGCCTGCCGCGCTGCCCGCCCGGATCAGGAAGAACGTCTCTGTCAGTGCCTTCAAACAGCCCACCGGCAAGGAGATCACCGAGGACGACCTGATAGACCGGATCACCACGACCGAGTTCAGCGCGGAGTCCCTCGACCACATCGGTACGGACTCCGAGACTGTCAAATCGCGCATGCGCAGCCTCGTACTCAACCTCAATCGCAGTGGTACTACCCCGCAGGATCCTCGTCAGCTCCGCTCCGATCAGGACCTGACCCTCTGGCTTGAGGTCTTCGAGCAAAAGTCCAAGAAGATCGGCCTAGGCCAGCAGGTCCGGCAGGAGATTGAGCGGACCGACGCAGAGCGGGTCGACGAGTTCGACGCCATGGTGATCGAAGACGCGCTCGACCACGGAGATCAGGAATCCGCACAGCGCTTCCTTGACGAGGCTCCCGTCAGTGGGGCCGAACCGCTGGCCGACCTGCTGTCCAAGCGGTCGCGCCGCAAGGTCGAGAAGCTTGCCTTCCCGGACTCTCAGTTCGTCCAAGACCCACTGCGTGCCCTGCTGCGCGAGCTGACCTACTTCTCCGACGAAGAGGAAGGCTCCGTTGTCGTCGGGCTCGAAGGCAACCAGGAAGCCGGCCGGTGGAGCCGCTGGCTGTTCGCGTTCCTGTACTCACGCACCCTGCATGATGTCCGGGACTCCACCGATCTACGCCTGACTCTTGAGGTCAACGGGTGCCTGCTGGACGTGACCAAGCCGCCTCTGCCAGCGGAGGACGAGCCGTTTGACCTGAACACCGAGTGGGCCCCACTTCGCATCCTGGTCGAGATGGACGGCGCCGCCCAGCGACGCTTTCGCTGGGATCCCCTGGGCATCCCCGGGCAGATCGCACTGGCGGCCCTCATCCACGGCTGGCGAAACCCACCTGGCCATGCCAGCAACCTGACCTTCGACACCTTTCTCGAGACGTTCAATGACCCCCGGCAGTGGCAGGTTGGCGAGCCTGCGCCTGTCCCCGCATCACATTTCGCCAGTCAGCTGGAGCGCCTCAAGCTGGAGCACTTCGAGCGGTTCCAAGACGGGCTTGACGCCGGGAAGATCAACGATTATGTGCGCGAGTGGGAAGGCGTACTCCGCGAAGCTCGCACCATTCTGGTTCCCGACAACGCTCCGAACGCAGACCTTGAGGCCGTCGTCCTGACCGATGTCGTCGGGCTGGCCGATCACCGCATGATGATGTTGGCCACCCATCCGCTGAAGCTGCGCTGGCTGGCAAAGAACTACACGGAGGCCGCCGACAGCATCGAGACCGCCTTGAACAGGGAGGGAGGTCTGAGCCTCAACCAGGAGAACGAGGACCTCTTCTTCGACGCCATCGACCGTATCTCCCCACATGGAACGCCGGCTGTCCTCGTCGGGCCCGGCGGCACGATCGCCATTCCGATGCGGGAATCGGCCGGGCACGAGGAGTACGCGCCGGTCCGCTACGGCGGCAACGAGTCCAAGGGCTGGCTCTCCAGCGTCGACGAGACCGCGATCGACGAGATGGTCCGGGTCATCACCGACTACCTGACGACCTACCCCCACAAGCTCGACGGCCTACGCGTACTGCTTCTGGACCGCAACGGCGACCCTGTTCTGCCCATGCGCGTGGCAAAGCAGATGCGGGCCAAGAACCCTCGCCTGAAGGTTGATCTGGTCGTGCTGGCTCCCCAGGCCACCCATCACGAGATCATTCAGGGTTTCGACCTGCAGTTCTCCGGTGCGGAGATGTCCGAGGACAGCTTCCTGCCCGACGTCCAACTCCTCCTCCAGGCATGGGAGCCCGACCAAGAAGCAGACCTGTCAGGGCTGGTAGACACCATCGACCTCGCTCTGGCTCCCGCGCTGTTCGGCACCCAGACCAGTATCAAGGAGAGCACCAAGAAGGAATCCTTGTCGGGCTCCTTCAACTCCTGGAAACACCCGGCCTCACACAACCTGGCTCAGACCAGCGAGAACGTCGTTCGAGCACTGCTGCCCGAGACCGCCGACGAGACTCTTGAGTCTTGGTCGACGTTGTGCGTGCGCTACGACCGCCGTTCCCCTGTCTCCCGGGAGAGTGTCGACGGCATCGACTACTTCGAGATGCAGGTGCAGTTCGACCAACACCAGGACTTGTTCGCCACCTTGCACCGCGTGGCCCACTGGGTCGTCACCCTCGACAGCTTCATCGGCCGTGAGCAGATCGATGCCCTGCGTAACCGCCCTGACGTCATCCTCGTCAAGCCCAGTGTCGGCAAGAACGAGTCCTACACCCTCATTGTCAGCTCGCAGACCGGGCAGCAGTTCGTCGTCCAGCGACTGCGGCGCCGGCTGGAGCAGATCGGGGTGGTCTCCCCGCAGGACTCCGAAGGCACCGCTAAGCGGATCTACGAGGTCGGCCGCAATGTGGCCCCTGGCGCCGTGCTGCGCTCCCTCGGTATCGGCACCACAGTCAACGAAGTCGTCGGCCTGGTCGCCACCCGGTTTGTCATAGACCAGCAGTTCCCCGTCCCTCGGCAGGGCACAAGTTTGGTCACCTGGATCAGCTTCGACGAGCACCACCGCTGGTTCGGCCGGGGACACAAAACCCGTGCCGATCTGGGCCGCTTCGTGCTGACCGTCCAGGACGACGGCACGGTTCGCCTGGATGTCCTGGTCGCCGAGTCCAAGTTCCGCCAGACCTTCGACGTCGGCTCGGCCGAGGAACAACTCAACCGCACCACCGACCTGTGCGAGGATGCCTTCCGCTCAGACGGCGAGGCTCGCCATGACCGTCCCTTCTGGCTGGACGAGCTTGCCGCCGCGATCGCTCAGACCAGTGGAAACGCCCTACAGGCCGCAGACCTTCCAGCTCGCACCGTGATCGGCAACGACGACCACCGTCAGGTCGAGGCGAAGGTCCTGGACGCCCTGCGCTCCGAGGATGTCCAGCTCGGTCAAGTCACCGGAGTTGCCGTGGCCATCTCAGCCGAGGACGACCAGCCAGCCCCCGCTGTTGGAAGCCTCGGCAAGCACACCCTGGTGAGGCTGAACAAGCACGAGCTGCTGAACCTCATCGGCGCTCTGCGCGCCAACCAGGACCCCGCCAATGCCGACCCCCTTGTTTCCTCTGGGTACCGCAGTGGGGCCGTGCAGGTCTCCGACACTGTCGCCAAGGGCTCTTCAGCAGGCATTTCCGCCGAACTGTTTACTCCGGAAGAACCGACGGCACCTGTCGGGGTTGTCGGCATTACTGCGCCGGCAAATCTGTCCGAAGCGGTAGTTGTGCGTCACTCTGCCGCAGAGCAACTTCCTGTCCCTCTGAAGGCTCACCGCGGTGGGCTCCCCGAGGAGGAGCTGAGGCTTCGATACAACAAGGTCGCCGACGTCTTCGCTCGCCACAAGGTCGCGGTCACCGCCCCAGAGGTAGGCAAGTGGCAGGAAGGCCCCGGCTTCTATATCTTCCGGTTTATCCCCAATCCTGGGGTCACCGTGGACAAGCTGACCAACCGACGCGACGAGATCTTCCTGGCCCTGGCACTGCCCTCCGGGTTCAGCATTCGCACCCGCAGCGACCGCGGCTCCGTGCTTTTCGAGATCCCAAAGATCGACGACGAGAAATACGGGGTCGACGCCGGGGCACTGTGGCAGCGGTGCCCGGCAGATCCCGAGAGCCTCATCGCCCCGCTGGGCACCGACATCGAAGGCAACCCGGTCACCATCGACCTGTCCTCCGCGGACTCACCTCACTTGCTGGTGGCCGGCACTACCGGATCAGGAAAGTCAGTCGCTCTGGACACGCTCCTTAAGGGCCTGGTCCGATACGACAAGAGCACCCTGCGACTCCGCCTCGTCGATCCCAAGGGCACCGAGCTAGTCGACTTTGAGGACGACCCTCACCTTGATGGCGTGATCGGTATGGACGCCGCAGACGCCATCGAGATTCTTGAGGAAACCGTCGAAGAGATGGCCGTGCGCTATAAGGACATGAAGGCGATCCGCACACGGAAGCTCGTCGAGTACAACGCCAAGGTCGACAAAGGAGACCGAAAGCCCTGGATCGTCATCGTCCTGGACGAGTACGCCGACCTCACCAGCGATCCCGAAGAGAAGAAGCAAATCGAAGTGCTGCTCAAGCGCCTGACGCAGAAGGCCCGCGCTGCGGGTATCCACGTCATCGCAGCCACGCAGCGACCAAGCGCCGACGTTATCTCGACGACCATCCGCTCCAACTTCCCTGCCCAACTCGCCCTGCGGGTCAAGACCGCGACCGACAGCCGCATCATTCTGGACGAGACCGGAGCGGAAGCTCTGGCCGGGCAGGGCGACGCCTTCCTGCACACGGCCAAGGGCACCATACGGGTGCAGGTTGCCTACGACGGGAGCTGACCAGGCACCGCCATGTTTCACGCAGCGAAGACGCGTCAGGTCCTCGGGGACCGGCTTCCCTGTCTCCGTCACGATGCGTACCGCCCCCTCACGAGACTCCGCCGTGAACACTCGATGCTTCTCCGCCACGACAACCAACATCCCCTGCTGTCACGGACTCCACGCTACGAGGGGAGCCTCGATCACCTGGACCATGCCGGAGTGATCGCGCAGGATCACGAACCGAATGTTGCGCTGCAGCCGGAGTGCGTTCACCCAGCTGGAGACACAGACGGTCTCGTCGAATGCGCCGGCCCCTTCTCAGGTCCAAGTCAGGAAGGCGTGGACCGGGTCGTTTCAGCGTCGTACCGTCCAGGTGTGGCAGATGTTGAGAATGGTGCAGCGACGGGTGCTCCCCGTGGGGAATCCCCTACCCGCAGCATGGAGGCATCCCCTCGCTCATGGCGTCCGCGAGCAGGGCTGACCAGGACGCGGCGCTCGCGGGAACAGGATCGGGCGGCCGGCGGTGCCTCCAACCGCCTCGTGGATGTGGGCGGGGGACGCAGAGGGCTGGCAAGCGTGGCCTTGAGTCCCTCCGGCAAGACGGGGCGGGTGTCGGCAGTCCTGCAGTGGACTTCGGACGGCCGAAGACGGCGGCTGCGCCTCGGGGAGGTCGATCTCCCGACTCGTTCTGCCAACCTGCGGGAGGCGTGGAGACTGGCGGGGCAGACCGGCCTGCTCGTCGGGGAGGACACAGCAGGGTCGTGGGCGTCCTCGCCAGCGACTCGCGCGTCGATGCGCTCCAACAAGAGCCGGGACACCAAGCCGGAACTCCGATTGCGCTCGCTACTGCATAGGGAAGGACTTCGCTACCGCGTATCCACCAAACCCCTCCCGTATCTGCGCCGAACGGCCGACGTCGTCTTCTCCAAGGCCAGGGTGGCGGTGTTCGTGGATGGATGTTACTGGCACGGCTGCCCTGAACACGGGTCGATACCGGCGACAAACCGCGACTTCTGGAGGGAGAAGATCGAGGGCAATATCAGGAGGGACAGAGAGACGGACCGACTCCTGACAGAGGCGGGGTGGACGGTCGTCCGAGTATGGGAACACACACCCCCAAGCGAAGCCCTCGAAGTCGTCAGGCAGACCCTCGCCCAACCAGCCGGCCAGCCCCTCAGAGCAAACGGCCGCTGAGTGGGTCCTCGACTGCGTCGGCCTCCCTGCGGAGTACGATCCGGCCATCACCGTCGCTATAGACGAGGATCGAGGATACGGGCCAGGACGGCCCCTGCACCTGTGGGAATGGGACGACTGCTGCGACCGAAGGCAGGCATCCAAAATCGGACTGCGATGGAAATGAAGCTCGCTGCCCTTGAAGCAGTGCAGGCCTGCCCCGTCCGGCGCACCGTGCCTCTCTGACCTGCATGGTTCGTCCGCAGACGGCCGTGCAAGTCCGCCTGTGCGCACCCCGGTTGTTACCCAGTTAGACAGTCGGCCGGTGTCGCTGTCAGTGCTCCCGTCTAGCGTCAGGGGCAGTTGGCCTGTCGACCCGAGAGGCCTGCACTACCCAGCTCATCACAGGCTCCAGCCCTGGAGAGAGCAAAGGATCCGGGGGGTTGCCGCTGTGAGTGTCCGAGGGCTCAGATAGCGTGCTAGGAGCGTGATCGGATCGCGGCTCGGGGGACGGATGAACTTGGACTTCACGACGCAGCTGGGAGATGGGGCGTACTCCTACCTGCCGCCGGGCCGGTTCCATGTTGCCTACGAGGACGCGCGGCAGCTGCTCGTCGACCGCGAGTTGTTCAAGCACTCGGAAACCCGCCTCCCTATCTGGGAGGGCTTCGAGCGCTATCTGGCCCGGTTCTTTGCCCTTGAGGAGCATTTCGAGGGGGTACTGCAGGGCGAACCGCTGATCCATCGTCTGTGGCTGGGAGGGAGCTGCGTGAGTTCGAAGCTGAACCCTTCAAACCTTGACGTTGCTGTCCTGATCAACACCCCCGGTGAACAGTTGATCAAGGGCAAGCCCAAGTCAGGGTGGATGACGAAGGCGTTCGACCGTGACGTCGTACTGCCTGAGTTCAGTGTCTCTAGTCTACGGATCGGCTACAGGCCGATTCGCTCCGTATTTAAGTCCAAGGCGCTGCCGGCCGATGACCAGGACTACCTGCGCGAGCGGGGGGCATGGGATGATTGGTGGCAGCGTTGTCGGCCGCCCGGCGAGAAGGGCGCGCCCACCTTGGAGTCTGCTAGACCTCAGCGCGGGTACCTGGAGGTGGCACCGTGAGCAGCTGGCGACAGCGCATCCTCGATAGCCATCGCGAGAGCCTTGACGCATGGCTGGAGGCCGAGGACGTCTCTTCGCGCACAGAGGACGAAGTTGATTCGGAGCAGCGCTCCAATTGGCTCAGTTCTGTACGTGAATGGGAGCCCGAGTATCTACTTCCAGAAGAGCTGTTGATTCGCCTTTATGGAGGGGAATCGGGCACTGGGGGCTTGAGATTTTCGGTGGGCAACGCCCTCCTCAAGCCTCTTCAGGACGGGGTCACTGCATCTTCCGCCGAGGATGTCGAGCTGGAGCTCATCGGGGTTTCTGCGGGTAGCACTGTTTTGCATGTCCGACCTATCGCGGGCTCCAATCAGCAGGATTCTGCTCAGGAAATCTCAGCAGAGCCGAACTCCACGTCTCAGGTGATGAATTCACTTTTGGACGCAGTAGGGACACTCGAAGCTCGAGCTGATGTGTCTGAATGGACACCCATGCTATCCAGCCTCTCAAGGGTGGTCAGTGCGCTGGATCGGTTCGATCTTTCGATGCAGTTGCGCTGGCTGCAGTCCGGCGGCGAGGTGCGTAGCTCCTCGTTGACGGAAACCGGCAAGGGCTACTTGCGCGAGCTTAGAAAAAGCCACGGTGAAGCTTTCTCTCCAGTGCGACGTTCGGTGTCCGGCCTGGTTACTGAACTAAAGCTCTCTGGCGTGGCAGTTATTAGGCCTGCTGCGAGCCCGGCGGTAACTGTAAAGTTTGAACCCGGACAGATCGCTTCGGTGGGGTGGCAACTGGGACAGCATGTGACGGTGACTGTAGAGGAACGTCATCGAATTTCGCGCCGTGGTGCGCGGTCGGTGACTGATTTCGTCTACGCTGAACCGGATGATTTCATGCAAATTAGTCCAGTGGAAGATTTGCCGGTATCGTTTAAAGAAGAGCGCGAGGCGGGCCACGGCGAGGTTTAGGCCTGATGTGGGTGCGTGAGGGTGTCGGTTATATCGGCCTTTCCGGGCCATCATGCGATGATTGGTCCGGCGGGCTGACCTGCGATGCCTTCCACCTGCTTCAAATGAGGCGAGTGGTGAACCCCAGGACTCGTTGACCAGCACCCGTAGTGCCGCCAGCGTCTGCGGCTGTGCGCCGTGGTTGTTACCCAGTTAGACAATCACTGGCGCCGAGCGGCTGAGACGTTCACTGAGGTGCTGTACGGCACCTTTTGTGCAGGTGGAGGCCTTTATTCGCGAGCATCCATCTGCGTTCAGGGTCGTTCGCCTACAGGCAGTCGTGAACGCTGACGTACAGAGATGAGTGAGCGGAAAGCGGGACGGAGAGGTGGCCTGGCGTTGCTGGTCAGCTCATCGCCTACGCCGTCGCCGTCCGGACGACCGCGAGGGAGCACGCGCGTGACGACGTCGGCTGCTGGGAGCCAGCTGGGAGCCGGTCTGCTCCCCGAGGCCCCTTGAGACTGGCCCAGACCGTTCGAGGCCATGGCCCTGACCTGGGGAAACCTTGTTCGCGCAGGTGGGGATCTTGGGTGGACCTCATTCGGGACGAAGAGGTCGTGGGTTCAAATCCCGCCACCCCGACTTCGTAAGACCAGGTCAAGGGCCTGATCCGCATCGCGGATCAGGCCCTTCCTGCGTCCCCGAGGCCCTGAGCGGCCTCGCCCTTCGCGTCTTCTCCGCGCGCCCTCCTGTCGGTTCGGGTGTGCCCGAGCCCGAGCCCGAGGTCCGTGCCCCGTGTCTTCCTCTTCTGTACTCATATCCGCGCGGCTGCGTGACGCCCTTCGTCCGACGCGGCCCGTCTGGCTGTCACCGAAGGTCTTCCGGACCGAGGTCCTCGCCGGGCTGGTCGTCGCGCTGGCGCTGATCCCCGAGGCGATCTCGTTCTCGATCATCGCGGGGGTGGATCCGGCGATCGGGCTGTTCGCCTCGTTCACGATGGCCGTCGTGATCTCGGTCGTCGGGGGGCGGCCGGCGATGATCTCCGCCGCGACGGGCGCCGTGGCCCTCGTGATCGCTCCGCTGAACCGGGAACACGGGCTGGGCTACCTCGTTGCCGCGGTGGTCCTGGCCGGCGTCTTCCAGATCGTGCTCGGCGCGCTCGGCGTGGCGAAGCTGATGCGGTTCATCCCGCGCTCGGTGATGGTCGGCTTCGTCAACTCCCTCGCCATCCTGGTCTTCATGGCCCAGGTGCCCGAGATGTACGGGGTCCCCTGGGCGGTCTACCCGCTGATGGGGGCCGGGCTGGCGCTGATGGTGTTCTTCCCGAAGGTCACGAAGGCGGTCCCGGCCCCGCTCGTGTCCATCGTCATCCTCACCACGATCACCGTGGCCGCGGGCATCGCGGTCCCCACCGTCGGCGACAAGGGCGCGCTGCCGTCCGCGCTGCCGGTGCCGGGCCTCCCGGACGTGCCGCTCACCCTGGACACGCTGACCCTCATCGCGCCGTACGCGCTGGCCATGGCGCTCGTCGGGCTGATGGAGTCGCTCATGACGGCCAAGCTCGTCGACGAGATCACCGACACCCGGTCCTCGAAGACACGGGAGTCCATCGGCCAGGGCATCGCCAACATCGTCACCGGGTTCTTCGGCGGCATGGGCGGCTGCGCCATGATCGGCCAGACGATGATCAACGTGAAGGTGTCCGGCGCCAGGACCCGGCTGTCGACCTTCCTCGCCGGCGCCTTCCTGATGGTGCTGTGCATCGCCTTCGGGCCGGTGGTTTCCGACATCCCGATGGCGGCCCTCGTCGCCGTCATGGTCATGGTCTGCTTCGCGACCTTCGACTGGCACTCCATCGCGCCGAAGACCCTCAAGCGGATGCCCGCCGGTGAGATCGCCGTCATGGCCGTCACCGTCGTGTGCGTGGTCGTCAGCCACAACCTGGCCGTGGGCGTCGTCGTGGGCTCCGTCACCGCGATGGTCATCTTCGCGAAGCGGGTCGCCCATCTGGCGAACGTCACCTCCGTCCTCGACCCGGACGGCGGACAGGTCGTCTACTGCGTGACCGGCGAGCTCTTCTTCGCCTCCTCCAACGACCTGGTCGAGCAGTTCGACTACGCCCGCGACCCGGACAAGGTCGTCATCGACCTCTCCGCCGCCCACATCTGGGACGCCTCCTCGGTGGCCGCCCTCGACGCGATCGAGCACCGCTACGCCCAGCGCGGCAAGACCGTCGAGATCACCGGCCTGAACGCCCCCAGCGCCCGCCTGCACGGAACCCTCAGCGGCGAACTCACCGCCGGCAGCTGAGCTGCCCTACGCCGGCCTTGAGGCCTGCTGCAGGCGGACGACCTCCACGGAGGCGCCGCCTGCAGCTGCGCCTTCGAGAGAACAACGCTCCGGCCTCGTGGTGGCGGGTTGGCGGTTACTCGGAGGGGAGCCGGCCCTTCGCGGTCCGAGCGCGGTATGCCCAGCGGGTCAGTGCGCCGACGGCGAGGGACGTGAGAATCGCACCCCAGTCGATGACGTGGGGGAGCCCGGGGAGGAACGCGAAGAAGGCGAGGGAAGCGACGACTCCGGCCAGGAAGGCGACGATGCCGGCCCGTCGACGCCTTGCTTCCCAGGCGGCGTCTTCAGGGGTGGGCTGGGTGGTCATGCGCGGCTCACTTCGTAATGTGGTGGCACTGGCTGACCCTGCGGACACCGTTGATGTTGAGATGGGCACATGCCTTGCCGTAGCGGGGCAGCGTCTGGGGAGCGTTGTCCCGCATGGGGTGGATCTCGCACTCGGTGTGGGTCTTGCCGGGCGAGGTCTTGTAGGTCTTGTTGTCGGTATCGGCGTACGTGAAGTCGATGCGCCAGTTGCAGAAGCCCGCGTTGAGGGCTCCGACGAAGCCGCAGTCGACGCCGGCGTTCTGGTAGGTGATCTTCTTGCCATCACCACGGATGATGTGGGTGAACATACAGCCCGTCGGGACCTTCATCGTGACGCCACCGACCTGGTAGTCGAAGGTCGCCACCGGGGTGGAGCCGATGGCGCCGGCGTGGGCCGGCGCCGGGGTTAAGAGCGCGAGCGTGACTGCCGTGGCCATGGCGGTCGCGACGCGAACTGCGAGGTGGCTGACCATGTTTGATCGCCCTTCTGAGGGAGTGTCCTTACAGAGGGCGGAACTCCTCCCGATGACTTTTGGGATCTCTCGCACGCGCACATCCACTACGAAGAGTGATCAAACAGGTCGGCAGGCCGATTACTCCGTACGGACCACCGAATACTCACCCGCGTCGAGCCCGGCCGCTCCCTGCGCGTCCCCAACCCGGACGAGGCGGAACGAGCCCGCTGCCGACGGGCATTCGACGCGGCTTGCCCGTGCGCCAGCCGGATGCCACCTGAAGTACAGCGGGCGGGCCAAGGGGGGAGTTCTTCCCGGGGCTGCTCCGGGTGCCCGGCGGGGACGAGACGGAGTGATGTGGACGCCCCCTCCGGCGGCCGGGAGGCATCTCGGGCGCCGGACCCCTTGCCACGCGGGGGCCCTCGCCTGGAAACTGACGGATCGTCAGGTACGCGAGGAAGGGAACCGGGGATGCAGACCATCTGGCTCGGCGGGCCCGAATGGGTCGCCGTTCTGCGCATCGGGCTCGGGCTGTGGTGGCTGGAGAGCTGGCGGCACAAGGACAAGAAGGACTGGTTCGGCGGCGGTGGCATCCGGTGGGCGGCCGGGGTGGCGGCCGAGCACCGGTGGGGCTTCGTCACGCGCGGCTTCGACCTGGTGGTGAAGCCGTACCCGCGCTTCATGGCCTACCTCGTCGCCTACGCGGAGCTGGCCCTCGGGCTCGGGCTCATCGTCGGGTTGCTGACCCCGATAGCCCTGGTGGCCGGGCTGGTTCTCAACCTGGTCTACCTCGTGCTCATGATCCACGACTGGGGCGAGCAGGGGCAGAACCTGATGATGGCGCTGATCTCGGCCGTCGCCCTCTTCGCGATGGGCTGGCAGGTCTGGTCCTTGGACAACCTCATCGGGCTGTTCTGACCCGCCCGGCCGCCCAGCCGCCCCGGACAGCCCGGGGCGGCCGGTCCCGGTCAGCCGAGCGGGTTCGCCGCGATGCGCGCGGCCGCGCCGCCCGCGACGTACGCCGCCGCCGCGCAGGCGGGCTTGCGTACGGCCTGGTCCTCGACCAGCGCGAGGAAGGACGCGCCGAAGCCGCCCCGCGGGTGCTGCGCGAGGAGGCCGGCCGTGAACGCCGGGTCGAAGTCCGCCACCCGCAGCCCGGAGACGTCCGCGCTCGTGCCGACCTGGAGCAGGTGGCTCTCGACGTCCTCGGCCGCCGTGACGTCGTCGCGCATGTGCAGCACGATGACCTCCGCCGCGCGGTCCCGCCGCTGCGCCGGCCAGCCCAGGCCCGCCGTCAGGACGCGCGCGACGTGACCGCCCGCCTCCTCGAAGGGGAGCGTGTGGCTGTCGAAGGGCGCCGTCAGGCCGAGGTCGTGCAACAGGGCGCTGACGTAGAGGAGTTCCCCGTCGTACGCCAGCCCGTGCTGCTCCGCGTACTGCGCGGCGAAGGCGTAGGAGCGTACGGAGTGGGCGAGCAGCTCCGCGTCCGCGTACTCGGTGGCGATCTCCAGGGCGGCCCGCCCCGCCGGGGTGTCAAAAGTCCATGTCATGAGGTGTCAGGGTAGGCGGCGCCGGGTGAAGTCCACCTCGGAGGGGACCTGTTCGCCCGGCCACGCCAGCAGCCGGGCCGGCGCCGGCGGGGTCTCCGCGAGGACCGTGCCGCGCGAGACGACGTACCGCGGGCGCACCTGGCGGCGGATCGCCTCCTCGGGGCTCGGCGCCGGGAGCAGGACGAAGGAGGCGGGGGCGCCCTCCGCGATGCCGTACTCCGCCTCCGACAGGCCCAGTACGCGCGCCGCGCGGTCCGTCACCATCGAGAAGGCCACCGGGATCTCGTCGGCCCCCGTGAGCTGGGCGGCGTAGATGCCGACGAGGGCGGTCTGCAGCGGGTTGCCGGTGCCGAGCGCGTTCCAGGGGTCCATCACGTCGTCGTGTCCGAAGGCCACGTTGACCCCCGCCGCCAGCATCTCCTTGACCTGGGTGAGGCCGCGCCGCTTGGGGTAGGCGTCGAAGCGGCCCTGGAGGCCCAGGTTGGCGAAGGGGTTGGAGACCAGGTTGATCCCGGAGCGCGCCAGCAGCCGCTGGAGTTTGAAGCTGTACGCGCCGCCGTAGGAGCCCATCGCCGTCGTGTGGGAGGCGGTGGCGCGCTCGCGCAGGCCCGAGCGCAGGGCGAGGGTGGCCAGTACCTCCACGAACCGGGACTGCTCGTCGTCGATCTCGTCGCAGTGGGCGTCCACCCGCAGCCCGTACTCCTCGGCCAGTGCGAAGGCGGTGCCCAGCGAGGCCACCCCGTCCTCGCGCGTGTCCTCGAAGTGCGGGATCGCGCCGACGACGTCGGCCCCGCGGACGATCGCCTCGCGCAGCAGCACCGCGCCGTCCGGGAAGGAGGCGATGCCCTCCTGGGGGAAGGCCACGATCTGCAGGGTCATGACGTCCCGGACCCGGTCGCGGACCTCCAGCAGGGCGTCGAGCCCGGTGAGCGCCGGGTCGGTGACGTCGCAGTGGGTACGGACGTGCAGCACGCCCTGGGCCGCCTGCCAGCGCAGCACCTCGGTGGCCCGCGCGATCACGTCCTCGCGGGTCAGGGTCCGCTTGCGCTCGCTCCAGCAGGCGATGCCCTCCCAGAGGGTGCCGGAGGCGTTCGGCCGCGGTTCGCCCGCCGTCAGGGCGGTGTCGAGGTGGATGTGCGGCTCGACGAAGGGCGCGGTGAGGAGCCCGCCGTGGGCCTCGATCAGCACGCCCGTGGCCGGCGGTTCCTTCTGGTCGTCGTGCGGGAGGACGCGCGCGATCCGCCCGTCCTCCGCGACCTCGACGTCGTGCAGGCCCCGGCTTCCGGTGCCGTCGCCGGCGTGCAGCAGCCGGGCGCCCCGGACGATCATCCGCATGGCGCCACCCTAGCCACCGCGGGCCGCCGTGGGGTCAGCCGCGCTTGGACTGGGCCTTCTGCTGCATGCCCCGGGTCTTCGCGGCGGACGAGTGCACGTCTTGGACCGCGGCCTTGGCGCGTGCCTCGGCCGCCGTGTTCTTCGCCAACGCACGCTGGGAATCCTGGTGGCCGTGCTGACCGGTACGAGCCTTCTTGGCCATGATCACTCCTCCTCGGGAACGTCAGGACGATCGGAGTACGCACACCACCATGCACCCGTTCGGACCAGTCGGCATCCCGGGGCATCGGGTTACATAGGGGCATGACTGACGCACACGCCATGCCCGACTGGGAAAAGCGGTTCAGGGCGCCGCGCGTAGGACTGCCCGACTGGGCAGAGGACGCCCCGGACCGTTCGCTCTTCGTCTCCAACGCGACCGGGACCTACGAGCTCTACGCCTGGGACCGCGCCACCGGCGCGCAGCGGCAGGCCACCGACCGCCCGAACGGCACGACCGACGGGGCCCTGTCCCCCGACGGCGAGTGGATCTGGTGGTTCTCCGACACCGACGGCGACGAGTTCGGCACCTGGGTGCGCCAGCCCTTCGCGGGCGGCCCCGACGAGCCGGCCACGCCCGGACTGGAGCCCTCGTACCCCGCCGGGCTCGCCATCGGCCGTGACGGTACGGCGGTCGTGGGCCGGTCCACCGACGAGGACGGGTCCACGATCCACGTCGTACGGACCGACGGCAGCGCTCCCGCCGTCGTCTACCGGCACCGCGAGTCGGCGGGCGTGGGCGACCTGTCCCACGACGGGTCCCTGATCGCCATCGAGCACACCGAGCACGGCGACGCCATGCACTCCGCCCTGCGCGTGCTGACCCTCGACGGCAAGACCGTCGCCGAGCTGGACGACTCCAAGGGCGGTACCGAGGAGCTCGGCCTGGAGGTACTGGGCTTCGCCCCGGTCGCGGGCGACACCCGGCTGCTGATCGGCCACCAGCGGCGCGGCCGCTGGGAGCCGATGGTGTGGGACGTGGCCACCGGTACGCAGGAGGAGCTGGCGGTCGAGCTGCCGGGCGACGTCAGCGCCGAGTGGTACCCCGACGGTTCCGCGCTGCTGATCGCGCACAGCTTCGAGGCGCGCAGCGAGCTGTGGCGCTACGACCTGGCCGCGCGGGGCCTCGTACGCCTGGACACCCCGCCGGGGACGGTCTCGGGCGCCACGGCGCGGCCCGACGGGTCGGTGGAGTACCAGTGGTCCTCGGCGGCCGAGCCCTCGGCGCTGCGGTCGACGGCGGGCGGGGTCGTACTGGACCCGCCGGGCTTCCGGCCGCCCGGCTCGGTGCCGGTGGAGGACGTGTGGGTGGAGGGCCCCGGCGGGCGGATCCACGCGCTGGCGCAGCGGCCGGTGGGCCACGGCGACGGCCCCTTCCCGACGGTCTTCGAGGTGCACGGCGGGCCCACCTGGCACGACAGCGACGCCTTCGCGGCGGGCCCGGCGGCCTGGCTGGACCACGGCTTCGCGGTGGTGCGGGTCAACTACCGGGGCTCGACGGGGTACGGGCGCGAGTGGACCGACGCGCTCAAGCACCGGGTCGGCCTGATCGAGCTGGAGGACATCGGGGCGGTCCGCGAGTGGGCCGTCGCGAGCGGCCTCGCGGATCCGGCGCGGCTGGTGCTGTCGGGCGGGTCGTGGGGCGGCTACCTGACGCTGCTGGGCCTCGGCATGCAGCCGGAGGCCTGGGCGGTGGGGCTGGCGGCGGTGCCGGTCGCCGACTACGTGACGGCCTACCACGACGAGATGGAGGCGCTGAAGTCCCTGGACCGCACCCTCTTCGGCGGCACGCCTGAGGAGGTCCCGGAGCGCTTCGAGGTGTCCTCGCCGCTGACCTACGTCGACGCGGTGAAGGCTCCCGTCCACATCGCGGCGGGCGTCAACGACCCGCGCTGCCCGATCCGGCAGATCGACAACTACGTGGACCGGCTCGCGGCGCGCGGGGCGGTGCACGACGTGTACCGCTACGACGCCGGGCACGGCTCGCTCGTGGTGGAGGAGCGGATCAAGCAGGTCCGGATGGAGCTGGACTTCGCGCTGAAGCACCTGCCCGCCTGACGGAGCCCCGGAAGAAGGCGACCGGTGCACCCCCCGTACGGTGGTGGGGTGCACCGGTTTCTCCTGACCCCGCGGTGGTGGGGGATCAACGTCTTCGTCGCGCTCGGCGTTCCCTTCTGCCTGTTCATGGGGACCTGGCAGCTCGGCCGGTTCGAGGACCGCGTCGCCACCCACCAGGAGGCGACCGCCGGGCAGCCCGCCGGCCAGGCGCCCGTACCGCTGGAATCGCTGCTTCCGGTGGACAAGAAGACCTCCGGGCGGCTCGCTTCGGCCTCCGGTGAGTACGCCGAGCAGCTGCTCGTCCCGGATCGGCGGCTCGACGGCAAGACCGGCTTCTACGTATTGACCCTGCTCAGGACCGACTCCGGCAAGGCCGTCCCGGTGGTCCGGGGCTGGCTGCCGGGCACCGCGGACGCGGGCCGGGCGCCGGCGGCGCCGACCGGGCGCGTCGAGGTGGCGGGCGCGCTGCAGTCCTCCGAGAACTCCAGCACCAAGGGCGTGAACGCGGAGGGCGGCCTGCCGGCCGGGCAGCTCGGCGTGATCGGCGCGGCCTCGCTGGTCAACCTGGTGCCGTACGAGCTGTACGACGCGTGGCTGACCGTGCAGACCCCCTCGGACGGGCTGGTTCCGGTGCCCGCGGAGGCGCCGAGCAACACCGGACTCGACCTCAAGGCCTTCCAGAACCTCGGCTACACCGGCGAGTGGTTCGTCTTCGCCGCCTTCGTGCTCTTCATGTGGTTCCGCCTCTACCGCCGCGAGGTGGAGACCCTGCGCGACGCGGAAGCCGGCCTGGCGGTGCCGTAGCCGGCCTGGCCGTGCCGTAAGCCGGGCAGCGCCTGCCCTGAGGGCTACGGCGCCGCCGGGGTCTGCGCCGGGACCACTCCCGTGCGGTAGACCGTGCCCCCGCACACGTCGGGGATCGTCGTCTGCGTCGTGGTCGCCCCGGGCAGCGGGGTACTGGGCGTGTGGGACACCGTCACCCCCGTACCGGCCGGAGCCGGCGGCGTCGTGCCGCCCGTCCCGCCGGTCGTACCCGAGCCCGAGCCGCCGTCCGCACCCGTGGCGCCCGAGCTGTCGGCGTCCACCGGGGCGTTCGCCACGCCGCCCTGCGGCTGCGTGCCGCCCGGCTTCGGGGTCGTCGCCGAGCAGGCCTGCTCCGGCGGCACGTACGCGAAGCGGACCTCGTACGCCGCGTTCGGCGCGAGCAGCATCAGCGGCTCCTCCTTCGACGGGTCGGGCAGCAGCCCGCTCGCCGGATCCCCCGCGCTGTGGCCGGCGACGGCCACGGCGGTACCGCCCTGGCCGGGCGCGGGCCCGCTCGCGGGGGCCGCGGTCACGGTGTCCGGGCCGAGGACGGTACAGCCGCGCGGCGAGACGTTGGTGACCTTGAAACTCCCGTAGACCTTGCCGTCCGCCTCCGGGGCGCGCGCACTCGCCGACACCCCGAGCTGCTCGGCACTGCACCCGGGCACGCCCGGAGCCGCCGGCGGGGGCAGCATCCCGCTGCCGGAGC
This sequence comes from Streptomyces sp. NPDC037242, assembly GCF_055604165.1. Lineage (NCBI taxonomy): Bacteria > Bacillati > Actinomycetota > Actinomycetes > Kitasatosporales > Streptomycetaceae > Streptomyces > Streptomyces sp. NPDC037242. Next base: position 200,493 of record NZ_JBVJUY010000010.1, read on the forward strand.
CGACGACGCTGCCGCCGCTGGGGAGGCCCGAGGGGCCGGCGCCCGTCGCCGCGTCGGAGGCGCCGCTGGGCACGGGCGAGGGTCCGCCCCCGACCCCGCCCGCGCCGCCGTAGTTCCGGCCGGAGCGCTCGGTGGGCCGCGGGTGGGTGCCGGAGCCGTTCTGGTGCGGGTCGGAGGAGCCGTCCTTGCCGCCCTGGTGCTCGCCGTGGCCGGCCATGGCCGAGCGGTCGGCGCTCCCGCCCTGCGCGGCGCCCATGTGCAGGGCCGCCGGGATCGCGGTCCCGGCCAGCAGCACCGCCGCGGCCGCGCTCACGATGGCCTGGCGCCGTCGGGTACGGCGCACGGGGACGGCGTAGCGCAGCCGGTCCAGCGCGCCCTCGGAGGGTTCGAGTCCCTCGACGGCCCCGCGCAGCAGGCTCCGCAGTGCCTCTTCCTCGCCCGGCTTGTGGTCCTCGTTCATGACTGCGCAGCCTCCATCGCCACCCGCAGCGCGGCAATGCCCCGCGATCCGTACGCCTTCACCGAGCCGAGCGAGAGCCCGAGCGTCTCGGCCACCTGGGCCTCCGTCATGTCCGCGAAATAGCGCAGCACCAGTACCTCGCGCTGGCGCCGCTGGAGTCCGCGCATCGACTTGATGAGATCGTCCCGCTCCAACTGGTCGTACGCGCCCTCCTCCGCGCTCGCCATGTCCGGCATCGGTTTCGGCAGCAGCTTGAGGCCGAGGATGCGGCGGCGCAGGGCGGAACGCGAGAGGTTGACGACCGTCTGGCGCAGGTACGCCAGGGTCTTGTCCCGGTCACGGACCCGGTTGCGGGCGGAGTGCACGCGGATGAAGGCCTCCTGGACCACGTCCTCGCAGGAGGCGGTGTCGTCGAGGAGCAGCGCGGCGAGCCCGAGGAGCGAGCGGTAGTGCGCCTGGTACGTCTCGGTGAGGTGGTCGACGGTGGTCCCCGCCACCAGATCGGCCGCCGACTCGGCCGCCGCAGCCGTGGCGGCCGCCGGGATGCTCGCGTGGTCGTCCGCGCCGTCGCGGGGCGAGGGCACGCGGCCGCGGATCGGCACCGCGGGCGCCAGCGCCGAGGGCGCGGTGGGGGCTGGAGCTGTCGGCCGGGACGGCGGGACGGGAACGATCACCGGGAACCCGCCGGACAGCCGGGAGCCCCGGCGCGACGGAAATACCCCGGTGCGCACCGGTATGACCGCGAAGTCCAGCAATGCCTCTGCCACGCCAGTTGGACACGCGTCCCCCCGTCAGGGTTGTACGCGCGCGGCGGACTGCTCCGCGATATCCCCAATGCCCTCATGCGTAGCCGCTCTTCCCGGTTGCCCCGTGTTTCGAGGCGGCAGTCGGGCCATCACCTTGATCCAGGGATCAGTGACGATCCTACAAAGTGAACTACGCAAACTCACCCGCGACCAGTTCCGCGACCCGGGTCGCGTTCAGCGCGGCACCCTGGCGCAGATTGTCCGCGCAGACGAAGAACTCCAGGCCGCACGGATCGTCGAGCGAGGCCCGCACCCGCCCCACCCAGGCCGGATCCGTGCCCGCCGCGTCCGACGGGGTCGGGAACTCCCCCGCCGCCGGGTCGTCCACCAGGACCACCCCGGGCGCGGCGTCCAGGATCTCCCGCGCGTGCGCGGCGTCGACCTCGGCCCCGAAACGGGCCCGAACGCTCAGCGAGTGCCCCGTCAGCACCGGTACCTGTACGCAGGTCACCGCCACCGGGAGCCGGTCGAGCTGCAGGATCCGCCGGGTCTGCGCCCGTACGGCCAGCTCGTGCGAGGACCAGCCGCCCTCGCGCAACTCACCGGACCACGGTACGACGTTCAGCGCGAGCGGCCCCGCGAAGGGACCGGTGTCCTCGCCGACGGCACGGCGTACGTCCCCGGGCTGCTCCCCCAGGTCGGTCCCCGCCACCAGCGACAACTGGCGGCGCAGCGCCTCCGAGCCGGCCCGGCCCGCGGCGCTCGCGGCCTGGTACGTGGAGACGGCCAGGTCGGCCAGCCCGTACTCGGCGTGCAGCGCGCCCAGGGCGGCGATCATCGCGCCCGTCACGCAGTCCGGAGCGGCGACGATCCCGCGCGGCAGCGTCCGTACGGCGTGCCCGTTCACCTCGGGCACCACCAGCGGCACCTCGGGGTCCTCGCGGAACGCCGCGGACTGGTCCACGACGACGGCGCCGCGCGCGGTGACGGCGGGAGCCCACCGGGCCGAGACCTCGGCCGGGGTGAGGAAGAGCACGACGTCGCCCGCGCCGAAGCCGTCGAAGGCGTCCTCGGTGAGGGCGAGCACCTCGCTCTCGACGCCGCGGACGGACAGCGTCCGGCCGGCCGAGCGCGCGGAGGCGATCAGGCGTACGTCACCCCAGACGTCCGCCCGCTGGGACAGGAGCCGGAGCACGACGGAGCCGACTGCTCCGGTCGCCCCGACCACGGCGAGCGCCGGGCCGGGGGACCGGGTCGCGGTCATCGTCCGCTGCCGCCGTAGACGACTGCTTCGTCGCTGTCGGAGTCGAGGCCGAAGGCCGTGTGCACGGCACGGACGGCCTCGTTGACGTCGTCCTGGCGGGTGACCACCGAGATGCGGATCTCCGAGGTGGAGATCAGCTCGATGTTCACGCCCGCGTCGGACATCGCCTGGAAGAAGGCGGCGGTGACGCCCGGGTTCGTCTTCATGCCCGCGCCGACCAGGGAGATCTTGCCGATCTGGTCGTCGTAGCGCAGGGACTCGAAGCCGATCCTGCCCTTCGCCTTCTCCAGCGCGTCGATGGCCTTGTGGCCCTCGGTCTTGGGGAGGGTGAAGGAGATGTCCGTCAGGCCCGTGGAGGCGGCGGACACGTTCTGCACGATCATGTCGATGTTGATCTCGGCGTCGGCGACGGCGCGGAAGATCGCCGCGGCCTCACCCGGCTTGTCCGGGACGCCGACGACCGTGATCTTGGCTTCGGAGACGTCGTGAGCGACTCCGGAGATGATGGCGTGCTCCACCTGCTCGTCCCCTTGCGGATTCTCGTTGCTGACCCAGGTGCCCGGAAGTCCCGAGAAGGACGAACGGACGTGGATCGGGATGTTGTAGCGGCGTGCGTACTCGACGCAGCGGTGCAGCAGCACCTTGGAACCGGAGGCCGCGAGCTCCAGCATGTCCTCGGAGGAGATCCAGTCGATCTTCTTGGCCTTCTTCACGACGCGGGGGTCCGCGGTGAAGACGCCGTCGACGTCGGTGTAGATCTCGCAGACCTCGGCGTCCAGCGCCGCGGCGAGCGCGACGGCGGTCGTGTCCGAGCCGCCGCGACCGAGGGTGGTGATGTCCTTGCTGTCCGCGGACACGCCCTGGAAGCCGGCGACGATGGCGATGTTGCCGCCGTCCAGCGCGGTGCGGATACGGCCCGGCGTGACATCGATGATGCGCGCTTTGTTGTGGACCGAGTCGGTGATGACGCCCGCCTGGCTACCGGTGAACGACTGGGCCTCGTGGCCCAGGTTTTTGATCGCCATGGCCAGCAGCGCCATGGAGATCCGCTCTCCGGCGGTCAGCAGCATGTCGAATTCGCGCCCGGCAGGCATCGGCGACACCTGCTCGGCGAGATCGATCAGCTCGTCCGTCGTGTCGCCCATCGCGGAAACCACGACGACCACCTGGTGGCCGTTCTTCTTGGCATCCACGATCCGCTTGGCGACGCGCTTGATGCCCTCGGCATCGGCTACGGAGGAGCCTCCGTACTTCTGCACGACAAGGCCCACGTGCGCTCCTCGCTCGGTCCGTCTCATTGCTGGTGCAGTCTAACGAGCGACCGCGATCCGGCCGCTCCGTGCCACATCATGAGACGAACAGATCAAAGAACAGGTTCCCTGACCAGGCGGTCTGCGGCGACCGGGGCGGCCGACAGGGCGAATCCCACGGCGGATCTCACGGTTTCCCGAGGCGGCCGAGCTCCTCCGCCATCACCCGTCCGGCCTGCTCCGCGAGCTCCTCCTCGGCCAGGTCCTCATCGGTGTCGAGGCCGTCGAGCTCCTCCAGCGGCTGGTTCATCCGCACGTGCGCGACGAGCGACTGCAGGGCGCGCAGCGTCGCCGAGGCCGTCGGACCCCAGTTGGTGAAGTACGAGAACTGCCACCACCACAGCGCCTCGGTGACCCGGCCCGCCTGGTAGTGGATGAGGCCGTGGCGCAGGTCGGCCACCACGTCGGCGAGGTCGTCGGAGATCCGGTGCGCGACCGGGGCCTTGCGCGGCTCGTAGGGGTCGAAGACCTCGGAGTAGACGTCGACCGGCTCCAGCATCAGCGCGAAGCGCTCGCGAAGATCGTCCACGTCCGGTTCGGGGCCGAGGTCGGGCTCGTAGCGCTCGTCCGGGAGGACGTCCTGGTACGCGCCCAGCCGGCCGCCCGCCAGCAGCAGCTGGGACACCTCCAGGAGGAGGAAGGGCACCGCGCTGTCCGGGTCCTCGCCCTTGGCCACCTCGGTGACCGCGACGATGAAGGACTCGATCTGGTCCGCGATCTGGACGGCGAAGTCGTCCGGGTCCTGGCCCAGGGCGTGCAGCGTTGCGTCAGACATCGAGAAGTCGCCTTCCTTCAAAGGCCCGCCCGAGCGTGACCTCGTCCGCGTACTCCAGATCTCCCCCGACGGGGAGCCCGCTGGCCAGGCGGGTGACCTTCAGGCCCATGGGCTTGATCATGCGAGCGAGGTACGTGGCGGTCGCCTCGCCCTCCAGGTTCGGGTCGGTGGCGAGGATCAGCTCGGTCACCTCGCCGTCCGCGAGGCGCGCCAGCAGCTCGCGGATGCGCAGGTCGTCCGGGCCGACGCCCTCGATCGGGCTGATCGCGCCGCCCAGGACGTGGTACTTGCCCCGGAACTCGCGGGTCCGCTCGATCGCGACGACGTCCTTCGGCTCCTCGACGACACAGATGACCGTCGTGTCGCGCCGCTGGTCACGGCAGATGCCGCAGCGCTCCTCCTGCGCCACGTTCCCGCACACCGCGCAGAACCGGACCTTGTCCTTCACCTCAAGAAGCGCGTGCGCGAGGCGGCGGACGTCGGTGGGCTCTGCCTGCAGGATGTGGAAGGCGATCCGCTGCGCGCTCTTGGGCCCGACGCCGGGCAGCCTGCCCAGTTCGTCGATCAGGTCCTGGACCACGCCTTCGTACAACGGACTGCCTTCTTTCGCTTCGGTGGGAGGATGCCGCGGCCGCGGGGGCCGCCGGGGCTAGAAGGGGAGGCCGGGGATGCCGCTGCCGCCGCCCAGGCCCTGGGCCAGCGGGCCCAGCTTCTGCTGCTGGAGCGCCTGGGCATTCTCGCTGGCCGCCTGGACCGCCGCGACCACCAGGTCGGCGAGCGTCTCGGTGTCCTCGGGGTCCACGGCCTTCGGGTCGATCACCAGGGCGCGCAGCTCACCGGAGCCGGTGACGGTCGCCTTGACCAGGCCACCGCCCGCCTGGCCCTCGACCTCCGCCAGGGCCAGCTCCTCCTGGGCCGCGGCGAGGTCCTGCTGCATCTTCTGGGCCTGCTGGAGCAGCTGCTGCATGTTGGGCTGGCCACCACCGGGAATCACAGGTCACTCACTCCGTAGCTCGGTCCAAGCCCGGGACGGCTTGGTCAATCCGAGCCTACGTGCTCCCCGCGCGCCGCGCCCTACGCCGTGAGGACCAACTCTTTCGAGTGAGAGACCAGGCATGCGCGTACCTGATGGAGACCTCCTTGCGGGCGGAAATCCGGGGATTCGTTGCCCATGGCCCGCCATTCGAAGGTAGGAAGAGCATGCGCATCATTGCGCACACGCGCACCACCACACGTCAGCGCAGGCAGAGGGAGTGCCGGGTGAGTCAGCCGGAGATGCAGCCCGAGGGGCCACCCCGGGATCCCGCAGAGGACGGCGACCTGACCGGCCGGCCGTTCCCTCTCGGGGACTGGGGCGAGCCCGCCGAGCGGCTCGACGAGCTCTACCGCCGGGTCGAGGCCGACGCCCTGCGCACCGCCGAGTGGTACCTGTCCGACCGGGCGTGGAAGCGCCGGGGCGCCCGGCTGCTGCGCGCCGGGGCGGCGGCCGGGGCCGTCGCGGGCGCCGCGATGCCGCTGCTGGAGCTGACGGGCTCGGCCCCGGGCGCGGCCTCGTACGGCTATCTCTCGCTCCTCCTGGCGGCCGCCTGCATGGCCTGCGACCGGTTCTTCGGGCTGACCTCGGGCTGGATGCGGGACGTGGCCACGGCGCAGGCCGTGCAGCGCCGACTCCAGGCACTCCAGTTCGACTGGGCCTCGGAGAACGTACGGGAGATCCTGGGCCCGACCGAGGGCACGGCGAGCGAGGCGGCGGAGCGCTGCCTGACGGTGCTGCGCCGGTTCTCGGAGGACATCACCGAGCTGGTGCGCTCGGAGACGGCGGACTGGATGGTGGAGTTCCGCGCCGGGCCCGCACCGCTGGTGATGCAGTCCCTGGGCGGCTCCCCGGCCCGCCAGGACGCCGGCATCCCCCCGGCCCGCTTCCCGCTCCCCCCGGGCACCCGCCCCAACATGCCGCGCCAGCGCCCGCCGGAACAGCCGAGGTAGCCGTCCGGCGGGCGGGAGCATCAGGTTCCGGGTCCGGGGGATCCCGTCAGCTGAAGATGATCATCGAGCCCTGGCCGAGGCTCCGGGTCGCCGCCGCGTGCAGTCCCAGCCATACGTGCCGCTCCCGCGCGAAGGGGCTGTCGTCGTACGGGATCGGCCCCGCGGGCTCCTCCAGCGACGTCGGCCGCCCCGGCGGAGCGGGCGCCGCCGGCGGGTTCCCCGGGTCTATCCCGATCGCGGGCGCCACGAACGTCAGCTCCCGCAGCAGCCCCTGCGCGGACCCCAGCGGCCCGCCCCCGGCCAGCAGCTCCTCGTTGGCCAGCGGAGCCGCGAAGTCCACCGGGACGTACGCCCCCGCGTGGTCGTAGTGCCACACCAGGTGCGACTGCTGGGCCGTCGGCTCGAACATCTCCAGCAGCTGCTCGTAGTCCCCGCCCAGCTCGTCCACCGGCGTCACCGGCAGCCCGCAGATCTGCAGCAGGTAAGCCCGCCGCAGGAAGTGCAGGGCGTCGTAGTCGAAGCCGGCGACCGGGGCGACGTCGCCGCTCAGGCCCGGCATGTACGCGAACACCGGCACGGACGGGAGTCCGGCCTCGCCCAGCGCTTTGTCGTACGAGGCGATCTCTTCCGCGAACGGGTTGTCGGGGCTGTGGCACAGCACGTCGACAAGGGGGACCAGCCACAGGTCACAGGCCACTCGGCCTCCGATCAGTCGTTTGCCGCCGATCGGGCCAGAGTAGTGCGCCGGACACCCTCCGCGAAGGGGTGCGCAGAACCCCGCCGGACCGGGAGGTCCGACGGGGTTCATGGAAGTGCGTACTGGGGCGGCTGTGGCTACTGGGGAGCGACCCGCCACACCAGGGAGTCGGCGACCTTCTCCGGCTCCTGACCGAGCAGCTCGGTGATCGTGGTCCGCAGCTCCTTGGCGTGCTTCTGGCTCTCGGGGAGGACCAGCGCGCCCGCGTTCCAGAAGGCGAGGTCCTTGCGGGCCTCCTCCTGCATCTGCGAGGTGACCACCGGCGACGGGGCGCCCCAGCGGATGTCGCTCAGCAGGCTGGACAGCATCCGCGGCTTGGCGCCGTAGATGCCGACCTTGTCCGGGCCGTCGGGGCCGTTGAAGTAGCCGCCGGCCAGCTTGAAGCCGAAGCCGGTGCTGCTCTGCCAGTGGAGCGGGTTGCCCGTCATCGGGTCCGGCAGCGGTACCGGTACGAGGGACTGGCCGTCCTTGACGTAGTCCTTGTACAGGCCCTGCGTGATGAAGGTCGGCACGGGCTCGCGGGCCTTGACCACCAGCGGCAGCGGCAGGATCGGGATGAGCGCGGCACCCACGGCCATGTAGCCGAGGACGCGGTGCTCACGGGCGCTGAAGCCGATGAACCGGTCGAGCGCCAGGGCGATCAGCAGGCCGAAGGCGGGCGCGCAGACCATCGCCACACGGCTCTCGATGACCGACTCCAGCAGCGGCGCGTGGCGCAGGAGCGCCCACGGGCCGGGGACGGTGATGCCGAGGGTCTCGATCTTCACCGAGGGGCCGAGGGACAGCACTGCGGCGACCACGGCGGTGATGCCCAGCGCGCGGACCACGGTCCGGCGCCACATCCACACGGTGATCGCGGCGGCCAGGGCCAGCAGCGCCCAGCCGTAGAAGGCGTTCTGCTCGGTGGTGTTCATCGAGAGCTTGCCGGCGTTGTCCGCGTCACCGAAGAGCGAGCGGGCCGAGTACTCGGTCAGGGCGCGGAGCGGGTTGCCCGCCCCGTTCTCGCCGTGCAGCACCGAGTGGTAGCTCTGCGGGCCGAAGAACTGCCAGTACAGCGGGAAGGCCACCAGCGGCACGGAGACGGCCGCGGCGATGGCCAGGCCCTTGCCCAGCGGCTTGATGGCCTTGCGGGCCGTCTCGCGGTCGTAGAAGGCGTACGCGAGGGCGAAGATCAGCATGCCCATGGCGGAGAGCAGGAACGGCTCCTCGCCCAGGAGGACCTGGTACGCGGAGAACAGGCCCAGCAGCACACCGTCGCGGACGACCCTCTTGCCCTCGCACAGGCGCAGCGCCCGGTCGATGATCACCGGGATCATGAAGAGCACGACGAAGTTCGGGTGCGCGTTGGCGTGCGAGATCATCGGCGGCGCGAAGGCGGCGAGCGCACCACCCACGGCGGCGGCCCAGCGGCTCTCGGTCAGCCGGCGGTGGATCAGCCAGTACCAGGCCCAGGCGGTCCCGGCGATGCCGAGGGTGAAGACCAGCGCCAGGGTGACGGTCGGGCCGAAGAGCAGCGTGATCGGAGTCAGCGGCACGGACAGCCCGAGCATCACCGTGTTGCCCATCAGATTCACGCCGTCTGGCATGTTCTGGAAGTCGGTGAAGAGCGGATTGCGCAGGTGGGAGACGTTGTCGGCGGTGACGCCGAAGAACCACTCCCACTGGTTCTGGTCCTGGAGCGAGTGCGCCAGGATCTTCCCGTCGAGGTCGCTCCACAGCCCCTTGTAGAGGAAGAGCGAGCCCAGCAGGTAGAGCGCGGCGACGGCGATGCCGCCCGCGTTCAGGCGCATCAGCTCGCCGAGCGTGCGCAGGTAGTCGAGGAGCTGGACCTTCGAGCCGTCCTGGTGTGCCCAGCGCACCGGAACCTCGGCCACGGGCCACCCCTTGCGCCGGAAGTACTGGAGGATCTCCACGTCGATGGCCCAGCCGTCGAGCTTGGAGGCACCGAAGGCGGTGCGTGCCTGGTCGCCGTCGAACAGCTTGAAGCCGCACTGCGTGTCGCGGATCCCCGGGACGGCGACCAGGCGGATGACCCGGTTGCCGACCCAGCCGAGGACCTCGCGCAGCATGCTCTGCTGGCGCTCGATGGCGGAGTCGCGGTGTGCGCGGGAGCCGATGGCGGCGTCGAGGTTCTCGTCGCCGGCCAGGGACTGCTCCAGCTTGTCGAGCTCCTCGATGGGAGTCGCCAGGTCGGCGTCCATGATCAGGACGCGCCGACCGAGGGAGCCCACGACACCGAGGCGCAGGGCGTTGCCCTTGCCGCGGTTCTGCTCGGACTGGATCAGCCGGATCCTGGAGTCTTCGTCGGCCGCCTTCAGCGCGATGGCGGCGGTCCCGTCCGGGGAGCCGTCGTCGACGACGACGATCTCCCAGTCGGCGGAGCCGGTGCCGACGTGCTCGTCGAGGTACTCCCGTACGACGTCAAGGGTCGGAGCGAGCCGCTCCTCCTCCTTGTAGGCCGGGATGACCACGGACAGGCCGACGGACCCGGGCGAGGGGTCGGCGGACTTGCCCCTGGCGGAGACCGCGGGGGCAGTGAGTATGCCGTTCTTGGTTTTCAACCCGTTCAAGCCGTTCGTCTCGTCGTCCCGCGGCCGGTCTCGGTGGAGACCGAACGCCCGCCTACAGAGCGGCAGCCCAGTCCAAGCCGTGCTGATTGTAGGCGTGCACCAAGCGGCGCACCTCCTCGGCGTCCGCGAGTGTGATCGCGTCCACGAGCTCGCCGTGCCCGTCCCACAACGCGGCGCGCATCTGCTGCGGCGCACGCTGCAGGTGGGGTACGGCGAAAACCCAGCACTGCACCCGGATCCGGTGCAGGAACTCGGTGATGTACGAGTTTCCGACCAGCCCGCTCAGTTCCCGCCAGAAGCGCAAGTCGTAACCGATCAGCACTTCGAGCGAGCCGTTCTGCGCGGCCCGCCGCGCCTCCTCTGCACGCCGACGCACCGACACCAGCCGCTCGCCATAGCTTGCGGAGGTGCCACGCTCGACGAGCCGACGGAAGATCCCGTCCACTATAAGCGTCCGAGCCTCGATCATTCCCCGGAAATCGTCAACGGAAAAGACACGGACCCGGAAGCCCCGGTGCTGGACCGAGTCCAGCAGCCCCTGCGCCGAGAGGTCCACCAGGGCCTCACGGACGGGCGTGGCGGAGACTTCGTACTGCTCAGCGATCTGTTTGACCGTGAACTCGGTGCCCGGCGGGAGGCGTCCGGCAAGCACTTCGTCACGCAGCGCATCCGCGATCTGCTGCCGAAGTGTGTTGCGCGTGACAGCGCCGCTGCCTGGCATAGGGGTCCGTCTCCTCCGTAGATCTTCGGACACCATAGGCCAGACAGCGAGGCTGAAACCGAACGATTTGTGGCCGGTATGCGGATTTAGCAATCGTTATACGGACGCTATGCGGCCGAAGTGTGACGGTCCGCGACCGTCAGCGCCTCGTCGAGAAGGGCCAGACCCTCCTTGACCTCGGCCTCCGTGATGGTGCACGGGGGCACGACGTGCGTGCGGTTCATGTTCACGAAGGGCCACAGACCGGACTTCTTGCACGCCGCGGCGAACTCGGCCATGGGCGTGTTGGCGGCCCCGGCCGCGTTGTAGGGCACGAGCGGCTCGCGCGTCTCCTTGTCCCGTACGAGCTCCAGGGCCCAGAAGACGCCCAGGCCGCGGACCTCGCCGACCGAGGGGTGGCGCTCCGCGAGCTCGGCCAGGGCCGGGCCGATCACGTTCTCGCCGAGGTGGGCGGCGTGCTCGACCACACCCTCCTCCTCCATGGCGTTGATCGTCGCCACGGCGGCGGCACAGGCCAGCGGGTGCCCGGAATACGTCAGTCCGCCCGGGTACGGGCGTGTGGCGAAGGTCTCGGCGATCTCGGCGGAGATCGCGACGCCGCCGAGGGGGACGTAGCCGCTGTTGACGCCCTTGGCGAAGGTGATCAGGTCGGGGGTGACGCCCCAGTGGTCGGCGGCGAACCACTTCCCGGTCCGGCCGAAGCCCGACATGACCTCGTCGAGGATGAAGACGATGCCGTGGCGGTCGCAGAGCTCGCGCACCCCGGCGAGGTAGCCGGCGGGCGGGGTCATGATCCCGGCCGTGCCGGGCACCGACTCCAGGATGATCGCCGCGATCGTCTGCGGCCCCTCGAAGGCGATGGTGTCGGCGAGGTGGGCGAGGGCGCGTGCGCACTCCTGCGCCTCGGTGGTCGCGTGGAAGGCCGAGCGGTAGAGGTAGGGGCCCCAGAAGTGCACGACTCCGGCGGCCGCCGTGTCGGAGGGCCAGCGGCGCGGGTCGCCGGTGAGGTTGATCGCGGCGGCGGTGGCGCCGTGGTAGGAGCGGTAGGTGGAGAGCACCTTGGCGCGGCCCGTGTGCAGACGGGCCATGCGGACGGCGTTCTCCACGGCCTCGGCGCCGCCGTTGGTGAAGAAGATCTTGTCGAGGTCGCCCGGGGTGCGCTCGGCGATGAGGCGTGCGGCCTCGGAGCGCGGTTCCACGGCGAACCCGGGGGCCAGGGTGCAGAGCTTCGCGGCCTGCTCCTGGATGGCGGCGACGACCTTGGGGTGCTGGTGGCCGATGTTGGTGTTCACCAGCTGGGAGGAGAAGTCGAGGAAGCGGTTGCCGTCGTGGTCCCAGAAGTACGAACCCTCGGCCCCGGCGACGGCGAGCGGGTCGATCAGGGCCTGAGCGGACCAGGAGTGGAAGACGTGAGCGCGGTCGGCGGCCTTGACGGCGGCACCGGAGGTGACGTGAGGGGTCATGCGGCCACGCTAGAAGTGCGCAGGTGGGGAGGGACATCGGCGGACTGTATGGGGGTGGGGGGCGGGTCTCGGCAGTCTGTCTGCGCGGCGGGTGCGGTGGGGGTCTCGTTCGGGTGATTGACAGCATCCTGTCGAGATGACAGTCTCTTGTCATCAGAGAACGCAGTGATGCACGGACAGTGGAGGCGAGCCCCATGACCGGAACATCGAACGAGACGCCGAGCGCGACGGCGGACGCGACGGCGAAGGCCACGGCGGAGACCGGGGCGACCGCCCCGCGGCGGCAGGTCCACCTGGCGGTCTACGACACCTACGCGGACTGGGAGACGGGCCACACCACCGCGCACCTCACCCAGCGCGGCCACCGGGTCCGCACCGTGAGCGCCTCCGGCCCCGGCCGGCCGGTGACCACCATGGGCGGCGTCCGCGTCGAGCCCGACATGGCCCTCGCCGACCTGCGCCCCGAGGACTCCGAGCTGCTGATCCTCACAGGCGCGAGCCTGTGGGACACGAGCGACGAACTGGCACCCTTCGCGGCCAAGGCCGCGGAGTTCCTGGCGGCCGGCGTCCCGGTCGCGGCGATCTGCGGAGCCACGGCCGGCCTCGCCCGGGCCGGCGTACTGGACGGCCGTACGCACACCAGCGCGGCCCCCTTCTACCTGGCCGGGCAGCCGGGCTACGCGGGCGCCGAGCGGTACGTCGAGGCCGACGCGGTCACGGACGGCGACCTGATCACGGCGGGCCCGACCGAACCCGTGGCGTTCGCCCGCGAGGTCTTCGCGCGGCTCTCGGTGTACAAGCCGGAGGTGCTCGACGCCTGGTACCGGCTGTTCCACGACTCGGACGCGAGCGCGTACCCCGTCCTCATGGCCGCGGCGGAGTCCGGCGATGCCTGACCTCCCCGTACGCGCCCGGCAGGACCTGCTGAGCCGCACCGCGCTCGGGGTGTTCCGGCTGAACGGCCAGTTCCTCGCCGTCTCGGAGGAGCTGGCCCGGCCCGCCGGGCTGACCGCGGCCTGGTGGCAGGTGCTCGGAGCCGTGCTCCGGGAGCCGCTGCCCGTCGCCGGCATCGCCCGGGCCATGGGCATCACCCGGCAGAGCGTGCAGCGGATCGCGGACCTGCTCGCCGCCAAGGGCCTGGCCGAGTACGTACCGAACCCGGCTCACCGGCGCGCGAAGCTGCTGCGCCCGACGGAGGCCGGCCGCGCCGCCATCGCCCGTATCAACCCGGGACACGCGGACCTGGCCGAACGCCTCGCGGAGGAACTCGGAGAGGAGGGCTTCGCCGAGACCGTGCGCGTCCTGGAGCGCCTGGCCGCGGCCTTGGACGTACTGGCGGAACAGCAGTCGTGAGGACGCTCTGCAACCGGTCGAGTTCCTCCGCGATGGCGGCGCGCAACGCGTCGTGGCGCGGGCCGAGTTCGTACTCCGGGCTCCTCCAGTACTCCTCCTCGTACAGCCAGACGGGCATCCGGACGAGGTCGGCGGGCTCCCGGCCATAGCGGGGCCAGACGTGGGCGTGGAGGTACGGGTCGGTGTTGCCCAGGATCTCTGTGTTCACGCGGCGGAAAGCCGGATCGAAGCGGCGGCAGGCCAGTTCGACGGCCTCGGCGAGCCGCTCCATATCGCCCAGGTGCGCGGCCCTGCGCGCCCGGGGCCGGTCCGAGAGGCGCGTCACGGCGGGGTCGTCGGTCCCAGGAGGACCGCGTGGCCGCTCCGCGCGCCGGCGGGCTCCAAGCACGGGCGGGCTCCAAGCACGGGCGGGCTCCACGCACCGACGGGGTCGTCATGGCTCCCAAGTACCCCTTGTCATACCTGAGAGCCAGCTCAGAAGGCGGCTCCGCAGCGGGACGCCGATGACGGGGTCCGATTCCTAATTTCGAAACCAGAGAGAACGCGGGTGGCCACAACGGCCCCCGCAGCCGCCTGTGTATCGAGCAAAGGAATCGGGGAGCCATGACCGCCCGCCCCACCGCCCGTCCCAACGGCCGCCGCCCCGGCGGCCGTCTGCGCCGCACCCTGCTGGCCGGGCTCGTCGCCGCGGCCGTCGTGCTCCCCGTCTCCGCCGCCGCCTCCCCCAACGTCCCCGCCCCCGACCCCGTGGCCTTCGACGCCCGGACGGGCCTCCTCGCCCGGTACTCGGCCAACCGCGCCAACCTCGCCGAGGCCGCCCTCATGGCGCAGGACGCCGGCCGCGACGCCCGGGCCCGCAAGCTGCGCGCGATGGAGGCCGACGACAGCGCCCGGTTCCTCGCCTTCGACGGGCGCGGCAAGGGCCGCGTCACCGCGGTGTTCGGCGATCTGGAGACCGCCGACCGGGTCGCCGTCCTGGTGCCCGGTTCGGACACCACCCTGGACACCTACGAACGCTTCCGCGCCGGGGCCGTCGCCCTTCAGGAGCGCCTCCGGGCCGAGCACCCCCGCTCCGCCGTGGTCGCCTGGCTGGGGTACGACACCCCCGGCACGGTCAGCACGACCGTCCTGGCCGCCGCCCGGGCGGAGGAGGCCGCGGCCGAACTGGGGCCCTTCCTCGAACGGTTGCCGCGGATGGCCGCTCCGGGAGCCCGGCTCTCGCTGCTGTGCCACTCCTACGGTTCCGTGGTCTGCGCCCGGACCCCGACCGGCCCCGAGGTCACCGATGTGGCCCTGTTCGGCAGCCCGGGTACGGGGGCCGACTCCGCCGCGGACCTGCCGACCGGCGCCCGCATATGGGCCGGGCGCGGCAGCGGCGACTGGATCGGAAACGTCCCGCACGTACGGCTCGCCGGGCTCGGCTTCGGCGCCGACCCCGTGGACCCCGCCTTCGGCGCCCGGGCCTTCGCGGCCGGTTCCGCCGGCCACAGCGACTACCTCAAGCCCGGCACCGAGTCCCTCGGCAGCCTGGCCCGGATCGTGCTCGGTCCCCCGGCGGCCCCCGCCGCAGCTGCCGCGCCCACCGCCCTGGAGGCCTCCCGTGTCTGAGCCCCTGCGCCGCGCCCGAGCCCGCTGGTCCGTACTCGCGGACCGCATCGACTCCGGCACCCCGGCCGACCGGGACCGCTCCGTGGACGCGCTGCGCGCCTTCGCGATCCTCGGGGTGGTGCTGGGCCACTGGCTGGTCACCGCGCTCACCACCACCAACGGCGGCCTGAGCACCACCAGCCCGCTCGCCCACATGAGCGCACTGGCCCCGGTCTCCTGGCTGTTCCAGACCCTGGCCGTCTTCTTCCTGGTCGGCGGCCACGTCGGCGCCCAGAGCCACGCCTCGGCCCGGGCGCGCGGAGTCCCGTACGGCGCCTGGGTCGGCCGGCGGCTGGGCCGGCTGTTCCGGCCGGTCGCCGCGGTGCTGGTCCTGTGGGCCGTGGCGGCGGGCGGACTGCTGCTCGGCGGAGCGGAGTTGGACACCGTCCGGACCCTGCTCAAGCTGGTGCTCTCCCCGCTGTGGTTCCTGCTCGTCTTCGCTGCGCTCACCGCCGCGACCCCGCTCGTGGCCCGGCTCAGCCTGGTGTGGCCGCTGGCCGTCGTGGCCGGCGTCGATGTCTGGCGGTTCGGCTTCGGCGGGCCCGAGTGGACCGGCTGGGTCAATGTGGCCGCCGGCTGGCTCGTCCCCTACACCCTCGGCGCCGCATGGTCCCGCGGGGCGTTCGCCCGGCGCACCCCGGCCGCGCTCCTGCTGGGCGGTGGCGTGCTGGCCACTGCCGCGCTGATCCTCTGGGGCGGGTATCCGGCGTCCATGGTCGGCGTCCCCGGAGCCGCGATCTCGAACCTGAATCCGCCGACCCTCGCCGCCGTCGCCTTCGGCCTGGCGCAGTGCGGCCTGGCCCTGCTGCTCCGGGAGCCGCTGGCCCGTGCGATGCGCCGACCGCGGGCCTGGGCGAAGGTGGCCCTGGTGAACCTGTCCGCCATGACGATCTTCCTCTGGCACCAGACCGCCATGATGGCCGTCACCGCGCTCGGGCTGCTGGTCTCCACCGACCTGCCGGGGCTGCACACCGTGCCCGGCTCCGCGGGGTGGATAGCCGCCCGGCTGCTGTGGCTGCCCGTGTTCGCGGCAGCGCTGGCGATCTGCTGGGCCGCGTTCCGCACGTACGAACAGGGCACCCGCCCCCGGCCCCCGCGGACCCCGCGGACGGCCCGGACCACCGCGACACCCGGCAGCCCCCGTCTGCGGACCGGCCGCCTGAAGGAGGCCGGGCATGCCTAGGCTGATCCGTGTGACCAAGCAGCGCGCACCCCTGGCCGAAGCCCCGCCCTCAGCCGCCGTCCAGGGCGGGGGCCAGTGGCGGGAGTTGGTCGGGGCGCTGTTCACCCTGCGGGCGGACCCGCTGCCCCGGATGTCGCGGCCGCGCTGGCTGGCATGGCTGCCGCATGCGGTCGTCTGCTACGCGGCGGTCTTCATGGGGTTCCTCATCTCGGAGCAGATGCGCGACCACTACCACGTCGGCGGCGGCCTCGTGGACCTCGCCGCCGCCCTGACGGGTGTGTCCATCCTGTTGGCGATGTTCCGCCCGATCCCCGCCTGGTGGCTCGGCCTGCTGACGGCCAGCCTCATCTCGTGGACGATCCACGACCATGTGGGCCATGGGCAGATGTGGCCCTGGCTGCCCGGCGGGTTGTTCGCGTTCGCGCCGCTGGTGCTGCTCGTCGCGCTGCGGGTGCCGCCCCGGGTGACGGTCGCGGTCGTCGGCGTCTCGATCGCCTGGACCGCCCTGGCCGAGGGCTTCTTCAGTCCGCCCCAGAACCAGAGCAGCGTCGTCGGTGCCGGTCTCCTCTTCGGCTTCGTGGGCCTCCTCGGGTACGCGCTGCGCGCCCTGCGGCTGGCCCGGGGCGAGCTCGTCGAGCAGGGAGCCCTCACCGAGGAGGAGCGCGCCCGGCGCACCCTGCTGGAGGAGCGCAGCCGCATCGCCCGCGAGCTCCACGACGTCGTCGCGCACCACATGTCGGTGATCTCCATCCAGGCACAGGTCGCCCCGCACCTGGTGGACAACCCCTCCGAGGAACTCAAGGAGAACCTGGCCGGAATCCGGGAGAACGCGCTGGAGGCCCTGACCGAACTGCGCCGCGTCCTGGGCGTGCTGCGCTCCGAGGACCCGGACGATCCCGCCAACCCGCACCATCCGCAGCCGACCCTGGCCGAGTTGGACGGCCTCGTGGACAACGTCCGGGGCGCCGGGCTGGATGTCACCACCGAGATCGCGGGCATCCGGCGGCCGCTGACCCCGGGCGTCGAGCTCACCGCGTACCGGATCGTGCAGGAGGCCCTGAGCAACTGCCTGCGCCACGCCCCCGGCTCCCGCGTGGAGGTCGGCATCGCCTACGGGCCCCGCGAGTTGCACCTGTGCGTCGCCAACAGCGCGCCGACCCGGCCGGCCCCACCGTCGCACGGGGCGGGACACGGGCTGCTCGGGATGCGGGAGCGGGCAGGCATGCTGGGGGGTGAGCTGGCGGCCGGCCCGCGTCCCGACGGCGGGTACGAGGTGAGCGCCGTGCTCCCCATGGGGGCGGCTCCCGCCGCCGACACAAGGAAGAAGGACGCATGAGTGCCCCGACCGACAGCGCCGGTCCGATCAAGGTGATGATCGCCGACGATCAGATGATGGTCCGGCAGGGCTTCACCGTGCTCCTCAACACCCAGCCCGACATCGAGGTGATCGGCCAGGCCGTGGACGGCGCCGAGGCGGTGGCGAAGGTCGCCGAGCTCGTCCCCGACGTGGTCCTGATGGACATCCGGATGCCGGGGATGGGCGGCATCGAGGCCACCTCGGTCATCACCTCCGTCCCGGGCTCGGCCGTGAAGGTGCTGGTACTCACCACCTTCGACCTCGACGAGTACGTGTACGAGGCGCTGCGCGCGGGCGCCTCCGGCTTCCTGCTCAAGGACGCGTCGGCCGACCAGCTCGCCGAGGCGGTGCGCGTGGTGGCGGCCGGGGAGGCCCTGCTCTCGCCGAACATCACGAAGCGGCTGATCACCGAGTTCTCCCGGATGGGCGCCCCGCGGGCGCCCACGCGGGCCCGGATCGACGAGCTGACCGAGCGGGAGACCGAGGTCCTGTCCCTGATCGCCCAGGGCCTGTCCAATGCGGAGATCGCCGGACACCTGGTGCTGGCCGAGCAGACGGTGAAGACCCACGTCGGCCGGATCCTGGTGAAACTGGGCCTGCGGGACCGCACCCAGGCGGCGGTGTTCGCGTACGAGAGCGGCCTGATCCGCCCGACGGGCTACTGAAAGGACCCCGGGTAGTACTTGAGGGGGACCCCGGGAAATCCCCTTCAGCGGCGACGCGGGTGACAGAGGGGCGCACGTACCGTCTAGTACATGAGCGAGACCACCACCGGGGGAGCCTCCCGGACACCGGAGATCAAAATGGCGACGGGCCTGCTGCGGTCCCTGCGCCAGGACCTCTTCACCGACGCCTTCGCCTACCGGCCGCTGGCGCTGGCGGGGGCCGATGACCCCGTCGTCCGCCTGCTCCCCAAGGGCATACGCCACCGCGCCCTGTGGCGTCGCCATGCGGCGGTGGCGGTGTTGGCCTTCTTCATCATGTTCTTCGCGGCCACCACGCATGAGGGGTACGTCACCGACTCCTCCCGGTTCGCCGTCGGGCTGATGTCGGCCGCTCCGGTGCTGATGACCCTGGTCCGCCCGATCGCCGCGTACTGGCTGGCCGTGGGTGTGACGCTGGTGGCGGCCGTGGTGAGCGGCCCTTGGTCGCAGACCTGGCCGTGGACTCCGGGCACCTTCGTCTCCTACATCGCGGTCATGGTTCTGGTGACCCTGCGGACCGGGCCCCGCGTCGCGGGGTGGATGTGGGCGATCACCGTGGCGTTCGGCCTGAGCACCTCGCTCGTGTTCGGTGACCGCTTCGGCGGCTCCGGCCAGCCCACCATGTTCGTCTTCTCCGCCTTCGCGCTGGCCATCGCCGCCAGCATCCAGATCCGCCGCCATGCGGCGGCGGAGGTGACCGCGCAGCAGGAGGTCACCGCCGTCGAGCGGGACCGGCGGACGCTGCTGGAGGAGCGGACCACGATCGCGCGCGAGCTGCACGATGTGGTGGCGCACCACATGTCGGTGGTGGCGATCCAGGCGGAGGCCGCGCCGTACCGGGTGAAGAACCCGCCGCCGGAGCTGGAGGCGGCCTTCGTCACCATCCGGGAGAACGCGGTGGCGGCTCTGACGGAGCTGCGGCGGGTGCTGGGTGTGGTGCGCTCCGCGGACTACGAGGCACCGGATGCCCCGCAGCCGACGCTGGCCTCGCTGGACGGGCTCCTGGCCAATGTGCGGGAGGCCGGGCTGAGCGTGGACAAGACGGTGACGGGCGCGGTGCGGGAGCTGCCGCAGGGCGTGGAGCTGTCGGCGTACCGGATCATCCAGGAGGCCCTGAGCAACACCCTGCGGCACGCGCCGGGCGCGGTGGCCGGGGTGGAGGTGTCGTACGTACTGGGCGGCCTGGGGATCCGCGTCGTCAATGGGGCGGCCACCGGGGATGTGCGGCCCTCGCCGGGGGCGGGGCACGGGATCACCGGGATGCGGGAGCGGGTGGCCATGCTGGAGGGCGAGATGACCGCCGGGCAGACGGCGACCGGCGGGTACGAGGTGGCGGTGTTCATACCGGTCAGCAGCCGTGCCCAGCCCGAGCCCGGGTCCGAGCCCGTGGAGGGCAAGGCATGACCATCAGGGTGCTGATCGTGGACGATCAGATGATGGTCCGTGAGGGCTTCTCCGTCCTGCTGAACGCGATGGAGGGCATCGAGGTCGTCGGCGAAGCGGTGGACGGCCGCGAAGCCATAGCGCAGGTCGCGGCGCTGAAACCGGACGTCGTGCTGATGGACATCCGGATGCCGGAGATGAACGGCCTGGAGGCGACGCGGGAGATCGTGGCCGCCGACACGGACGCGAAGGTGCTGGTCCTGACGACCTTCGACCTCGACGAGTACGTGTACCAGGCCCTGCGGGCCGGGGCCTCAGGCTTCCTCCTCAAGGACGCCTCGGCCCGCCAACTGGCCGACGGGGTGCGGGTGGTGGCAGCCGGGGAGGCGCTGTTGGCGCCTTCGGTGACGAAGCGTCTGATCTCGGAGTTCTCCAAGCTCGCCGAAGCCCCGAGGATCGTGAACCCGGGGAGCGTGGAGGAGTTGACGGAGCGGGAGACGGAGGTGCTGGTCCTGATCGCGCAGGGGCTGTCCAACGCGGAGATAGCGGACCGCCTGATCGTCGCCGAGTCCACCATCAAGACCCATGTGAGCCGGATCCTGGTCAAGCTGGGCCTGCGCGACCGTACCCAGGCGGCGGTATTCGCCTACGAGACCCGTCTCGTAACCCCGGCCTGACCGCCAGACACCCCCTAGGGTGCGGGGATGGGCTTTGATCCGTGGGATGCCGCGTTCGTCGCCGATCCGTACCCCGCCTACCGGGAGTTGAGGGAGCAGGGGCGGGCCCTGTGGTGCGAGGCCACCGGGCAGTGGCTGGTGCCGCACCATGCCGACGTGAGCGCACTGCTGCGGGACCGCCGGCTCGGGCGCACCTATCTGCACCGCTTCACGCACGAGGAGTTCGGGCAGCAGGCCCCGCCGGCCGAGCACGAGCCGTTCCACGTGCTCAACGGGACCGGCCTGCTGGACCTGGAGGACCCCGCGCACGCGCGGGTTCGGCGGCTGGTGGCCAAGGCCTTCACCCCGCGCACGGTCGAGCAGCTCGTCCCCGCCGTCGAGCGGCTGGCGCGGGAGCTGGTCGGGCGGCTGGTCTCCGACGGTGGCGGCGATCTGCTCACCGCCGTCGCCGAACCGCTGCCCGTCGCGGTGATCGCGGAGCTGCTCGGGGTGCCGGAGGCGGACCGGGGGCTGCTGCGGCCCTGGTCGGCGGACATCTGCGGGATGTACGAGCTGCGGCCCGACGAGGAGACGGCGCGCAAGGCCGTGCGGGCGAGCGTGGAGTTCAGCGACTACCTGCGCGGGCTGATCGCCGAACGGCGCAAGCGGCCCGGAGGCGATTTGATCTCCGGCATGATCGCCGCCCACGATGAGGGCGGCCGACTCAGCGAGCAGGAGATGGTCTCCACCTGCGTGCTGCTGCTCAACGCGGGACACGAGGCGACCGTCAACGCCACGGCCAACGGCTGGTGGGCGCTGTTCCGCCATCCGGCGCAGCTGGAGCTGCTGCGCACCTTCCGTGCGGATCCCGAAAAGTTGTCCACAGCTGTGGATGAACTTCTGCGCTACGACACACCTCTGCATATGTTCGAGCGCTGGGTGCTGGACGACATCCGGATCGGGGACACGGCCATCCCCCGCGGAGCCGAGGTCGCGCTGCTCTTCGGGTCCGCCAACCGGGACCCCGCGCGCTTCGCGGACCCCGACGCCCTGGACCTCGTACGGGCCGACAATCCGCATCTGAGCTTCGGGGCCGGGATCCACTACTGCCTGGGCGCGCCCCTCGCCCGGCAGGAGCTGGTCGCGTCCTTCGGGGCCCTGCTGGTCGACGGCGTCCCGCCGCTGCGGCTGGTCCGGGAGCCGCAGTGGCAGGGCGGATTCGTCATGCGCGGACTGCGGGAGCTGG
The DNA here is from genome assembly GCF_055604165.1 of Streptomyces sp. NPDC037242. Taxonomy (NCBI): domain Bacteria; kingdom Bacillati; phylum Actinomycetota; class Actinomycetes; order Kitasatosporales; family Streptomycetaceae; genus Streptomyces; species Streptomyces sp. NPDC037242. The sequence continues at coordinate 222,074 of NZ_JBVJUY010000010.1, forward strand.
CAGTGGAGTTCTAGCGCGGAGCCAGGAAGCCAAGTCTGGAAATATTGAGATGCGGGGCTATTGGTCTGGACATTAGGGTCTTCGACCGTGGAACCGCTCAGTGAAAAACAGATCCGCTCCTCCTTCGTGAACTGCACGAAGGGCGAGGCAGCGCGCCTGCGACTGCCCCTCGACTTCACCGAACTGCCCTGGGAGGACCTGGACTTCCTGGGTTGGGTCGACCCCGGCGCGCCACTCCGGGCGCACCTCGTGCTGCACCGGGAGGAGGGACCGCTGGGCATCTCCCTGCGCGTCCCCGCCATCGGCCGCACCAGCGCCATGAAGTCGAGCATGTGCCAGGTCTGCCTGACGGGCCACGCCTCTTCCGGGACCACCCTGCTCGTCGCCCCCTTGGCCGGCCCGCGCGGCCGCGAGGGGAACACGGTCGGCACGTACATCTGCGCGGACCTCGCCTGCTCCCTGTACCTGCGGGGCAAGCGGCAGCCGAAGCTGCGTACCGTGCGCTACGAGGAGTCCCTGACCCTCGACGAGCGCCTCGCGCGCATGGCGGGGAACCTGGACGCCTTCGTCGCGAAGGTCACCGCGTCATGAGCGCCGCCGAGTGGATCACCACCCCCGTCGACGCCGGCCTGCTGGGGGGGGGGGGGGGGGGGGGGGGGGGGGCGCGGGGGGGGGGGGGGGGGCGGGGGGGTGGGCGGGGGGGGGGGGGGGGGGAGGGGACGGAAG